>JAPOYS010000148.1 GCA_026706455.1 Chloroflexota bacterium | reverse complement strand
TCGGCGTCGTGAAGTTGAACATGATCGAGTATTCGTTGCCGCGGCTGTATTCGGCTGTGGCTGTGCGGTAACCGCCCGCTTCTTCGTTCTCTCGATACGTCGGGTAGCTCAGCAGCGTGCCCCAGCCATAGTGCGAATACTCGCCGGAGATGGCTTTCAAATCTTGCACTTGCAGATCTTCCACCAGGATGCGGCGCAGCGAATCGGTGTAGGGCAACTGATTGCCCGCGGTGTCCACCTTGAAGAAGTAGGCGTTGCGCTCATAGTACTTGTTGCCGAAGGAATCTTCGCGCACGAAGACGAAGGTGTTCAGCGTGGGCGCGTAGGGATCGGTCTCCGAGCCGAGGTTCCAGGTGAAGGTGTACGGGTTCATCTTGGCGTTGAACTGCTGGACCCAGCCTTCGAAGCCGTTCTCAGCCGCCAGCGCGTCGGCGTCTTCGTTGTAGTCAATATGGAACTGCTTGAAGTAATGCGCCGGGCGGAAACCGCGATGATTCACCTCGCTGCCGACGGCGATGAGCAAGGTCGGGCGCGCCGCGGGATAGGTCATGCGCACTGTGGTTTCGTCGATGATATCCACCTGCGGCAGCGCGCCGTCCAAGCTCCAGGGCCCGCCGATATTCGGCGTCAATTCCGCGTTGCCCAGGACATCTTCAAAGTAGAAGCGGAAGTCTTCGGTGGTGAAGGGTTCGCCATCCGACCAGCGATGGCCTTCGCGCAGATGGAATGTGAAGGTGGTCCAATCGTCCGAGACTTCGTATGCGCGGGCGATATTGGGGATGATGGAACTGAGATCGGTGTCGATCGTCAGCAGCTTCTGCAAGCGCATCTCCAGCACATCCCAGCCGCAGCAGGTCGGGTTGGTGGTGGGGCCAGCCAATTCGCCGCCATACTCGCCGACCGCTTCCAGCGGCTGCACAACGGCGGGCTGCGCCGGCAAGCGCTCTTCAAGCGGCGGCAGCTCGCCAGCGGCGGCCATCTCAGCCAGCATCGGCGCTTCGCCCCACATGTCAATGCTATTGCCGGTGGCGGCGGCATAGGCATGCAGGTCGGCGTATTGGAAGGGATATACGAGATCGCCTTCGCTCATGTCTTGCGCCAGAGCCAAGCCCGAAAGCAGGACCAGGGCAAGCGCCAGACAGCAGATAAACAATTTGTGTTTCATGGGTAGAATCCTCTCTAGAACTTTCATCGCGGTGTTTTCCTATACCCTCGGCGTTCGGCCATGCACCTCCCTTCACTTTCCTGCGCCGGCAATTGGACGGTCGGCGCCAACAAATCCGCGTCGCCTTGCTGCCGAAGCAACATCAAACGGCGCCCAATCTATTGTAAATTGTCCATTGTTGACAATCAGTCCGCCATATTGTAGCACGCTTCTGCATCAATTGCCTACTTTATCTCGAACTCGCTCAGGCGCTCCCAATCGAATTGAACGCCGTGCCCGGGCGCGTTCGGCGCTTGCATGATCCCATTCTTGAGCTTCGGCGGATTCGTGATGAAGCGTTCCAGGCCAAAGCTGTGCACCTCCAGCAGCGAGGCGTTGGGAACCGCAGCCAGCAAATGCAGATGCAGTTCGTGCACGCCGTGCGATGTGACTGGCAGATTGTGCGCGTAAGCCAGTTTTGCCACGCGCATCCAGTTGGTTATGCCGCCGATATTGGATACGTCAGGCTCGGGAAAGGCGATCTTGGCGTCTTCGATCGTGTGGCGAAACTCATAGATCGTATGCAGGTTCTCGCCGGCCGCAATTGGCAGCCCTCCCTCGATCGCGATGCGCGCCATGCCTTTGTAGTCATCGGGAATCGTTGGCTCTTCGAACCAGTAGACGTCGTAGTCGCGAAAACTGCGCGCCGCCCTTATGGCTTGCTCGACCGTGTAACGCATATTGGCGTCGACCATCAGCGGCATATCGGGTCCCACACAGTCGCGCACGGCGCGCAGGCGAGCGACATCTTCCGAGAGTTTGTCGCGCCCAACTTTGATCTTGATGGCGCGGAAGCCCTTCCGCAAGTTGTCGCGCGTCTGCTCGACCAACTCGTCGGGACCCAGCTGCAAGTCGATGCCGCCGGCGTATGCGCGCGCCTGGCTCGAATGGCCGCCGAGCAATTTCCACAAGGGCTGGTTCTCGCGCTGCCCTTTCAGATCCCACATAGCGATATCTACCGCCGACATGGCGAAGGCGACCAATCCGCCCCGACCAATGTAGTGCAGGCGCCGCCACATCCGCTCCCAAATCTCTTCAATGCGATTGGCATCGGCGCCCAGCAGCATCGACGCCATATCACAAGCAATGAGCGAACGAATGGCCGCGCCGCCACTGCCGATGGTGTAGGTGTAACCAATTCCCGCCAAACCGCAATCGGAGCGCAGCTGGACCAGGACCACTTCAAAGTGAGTCATGGCGCCATGAGACGCATCCGTCATGGGATGAGTCAAAGGCAAGCGATAATGGTGGGTCCTAAGGTCCTTGATTATCACCGTTCTATCGACGCCGTACCTGTGGTCACAATCCGCGTCCTCGGGTAGTATCCAGCCTGGGCGAGCGTGCGGACGAGCATCCGGGCAGCTTCGCCAAGCTTGGCAGATGATAACCGACGCGCCTTTGAATTACAAAAGATTGTATTGTGTAAATTGTTGACAATGAAAACGACCGGCGCTAGAATCGGGAAATCATCCCCGCCCTCATTCGGGATTTTCCTATGAAAATAGGCTGCTGAAGCGTTAGTGAATGAAGAGTTACGTATTTCAGCGTCTCGTATATATGGTCTTCCTTTTGTGGCTGGTCTCAATAGTCACATTTGTCATCATTGAGCTGCCGCCCGGCGATTATCTCTCCACCTACATCAGCCGGCTTGAGCAGGCGGGCCAAGACCTGAGCGACGAGGAAGTCGACAGGCTGCGCGCTCAATACGGATTGGACCTTCCGACTACCTTGCGCTATTTCAGATGGTTCGGGCAAGTATTGCGCGGGGAATTCGGTTTTTCATTTGACTGGCAGCAGCCCGTGCGCGATATCATCGGCGAGCGGCTGGCGCTGACATTCACCATCGCGATCCTGAGCGCGGTCTTCACCTTCGCCGTGGCCATTCCGATCGGCATCTATTCGGCGACGCATCAGTATTCGCTCGTCGATTATATTGTGTCATTCGTCGGTTTCATCGGCTTGGCGATACCTAATTTTATGCTGGCGCTCATCATGCTGTACATCGCCTGGAAATCATACGGGCTCAACCTCACGGGTCTGTTTTCGCCCGAGTATCTCGATGCGCCCTGGAACTTGGCAAAGATCGGCGATCTGATGCTCCATTTGCCGATACCAATTATTGTAGTGGGCACGGCCGGCACTGCCGGGATGATTCGCGTGCTGCGCGGCACGCTGCTCGATGAACTCAACAAGCAATATGTGATAACGGCGCGCAGCAAGGGCGTGGGGGAAGTGAAGCTGCTCTTCAAGTACCCGGTGCGGGTCGCGCTAAATCCTATCGTCAGCGGCTTGGCTTGGCTCTTCCCGGCGCTGATTTCGAGCGGCACCATCACGGCTTGGGTATTGGGGCTGCCAACAGCGGGGCCGATGATGGTGCGGGCGCTGATCACCCAAGACACATTCCTTAGCGCTACCCTGCTGATGTTCGTAACGATACTGACCGTCATCGGCACGACCGTGTCCGACATCTTGCTGGTGGTGGTCGATCCGCGCATTCGCATGGAACGCACAGCCAATTGACGAGGAAGCGATATGCTGCGCCGCCTGGCTAGCCGCCGGTTTAGCCCCGTGAAACAAGCCGTCCAGTATGACGAGAGCTATTACCTGGCGTCGCAATGGCAGTTGATTTGGCGCAAGTTTCGCCGTCACCGGCTGGCGATGGTCTCGGCGCTGGTCATTATCTTTCTCTATTCGATGGCGATCTTTCCTGAATTCTACTCGGTCAACGATCATCACAAGCGTCACGTCAAATATGCGAAAGCGCCGCCGAACACGATTCGATTCCTTGACGCCGAAGGCAATTTTCATTTGCAGCCCTTCATCTACGACATGACGCAAGAGCTGGATATGGATACGCTGAAACGCAACTATACAGATGATACGTCGCGCCGTTATCCGCTGCGTTTCTTTGTCCGCGGCTTGCCGTATAAGCTGCTGGGACTGATCGAGACCGATATTCACCTGGTTGGCGTGGATGAGCCGGCAGTCTTCTTCCCGTTTGGCAGCGATGAACTGGGGCGCGATTTGTTCTCGCGCACGATGCACGCGTCGCGCATTTCATTATCGATCGGCTTTCTGGGCATGGTCAGCAGCTTCTGTCTCGGTTGCCTGTTTGGCGGGATTTCTGGTTACTTCGGCGGCTCGGTTGACATCGTTGTGCAGCGCGTCATCGAGTTTCTGGTTTCGATCCCGCAGATTCCCTTGATGATGGCGCTGGCTGCTGCTTTCCCGCCGGAATGGAGTTCCGTCCAAGTCTACTTCGGCTTTACGATCGTCCTGGCGGTTGTGAATTGGCCGCAGTTGGCGCGCGCCGTTCGCGGCAAGCTGCTTGAATTGCGCGAGGCCGACTTCGTCATGGCGGCGCGTATTTCCAACATGGGCGATATGAACATCATCGTCAAGCATCTGCTGCCATCCTTCGCCAGCTTTTTGATTGTTGTGCTCAGCCTGTCGGTGCCCGGCATGATCTTGGCGGAGACGGCCTTGAGCTTCCTGCAAATTGGCATCCGCCCGCCGGCGGTCAGCTGGGGCGTGCTGCTCCAGGATGCCCAGAATATCCGCAGCCTCAGTCAAAGCCCCTGGCTGCTCATTCCCGGTCTATTTGTAATCGTCACGGTGCTCGCCTTCAACTTCTTGGGCGATGGTTTGCGCGACGCGGCCGATCCATACAAGCAGTAAGTCGTCGTGCGCTTATCCACAGCGGGAATTAACGAACGCAGGCCTATGTCTGTTCATTGCGCGAGGGCGACGAAAAGCGGGACGGATTTGTGACGATGC
Source organism: Chloroflexota bacterium (assembly GCA_026706455.1). Lineage (GTDB taxonomy): Bacteria > Chloroflexota > Anaerolineae > Aggregatilineales > Phototrophicaceae > UBA6055. Next base: position 114,348 of record JAPOYS010000148.1, on the reverse strand, counting down.
CGGAATTTGAGATTTTTCGCACGCTGCCGGAGCAGATCGCCGCCCGTTTGCGGCAGGACATCCTCGCCCGCCAACTGAAGCCGGGCGACCCGCTGCGCGAGGTTGACCTCTCGAAACGTTTCGGCGTCAGTCGCGGTCCCGTTCGCGAGGCTTTTCGTCAATTGACGCAGCAAGGCTTGCTGGTGCTGGAGCCGAATAAGGGCGTCCGCGTGGCCGAGAACCCAAGCGACGAGGTGCGTCCGCTCGTCGTGCAATTGAGGCGGACGATCGAGGTATTCGTCCTCAACAGTATTTTCGAGCGCGTCACCGACGATGACATCGAAGTCTGGGACGAGATCCTGCGCGAGATCAAGGCGGCCTGCGTGGCGAACGATCTGAAATCGCTGACCGACCACGATCTGCGCTTCCATCAGGCGATCATCCAAAGCCATGATGACAAGGATCTATTCACCTTGTGGCAGCCAATAGCCATGCGCATGATGATGCAATACAATCGCCTGGACGACATCATGGAGAGCTACCGCGAGCACAAACGGATCCTGGACGCGATCCGCGCTGATGACAAACGCGCGGCGATAGAAGCCCTGTCGACTAATATTCAGTAAAGCCTATGTCAGGCGCCGCGCGCAAAGGCTCAGCAGGTAGGCTAGGGAGCGAACTGTCTACCAGTTGACGATCGACTGCGCAATCGAATAAGGCGAGGAAACCACCAATGGCACAAGCAGCCTATTACGAAGGCGACCGAAGGATTCGATTGGGCGCCGGCGATGCGGTCGACCCCGCCCCTGGCGAGGCGCAGCTGAAGGTGTCGCATTGCGGCATCTGCGGCACTGATCTGCACATCTACCACGGCGCCATGGACGCGCGCGTGCAAATGCCTTTGGTCATGGGGCATGAAATGTCAGCCACGATACACGAGCTTGGCGCCGGCGTCGAGGACTTTGAAATTGGCGATCATGTTGTTGTCTTGCCGCTGGCGCCCTGCAACGAATGCCCGGCCTGCGCCGCCGGGCACAATCATATCTGCCACAACCTGAACTTCCTTGGCATTGATACGCCCGGCGCGTTTCAAAGCTATTGGACCGTGCCAGCCTATACCTTGCATCGTGTGCCAGCAAACCTGTCGCTTAAGCACGGCGCCTTGATTGAACCCCTGGCTGTCGCCTGTCATGATGTGCGACTGGCTGAGGTTCAGCCCGGCGACAAGGTGGTTGTATTGGGCGGCGGACCGATTGGCATTCTGGTGGCTTTGGTGGCGCGGCAAGCCGGCGCCGACGTCATCGTCTCCGAGATCAACCCCTATCGCGTCGAGCTAGCCCAAGATCTTGGTTTCGAGGCGGTAAATCCTAGTGAGGCCGATCTGATCCAGCTGGTCATGCAACGGACGCGGGGAGCGGGCGCCGACATTGTATTCGAAGTGTCGGGTTCCCAGGCGGGCGCCGCCGTCATGACGGAATTGCTGCGTACGCGCGGGCTGGCGGTGATCGTTGCCATCTTCGCCCGCAAGCCGGAGGTTGACCTGTTCCGGTTTTTCTGGCGCGAGCTGCGCTTGCAGGGCGTGCGCGTCTACGAGCCGCAGGATTTCGCCGACGCCATCGACTTGGCGGCCGCCGGCGATCTGCCCCTGGATGAGCTGATCACCGATGTTCGGCCCTTGAGCGCGCTGCCTTCCGGCTTTGAAGATATGGAAAAAGGCGGCAAAGTGATGAAGATTCTGCTGGAGATCTAGATGAAAGTTTCGGAATTATTCAGGCTGGACGGCAAGACGGCGCTCGTCACCGGCGCGCGCCGCGGCATCGGCAAGGCGATGGCGCTTGGCTTAGCTGAAGCCGGCGCCGACATCATCGCCGTGAGCGCCAACCTGGAGGCTGCGGGCAGCGCCATCGAGACTGAGGTCAGGGCGCTCGGGCGCTCCTTCACTGGCTATCGCTGTGACTTCTCCGATCGTTCGGGCCTGTACCGATTCATCAGCGAGGTGAAGGCGCGTCATCCAGTCATCGATATTCTGATCAACAACGCCGGCACAGTGCTGCGCGAACCAGCCGAGAGCCATCCTGATGAATATTGGGACCGGATCATCGAGACCAATCTCAACGCGCAGTTCATCCTCAGTCGCGAACTGGGCGCGCCAATGCTCGCGCGCGGCCGCGGCAAAATCATCTTCACCGCCTCGCTGTTGACTTTTCAAGGCGGCATCACCGTGCCCGGTTACGCGGCGAGCAAGGGCGGCTTGGGTCAATTGACCAAGGCGCTCGCCAATGAATGGGCGGGACGCGGCGTGCAAGTCAACGCCATCGCGCCGGGCTACGTGCGCACGGATGTCACCGAAGCGCTGCAGAACGACCCGCAGCGCTACCGCTCCATCCTCGAGCGCATACCAGCCGGGCGCTGGGGCCACCCCGATGATTTCAAAGGACCGGCGGTCTTCCTGGCTTCGGCCGCCTCCGACTTCGTCAACGGCGAAATCCTGGTCGTCGACGGCGGCTGGATGGGACGCTGAGCCGAATCTGTCGCCCGCTTTTAGGTGCCGATAGTCGGGCGGTCGAAATTGGCTTGCTCCGCGATGATGCGCGCCCGCCACTCGTCGGACAGGCGGACGATTGGCTGGAACCAGGATGCCTCATGCCAGTGCAGGTTGCTGCCCTTGAAATCGGGGCGCTCGGCATCGCGCGACAGGGCGCAGTCGAAGCGAACAATGTACAAGCCCTTGTTCGTATTTGGCGTCTGCGGGATGATGTGGCTGAGTCCCCAGGTGATGCCGCGCCCATCGCCATTGTCGGCGAAGGCGTCCGGGCAAAACGGACCCGGCGCGTGCGGCGACATCTGTACGTGCGCCTTGGGCTCGAAATTGAGTCCGTCCGGCGCGAATTGAATCGTGTCCTTTTCGGGCCCGTCCTGGATCAGTAGCGCGGCAATGCCGTCCTCGTAGGGCCAGAGCATGGTCTCATGACCCGAGTTCGTCACCGGATTAAGCGCCGACTTGATGTAGGGTCCTTCGGGATGCTCGGCGATGGCGACGCCTTGCGCGAGCCGGAGATTGCCCGGCGCTTTGTCCACCGGCGAGGCTTTGTAGTAGACCCAGATCTTTCCCTTGTACACCAGCGGATACGGATCGTGAATGGCGCAACTGTCCCAGTCGCCGTCGGCGCCCTGATGAACCACTGGGCGCTCAAGCCGGGTCCAGGGACCGTCGGGCGAATCCGAATACGCCATGCTGACATTGACGCAGTCGTTCTGGCGCCACATCGTCGTGAAGCACTGATAGTAGAGATAATAGCGCCCGCCGTAGACCAGAATATCGGGCGTCGACAGCGAGCGATCGCCGTAGTTTCCTTTGGGCGCGCGTGGAACGGCAAGGCCCTGCTCTTCCCAATGGAAGCCATTTTTAGAAGTCGCGTAAAAGATATCGGCCAGATCCCAATCGACTACCGGCGTCTCATCATCGCCCTGGTCGATATTGAAGCGCCCGACTGGCATCCGCTCTGTCGCTCTGCGCGTATACCAGACATAATAGGTGTCACCGATTTTGAGCACCTTGGATGGGTCGCGCCGCGAGACTGACAATTCGGATTCATCCAGGCCGATGCCCGTCACGCGAGAATACTTGAAGACGGTGTAGAAGGGGTTGCCCGCATCCTGCCGCGGCGTCCACATATCGTAGAGCCGGTGCATGGCGGCGCTCAGCGGCCGATCTGTTGGCTTCTCCAGCGGCAGCCGCCCAGGAAATGCGCCGGATGTCTGTCTGTCTTCGCTCATGGTTCCTCCTAAATAGTTCGCGGAATCCGATGCGCAGAAATTGTGACGCGCGGATTTGGTCGGTATAATGGCTGAATTGTAGACAATTGACATGCGCATTTCAAATCCGCCTTCCGGCAGTTTGAATTGGCGTCGATAGCGGGAGCGGTTCATGATCGCTGCGGATTACATTGTCATTGGCGCGGGCTCAGCCGGCTGCGCGCTGGCGAGCCGACTCAGCGAAGACGAGACCTGTACGGTGCTGCTGCTGGAAGCCGGCGGTCCCGACAGTGACAAGGACATCCAGATTCCGGCGCGCTTCTCCCAACTTTTCCACACGGAAATAGACTGGGATTACCAAACGGCGCCGCAGCCCGGGCTCAACAATCGGCGCGAATATGTGCCGCGCGGCAAAGTCTTCGGCGGCACCAGCTCCATGAACGCCATGGTTTACCAGCGCGGTCATCCATCGGATTATGACGGCTGGGCGGCGCTCGGAAACGACGGCTGGGCTTACGAAGACCTGCTGCCTTTCTTCCGCAAGATGCAGCACCAGGAGCGCGGCGAATCGGCGCATCACGGCGTCGGCGGCCCCATCAATGTCGCCGATCCGCAGGATCCGAATCCACTCAGCCGGGCCTTCGTCGAGGCGGCGCTGACATTGGGCTATGCGCATAAAGCCGATTTCAACGATGGCCAACAAGAAGGATTCGGCATCTACCAAGTCACCCAGAAGCGCGGCCAGCGGCACAGCGCGGCCGTCGGGTATCTCCACCCGGCGCTAAGACGGAGCAACTTCACTGCGCTTCCTTTTGCGCAGGTTGTCCGGCTGGATTTCGAGCGAACGCGCTGCCGTGGCCTCCAATACTGGCATGAGGGCTCGCTCAAATCCGCGCGCGCGACCGAGGAAGTTATCGTCTGCGGCGGCGCTATCAACTCGCCGCAACTGCTCTTGCTCTCAGGCTTGGGTCCGGCCGATCAGCTTGCCGAATTCGGCATCCCCACGATATTGGACTTGCCCGGCGTAGGCCAAAACCTGATGGATCATATGCAAGTCCCCCTCGCCTATCACTGCGCCAAGCCACTCAGCTTGGCCGACAAGGACGCGCCGGAGCAAGTAAAGCGCTATCACGACGAACGAATGGGCCCTCTGACATCGAATCTCGGCGAAGCGGGCGGCTTCGTCCGTCTTGACCCCGACTCGCCGGCGCCTGAACTGCAATATCACTTCGGTCCGGATTGGTTCATTCGGCATGGATTCGAGACACCCGCGGGTCACGGATTTACCGTACTGGTCGGCCTGGTCGGCACGACAAGCGTCGGCGAACTGAAGTTGCTGTCGAGCGACCCGCTCCAGCCGCCGCATATCGACTTCGGCTGCCTGAACGAAGAGGCTGATGTGCAGGTGCTGATCGCTGGGTTGAAGCTCGGCCGGGAGATCGCGCTGGCGCCGCCCTTCGAAGCCTATCGCGGACCCGAGTTCCTGCCCGGCGAAGAAGTCAAAAGCGACGCCGAGCTGATCCACTACATCCGTGAATTCGCAACCACGATTTATCATCCGGCCGGCAGCTGCAAAATGGGGCGCGACGCGATGGCGGTAGTCGATGAGCGGCTGCGCGTGCGCGGCCTCGAGGGCTTGCGCGTCGCCGACGCCTCGATCATGCCGCGTATCATCAACGCCAATACCAATGCCCCCTGCATCATGATCGGCGAGAAAGCGGCCGCAATGATCGCGGAAGACAGGTGAATCGTGAAAGGCGCGACGAACGATACAGCGCGCCTGCCGGGCGAGCCGAGCGCGCGCAAGCCGACGAATCGCCCGCTCAGCGCCGCCCACGCGCGTCTCTACGACAAATGGGGACTCTACCAGGATTCGACCAACGAGTTTTACACCACATTCAAGTACAGTCGGATCACTGGAATTGGGGCGGAAGCGGGCGTCACGCGGCGCGACCCGACCACAGTCTTGCGGATTAACGGCCTCTACTATGTGTGGTACACGCGGCGTGAGACGCTGCATGACCGCGACCATAGCAACAAGCCGCCTCAGCGGGAACAGACATGGAGCACGCCCGTCTTCGATTGGGATTTGGCCGAAATCTGGTACGCGACCTCTGAAGACGGTTTCCATTGGCGGGAGCGCGGCGTCGCCGTCACACGAGGTCCGCGCGAGGCTTACGACGGGCGATCGGTATTTACGCCGGATGTCTTGATCACCCGGGACGGATTCTACCTGTACTATCAAGCGGTCGATTACCCCTATCGCAGCCGCACGCGCAATTCCATCGGCCTGTCATTTGCCGCATCGCCCGATGGTCCCTGGCGGCGGGCCGAAGCGCCGGTGCTGCGCCCGGGGGCGCCCGGCGAATGGCTCGGCGATGACGACTCCGACGAAGTGGCGCGCTATGGCGACTGGGACAGTCATAAAGCGCACGACCCTTTCATCCTCGTCCGAGACGGCAAGTATTGGCTCTATTACAAGGGGCAGCCGATGGGCTGGACGACCAAGTATTCGCGTGGCATCGGCTGGGGCCTGGCCATCGCTGACAAGCCCGAGGGTCCCTTTGTCAAGTCGCCGCTTAATCCAATCACCAACAGCGGGCACGAGACTTGCCTCTTCCCCTATGGCGCGGGCCTGCTCGCTATTTGCGGGCACGACGGGCCGGAGAAAGATACGATTCAATACGCGAGCGACGGGTTGAATTTTGATGTGGTCGCCCATGTGTCTCTTCCGCCGCTGGCCGCCGGACCCTTCGCGCCCGATTCTTATTGCGATGCGAAAGACGGCGCGGGCATAGGCTGGGGCTTGGCGCATATCGCCACGGAAGAGATGAAAAGCGGAAACTCTTACATTGTGCGCTTCGACTGCAACCTGCGGCGCAATGTAGAGCGGCCCGGATATCGCGAAACCAATATCCGCTATCCGGAAGCGGTCTATTTTTCGCCCGACCTGGCGCTGAACGAGCGCAATATGCAGCCGCTGATCTATGCCAATGAGCCGGAAAGACCCGACGAAGACCGGCCCAGCGGTCCCGTCAGCGCGGCGATGGAGCGCGTGTACGAAAATTTCGGCGTCTACAAGGACCAGGGCAGCGAATTCTTCAGCGCATTCAAGTATTCGCGCGTCGGCGGGATCGGCAAGCAGCCGGAGGTCACGCGGCGCGATCCATCCAAAGTCATCAAAGTCGGCGGCACATACTACGTGTGGTATACGCGGCGGCAAACAGCGCAACGATGGCTGGGCATAGCTTGCGCCAGCGAAAGGCGGCCCGCCTGGGATTGGGATATGGCTGATATATGGTTCGCCGCCTCACAGGACGGCTTCAGCTGGGAAGAGCGCGGACCAGCTGTGCTGCGCGGAGATAGGGGAGCATTCGACGATCGGTCAGTTTTTACGCCCGATATCTTGATTCATGACGGCAAATATTATCTCTATTATCAAGTAATCAGCGGGGTATGGAAACGTCGCTCAATTCACCAGATCGGCCTGGCTTGGGCCGACTCGCCGGAGGGACCGTGGACGAAACTTGGCGAGCCGGTACTGCGACCGGGGCGGCGGGGGAACTTCGTCGGCGAGGCCGATGACGCCGACGCGGTGGACAGCTTCGGCGACTGGGACTCGCACAAGCTGCACGATCCCTACGTCTTGATGTACCGGGGGCAGATTTGCTTATATTACAAGGGTGTGCGATTCGGACGTACCTACCGCCACGATCTGGGCGTCGGCTGGGGCGTCGCCATCGCCGACAATCCGCGCGGGCCCTTCGTCAAGTCGCCCCTGAATCCGCTGACCAATAGCGGGCACGAGACCTTCCTCTATCCTTATCGCGAAGGCATCGTCGCTGTCACTAGCCATGAAGGACCGGAAAAGAACACGGTGCAGTTCGCCGCCGATGGCTTGAACTTTGAAGTCGTCGGCAAGGTCACCGCGCCGCCGGTAGCCGCCGGACCTTATGTGCCCGACGCCTTCAGCGACAGCGGAGACGGCGTCGGGATCACCTGGGGCTTGGCGCATGTTCAGCACAGTCATGAGGGACCGCTCGCCAACGGCTACCTGGTTCGCTTCGATTGCAATCTCAGCCGGGATATCCGACGAGCCGATTTCTATCGCGCCTGGAATTATCGCTTTCCCGAATCGGTCTACTTCAGTCAGAACTTTAGATTGACCGACGCGATGAAGGCTGAGGCGCTTGAATTCATGTCGAAATACGACGAAGACACCAAGCTGCCGGACTGAATGAGGCAATGGCGTCTTGCCCCATGTTGCGCGTCAAACGGTCTTTTCCGCCATCAGGCTGAACATCAGCGGAATATTCTGCGGCAAATGCGCCGGCATTGCAAAGCGTCTCGCGCTCAATTCGACCATATCGGACATCGGCTTGAAGCCATTGCAATAGTTGTATTCCGTCAGATGCGACAGAGACAGCCCGGCCTCGAGCAGCGCCGTCACGATTTCGGCGATGCCCCAGATGTACTCAACCCCGGGATGCGGATTGTGGAAATCCTGCAGTCCCGGCAGCAATTTGTCGATTTCGGCGGCGGCGCCGGTCAGCGCCACATAATCGCCCACGCCCGATTCAAACTCGTAAGCTGTACCGCCCATGAAATCATAGCGTAATTCCCAAGTCTCATTGAACATGGAAAGCGCCGGATGGAAGTCCACCAGCACGAATCGCCCGCCAGAAGCCAGGCAAGACGCGATTCCGCGCCCCCAAGCCGCCAGGTCGGAAAGCCAGCAGAGGACGCCATAAGACGAGAAAACAAGATTGAATTGTTCGCGCTTATCGAGAAAGTAATCGTAAATGTCGGCGCGGATAAAGCGGGCGTCGATGCCACTGTCGTTCGACAGCTTGCGAGCAAATCGAATCGCTTCGTCGCTGATATCCAGGCCGGTCACATCCGCGCCCAGATGCTTGGCGATGCTTAAACTGTCTTGGCCGCAATTGCACTGCAGGTGGAGCAAGGTCTTGCCCGCCAGGTCGCCGAGCAGCCCGCGTTCCTCGGGAAAAAGCGTCGAGCCGCCGCGGCGGAAAAAGGCCGCCTGGTCGCCTTTGTGGCTGTTATGCGCCTTGGTCGCTTCATTCCACGACCGCCGATTCATTTCGTGATGCGCCCTTAACGGCATCATCTCACCTCGCGGTCACATCCGCTTTCGACTCTTGCATGGCGTCGTCTGCATCCTGCCACAATCACCTGCTCCTCGCAAGCCGCCTCGTCAAATGCTGAATGACCAATTTGGCCGCCTGATTTTCTTGCTTTGAATCATGCTCAGGTCTATAATTCGCTCTACACAAAGTTGAGACATTTGATGGATCGCGTTGAATTAACACAAGCGGCGCTTGAGACGCTGCAAGCCCCGATCGTAAAGACGAACAAGACATCGCAACACGAGGAAGCGCGCCGCCTGCGCGGCAAGATCGTCGGTGTTTTGATACGGATTTATCGCTTGGAGGCGCAGCGCAGCCTGGCGGAATGCGCGGGTTTTATGCGCGCCGAGCCGCAATTGATCGAAGCCTGGGAGCACGGTGAGGAAACGCCGTCGCTGCCCGAACTGGAATTGCTCGCGGTCTTTCTCAACGGCGGCGCTGCCGACGCGGATGGCGCGCCCGCTCGGCGTCAAAGCGCGCAAACGGAGTATCTGCGTATCCGGCGGCCTTTGATCGGCGTCATGTTGCGCGCGGCTCGGATATCGGCTGGCCACAGCCAGCAAGACGTAGGCGCGTCAGCAGGATTGGAAGACGACTTGCTCGAACGATTTGAATTGGGCGAGGCGCCGATTCCGGTCAGCTGCCTGGATGCCCTGGCGCAGGCCATCGACGTGGAACTAAGCGCTTTCCTTGTGCAGCCTCAATTCCTGCTCGAACAGGCGCCGCCCGCCAACCTGGCGGAAGATGGCAGCGAATTGGAAGCGGAATGGCGCCAGTTCACATTGAAACGCGAGAATCAGGCTTTCATTCGCTTGGCGATGGCTTTCCAACAAATGGCGCGCGCCGACCTGCATCGGATCGCTGACGCGCTCCTCGCCATCATCAAAACCAAAGGAGAAGTCACCGGTTGGTCGGGCTCCCCTTCGTGAAGCGACCGCCATGACCCGCTCCGCCGATCACATTCATCGCTGCCGAGTTTTTCTCCTCATCGTCTCGTTCTGCGTTGGCGTCTACATGCTGACGTACCGCGGCGCGATCCAATCGGGCGATACGCGGCGCGCGCTCGACGCCGTCACCAGCCAGGTCCGCTACGGCGATTGGCTGATGGATGAAACGAGTTGGATCAAGCTCCCCTTCCTCATACGCGAGTCAAACCCTCTGCCGCTGGGCGAATACCAGGTCGACGAGCGCCTCCATATTTTGCTAGCTGATCCTTTGCTTCGATTGGCGCAAGCCCTGCCGCGTCTGGGCAATATTCACACTGTCTGGCTTTTCAACATCATTATCACCTCTCTGATAGCGGGCTTGGTTTATCTGACCCTGCGCTCCATGTCCTACCGGGATGCGGTCGCGGTCGGCGTCGCGATCAGCGCGGGCGCAAGCACGAATCTTTGGGCTTACAGCCAGACCTTTTTTCGCGAGCCCTTGACGGCGCTGTTCATTCTTGCGGCTTTTTTTGCCCTGCAACTGGGACATGGCCAGCACGCGAGGGTTCGCGCCATAAGCCTGGCGGCGGCGGCAGTGGCGATGCTGCTCGCTTACGCGACCAAATTCTCGGCTGCCTTCGCCTTGCCGGCAGTCCTCGTCTTCGCGCTGCCGCCCCCGCGCCCGGGCAACCGTCGCGCCACAGGCGCCGCCGCCCTGGCATTGCTGGCGCTGCTGCTGCTTTTGCTAATTCCGATGCTCTTCGATCCACTCTCAGCGGAGCTGGAGGAGCTGGCGGCTCGGTTGGGCTTCGAGACGGAAACCCTCGGCCTCGCCCTACGCGCCTACCTTTTGAGCCCGGGCGCCAGCATTTGGGCGACATCGCCGCTGCTGCTCCTGGCTATACCCGGCGCGGTCATGCTCTGGCGAGCCGGGCGCATGAGGCTTGTCCTGTCCGCCGCGCTGCTAATCGCTGGTTATACAGCGGGGCACGCCTTGCTGACCGGCGCGCACTGGTTTGGCGGGCTTAGCTGGCCCCCGCGTTTCTTGCTTCCCTGCATACCGATCCTCATGCTGGCGACGGCGCCGGTCGCGCAGGCGATGCTCCATCGACGCCGGCGACGCTTGCGCTTGGTCTGGGTCGCGTTAGTCTTTTACGGCATCTGGATCCAATTTGCGGGCGCCTCTCTGAGCTTAAGTCGATACAGCGAGTCCTTGCCGCCGGAGGCCAACGGTCTCTCGGAGTGGCCGGCAGCATTGACCCAGCCGCGTTACTTCCGCTGGGTGGTTTTGCCGCAGCGCTGGCTCGATTTGGGCTTTGAATTTCTGTGGGCGCGCGCCCAACTGCCGACTTGGTCACTGAGTTTCGCCGTCTACCTCGCGCTAACGGCGGCCGCTCTGCGCCTGTATCTGCGCGATCCCGACTCCCGCTGGCGCCATCTTTCGCCCTTGCTGGCCGCGCTCAGCCTTCCGCTCATTCTGCTAAACTTGTCGGCGGCGTACGACAAGGATCCGCTTACGCGTTCGAGTCAGCGAGCGCTGCACCAAGCGCTCGACTTTGTCGCGCGGAACGCCGAGCCTGAGGACGTGCTTCTGATACCCGACGGCGATTACAGCGATTTTATGCTTAACCACATGGATGCCAGCAGACCGCGCCCGATCATACTGGACCGACCGCTGGCGCAAGCAGCCAGCGACAAGCAGCGGGCCGCGATCATTTCCAATAATCCTAACGACTGGTTTGATGTACAGAGCTTCCGATCCCTGCAGCGTCTCGCAAGCGGCCTCGACCGCTTGTGGGTATTAGTGAATACCAGCCCCTTCATGCGCTGGAGTTTCCGACCCGTGGAGCGCTATCTAGCGCAACATTACTATCCACTGCGCGAGATCCAGCTGGCAGAAGCTGATCCGACGGTCCGGCTTTTGGAATACAGCACGCGCAGCCCGGCGCCCAGTCCCCTCGGTCAATATGCCGGCGACGCTGCCACTAGTTTGCGCTACGGCGAATACATATATCTGTCAAGTTTCGTCTTGCCCAATGGAACCCGCTACAGCGCGGGCGAAGCAATCGAACTGTCCTTGCTCTGGCAAACGGACAGGGAACTCGAGCAAGATTATACGATTGCCTGGTTCATCGTTCAAAGCCGCGGCGACTTTCCGGCCATTCAAGGGCGGGACTCGGGACCGCAAGACGGCTTCGCGCCGAGCTCGTCCTGGAAGCCGCGCTGGCCAATCTGGGATAATCGCGCGCTTCGCTTGCCAGAGGACATCGCGCCGGGCGATTACCGGATTTGGGTGCTTATGTACCTGTACGATAGCGACAACGGCACAATTGCCAGACTGCCGGTACGCGGCGCTGATGTTGCTGGGGATGGCGACATCGGGGTTCTGCCCGTCACGCTAACGGTCGAATGACGCTATGCCGGATTCCAGTTGCGCCAGCGCGACCAATGCCCAAATTATGTTGCGGTCAATGGATTGGCATTATACTGTCTGTTATGAACCACACTTCCGCCTGGCAAAGTTCCAAAGACGGTGACGCGCGAACATGCAAGCAAGACTCGCCCGGCTGAAACCGAAGGTGCGACGCCTGGTTAATCGCTTGACGCGCAACCTAGACTGGCTGGGCCAGAGGCTGCGCAAGGGCTGGCGATGGTTGAATTCGGTCGACATTCCGCTGAGCCTGCTGCAATGGGCGCTTTTGTTTTATGCCGTCTTCGGCCTGATGTATGTCGTTGCGACGCCAGTATTTGAAGCCAATGACGAGCTTTGGCATTTCGGCTATGTGGAGCATTTGCGCAAGACCGGCAGCTTGCCGAAGCAAGAGTTTGACGGCTCCGACGCCATCTTCCGCCAGCATGGCAGCCAACCGCCGCTCTACTACGCTGTAATGGCGCTGGCCTCCGCGCCCTTTAACATCGACGATTCGGACTTCTATCGCCTTCTCAACCCGCATGTGAGCGCGGGGCAGCCGGGCGCCTTCGGCAACAAGAACCTCGTTCTGCCGGACGATTCGCTGTCGCAATTTGCCGGCGCCGGTCTGGCCGCCACGTCCATGCGGCTTCTTGGTCTCGCTTTCGGCGCCGCAACGATTGTTCTCGTCTACAAGATCGGCGAGATCGTGTCGCCGCAGCGTTCCACCGTCGCCTTCGTTGCCGCCGCCATCACCGGGCTCAACCCCATGTTCATTTTCGTCAGCGCCTCCGTCAACAACGACAGCCTGGCGATGACCTTGAACAGCGCCCTGATCCTGGTCATGCTGCGTACGCTCAGAGGCGGCTTTTCGCTTCGTCGCAGCTTGTCGCTCGCGCTGCTATTCGCGTTGACCAGTCTCACAAAGCTGACGGGCTTGGTGCTGCTCCCAGTCATCCTGCTGGTGGCGTTGCTGGCTTTTCGCAAGTCGCAGGATCGACGCGGTCTGGCGATCTTTCTGTACGCGCTAACGCTGTTCTGGCTGTTGATTGCCGGCTGGTGGTATTTCCGCAACGTTCAACTCTACGGCGAGCCCTTCGGCCTATTCACCATGGCAAATATCGCGGGTCCCCGCGGGATTACATTCAGCCTAGCCGACTTGTTTTCGGAATATCAACAGTTTCGCATGTCATATTGGGGGCTCTTCGGCGCGCTCAATATTCAGGTGGCGAGCATCTTTTACCTATTGCTGGACCTGATGACCTTCCTAAGTATGGTCGGCTGCGTATTCCTGTGCCTGCAATTGCTGGCGATCAGCGACTTCGCCTACGCCCGCTACGAGCTGGCGCATCTGCTTACGTTAGCCTTCGCCCTGCTGCTCTTGTGGCTGGGCGTCCTTTACTGGAGCACATTGACGCGCGCGGCTGAGGGCCGAGTGCTCTTCCCGTTGATCGGCGTCGTCAGCCCCTTGCTCGCGGTTGGCTTCGTCGAAGTCGTCTGGTGGATAGCATTTTCCTTGCGCCCGCCAAACTTGGAGTTCGTGCGGGCGGGCGATGCCGTTCCCAAGGAGCTATTGCATGACGCCATGGTCTGGCAATTGCGCTTGCTGGGCCTAGTCGCGCTCTTTGCGCCTTTTACGGTAATCGCCAGCCAGTACAGCGCGCCGCAGCCCGTCGAGGCTGTGCCCGCTATGGCGCGGCCCGTATATGCTGAGTTTGGTGGTGTCGCGCTGGTTGCGTACGAACGCAGCGATCGGCGATACGCGGCCGGCGACCGCGTAAGAGTCACGCTCTATTGGCAAGTGCTCAAGCAGTCAACGGGCGACAATAGCATATTCCTCACCTTGGTCGACGATCATGGTCATGAAATTGGCCGCTACGCCACTTTTCCGGGCGCCGGCAGCTTGCGGACGTCGCGCTGGCAAGCCGACCTGATTTATCCCGACGAGTACTTGATCAACATCAGCGGCGCCGCTTATGGGCGCTATCCATTTGATCTGCTGGTCGAGTGGAAAAGCGATATGCGCTCGACAACAATAGCCGCTACCAACGTCGAGGGCCAGAATATTGATCCAGTCCTCTTGCCAATTGGCGCCGTTGTCACAGCTAGGTCCCAGCCCAGCCCCGCCGGCTACACCGAGATTCCGGTTGACGCCCAGCCCGTCTTCGCCGACGCGATCCGTCTCGAGTCGTTTAAGCTCGACCTAGACCTCAACGAAGTTTCGCTGAGCTGGAAGGCGGAATCAACGCCCGAAGACAACTACACCGTTTTCGCTCATCTGCTGGATGCGGATGGGGACATCTTCGCGCAAGACGATCAGACCCCGCGCTTGCCCACCAAGTATTGGCGCTGGGGCGAATCCTTCACCACATTTCACCGCTTTTCCGATGAAGTCAATATGCTTGACTACAGCCTCTCCGTCGGGCTTTATATTCACGACGGCTTTGCCTACCCGAGACTGGGGTACGTGACAGTCCTTGAGGAAGATGGCGTCGATGCGGAGATGGTCCACGATACCTTTGTGGTTCCCTGGGATATTGCGGACGAAGTGCTCGAATTAACGGCGACAACTCCCCCGGACGATGCAGGGATCGAGAACGGAACATCCGCTCCGCAGAGTACGCAGGAAGCGAACGAAATCGACGCAATTGAGGCGACTGAGACGGCGCCTTAGCCGTTTCCCGCCGCTATGCGAATCGCGACGCTCTGCCTTGTTGGCCTATCCATTTCATCCAACAGCTCAACATTGATGTAGCCCTCCGCCTCTTTTCCCTTGCGTAGCTTGTACAGCGCTATCGTCAGGGATCTTGCGGATTCCTGCTGAACCAACGGACCAAAGGTCAGAAGGCGATCGCCTTCACACCAGTGCCGTCCGTGCCAAAAGCGGGCGTCAAGCTGCGCCAGGCGCGTGCCATCGGCGGCGTACGCTTGCGCGCTGTACTGCAGATCTTCGCCGGTCTGCCGCGCGGGCAGAAGCCACTCGAGCGCGATCTGATCGTCTTGCCAACGATAGCCGGTTAAGCGGATGCCATTGGCGAATCGCTGAGGCGCGATGGGGTGAATGGATGAATCATGCCAAGCCGGCGCCGCGCTCCACCGATATAGCGTGTATTCGCGGCCGCCTTCCCTTGTTGGGAAAGACTTTGCGCTCTCGTTGCGATACAGATCCGTCAGACGACCCTGTGGAGCGCCGGGGGCCATGAGGGCGGCAAATGCCTGATTCGGAAATACCGCGTAGCCGGCCGGGACTATCGTGCGCGCGCATTTGGCTGAATCCCACAATAGCGTATCCCATACCGCGACCTCATGATGCAAGTTCCAAGCCATGCCCGGCGCAAGCACCACCACATCGTCAACGGCGGACAGGGCGTCGCGCAAGGGCAATAGCTTCGACAAAGGCGTGGTGAAGCCGGGATAATTCACGTGACGCCTGTCTACATAGCCCAGAGCGGCATGCCATGCTTGGATCTGCAGGGCGAGGATAAGCGCGAAGGACAGGCATACGAGGGTCTGCAAGGCATAAGAGCGCGCAGCGAGCCGCAAAACTCGATCGAGACCGATGCCTACCAAGAGCGCCAGCGCCGGGATTGAGGGGATGAAATAGTGAATGTAGACGGGCGTCCATTCGACTATCAGCAGCAGGCTCGGCAGAAAAGCCCAGATCAGTATAAGCCAGGCAAAACTGCGCATTTGCGCGATTGCCGCGCCTATGCCAAGCGCGATGAGGGGGATCAAGGCGAAGGCGAGCGGGAGCAGCGGCGTGAACCCGGCTGTGATATCGGCGACCTGGTCGGGAGCGAGCCAGTATTCTAATCCAGCGCCGGCGGCGAGGCGCAGAGTTGCGCTAAGGGAGGCGCTGCTGAACTGCGGACGGCTGCCGACAGACCGCGCCATAGCATCGGAAATCCGTGCGGGATCGCTTTCGAGCGTTTGCGCCAAGCCCAGGGCGTAGGGCGCGCAGACCGCCGTTGACAGCGCGACTGCCGCGAGGACAGCGCCAATGTGCAGCCGGCGCCGACCCAGCCAGAACGAGACCGGAATCAGCAAGGCGAGGGGCCAGGCAGCGAAATGAAATTGGAGGCCAAATAGCAGGATCGGGAGGCCCAGGCTTTGCGACACAGCAACGGACCGCGCTCGCCGCCCGCTGTCACGCAACTCCCAGAAGCCCTTGAGCAATAGCAGCAGACCCAGGATGATGATAGGCGTATGCAGCTCCTGCGCCCAGATTTTGCGGCTGAATAAGACAGCCCAGGGATTGACGGCATAAGCGAGGCCCGCGAATAGCGCTATGCGCCAACCGCAGTGCCAGCGCGCCAGCAGCCACAAGAGGGCGACGCCGAGCGCATTCCAGATCATGACAAAATGAATTACGACAGCCGGATCTGAAAACAGGGCGAAAGGAAGCGCCAGGAAATATACGCTTACCGGCGAATTGGGGATGCCGGTCGAGGACAGAATGCCGGTCAGCGGGAAGCGCTGTCCATCAGCCAGTTCCAGCGCCAGGGTAGCCAGCATCGCGTCATCATGAAAGTACTCGACGACATCGCTTCGCCCCAAGCGCAGAGCAGCCGCCAGCAAGACGACCAGAAGCAGACTCGCCAAATCGCGCCGGCGCTTACCTAGACTTGCGCGTATTCTCAATCGCATCCTCGCCTGGTTGAGCCGAGCCGACAAACGAAGCCAGCTGCCTCATGCTTGCCTAAGCAGCGGCTTCTCATCAGATGCGCGGCGCCAAGTCGGAGTGCGGCTGAAAGCGAACACTGGGCATTCGCTTGCGTTTAACTGTCTGGCGTCGAAAGGTACAGGCTTTGCCAAGCCTCGCGCATCTGCTCCGCTATGTTGGACAGCGTGTCGGGTATGGCGCGCGCGCCGCCGATGCATTGCATAAAATTGTGATCGCCATTCCAGCGCGGCACGATATGAAAGTGAAAATCCGCCGCGATGCCAGCGCCAGCGGCCGCGCCGATATTCGCGCCGATATTGAAAGCCGGCGGTTGCGCCACTTCCCGCAGCGCGCCCATCGCGCGATTCGTCATGAGCATCAAGTCGGCTAAAGCCGCAGTCGACATGTCCTCGAGCGACGATTCATGCGCGTAGGGAATGACCATTGTATGGCCGTAGGTATAAGGATAGCGATTGAGTACGACATAGGTGTAGGATGAGCGGGCGATGACCTGGCGCTCAGCGTCATCTTCGGGCGCCTCCGCGATCTGGCAAAACAGGCATGAATCAAAGCCGTCGCGCTTGCCTTTGATGTAATCCAACCGCCATGGCGTCCAGATTTGATTCATACCAGCCCCTCTCCTAAAATCGCGCTGAGCGTAATGGACATGCCCAATTTCAGATTGGCTCCAGCAAGATCCGCCTTCGCTTCGCAATCGCGGCGGATTCTATTCTAGTCGCCCTGCCATGTCTGCTACAATGCGAAACAAGGAATCAATGAGTGGCTTTGAAATGACGCTGTCGCATTCGATCTTGGCGCAGAAGCTGGCTTGCCCCTTCAAGTACTTCGAGCGAGTCGAGAGCACCAATGATGTGGCGAAAGCCTGGCTGGCGGCGGGCGCGCCGGCAGGCGCCGTCGTCATCGCCAATGAACAGACGCGCGGCCGAGGCCGCCATGGTCGGAGTTGGCAGACGCCTCCAAATGAAGCGCTGGCGCTATCGCTAATACTGAAGCCCGAGGCGGCGCAGCTTCCGCGTTTGAACATGCTCGCCGCCCTAAGCGTCTATGACCTGGCTGAAGAAGTCGGCTGCGAAGGCGTCGGCATCAAATGGCCAAATGATGTACAAATCGAGGGCAAGAAAGTTTGCGGCCTGCTGCCGGAGGCTCTATGGCAAGCTGACCGCTTGATAGGCGCGGTACTCGGCATCGGCGTCAACGTGCGCGCTGACTTCGATTTTACTCCCTTGAGCGAAAGAGCCATCAGCCTGGAAGACGGCGCCGGACGCCGACTGGATCGCGCCGAATTGATCGCGGCGCTGATATTCAAGATCGAGCGCTGGTATAGGCAAATCGCGGCGCCCGGCCTATTCGCAAACTGGAAAAGCAGACTGACCACGCTGAATCAAGCCGTCGCTATCGGCAACATTTCCGGCGTCGCCATTGATGTCCTGTCGGACGGCAGCTTGCTCATTTGCGATGAAAGTGGGCGAATTCATCGGACAGATGGCGGAATGCTCCAGCTACTCGCCGCTGACGGAGCCTGAATCGTGAGCCGGATACGCTTGGAATGGGATGTGGAATCGCAGCGCATCGACGGGTCCAGCCGCGAGAGCGCGGCCGAGAAGCGCAGACGCCGGCGCGCAGCCTTGGCTTTGCTGGCGCTCGTCCTTCTGCTGGCTGCCTCAATCGCCTTGGGATTGCTTTTCTTGCGCCAGCGATTGCTGGAAATCGAAAGGCAATTTGCGCAGCTGCTGCAGGACACGGTCAAAGCGGAGATGGCGGCGCTTCGCATTGGCGATCTCAATAGCTTCCTCAATATTCAGAACACTGAGGACGCGAACTGGCTCGCTGGACAGCAGGCTTTATTCCAGCAATACGGCGTCTTGAAGTCGGCCGGCGATATCGATCTGCCGGGCAACATTCTGGATGTGACAATCGACCGCGACCGCGCGCGTGTGCTCGTTCAGGAAAACATCAAGGACCTGCCCTACGTACGCTTGTGGTTTTATCGCCGTTCGGACGAGGGCTGGCGCCATGTCGCGCAGGATCTATCATTTTGGGGTGAGGGCCACAGCCTTGAATCGAGCGCTCTTGTCGTCCGCTATCGCGACGCGGATGAACTGTTCGCGCGGCAGGTAACCGACGCGCTTTCAGCCTGGCTTGAGAACGGCTGCGAGATCCTGGAATGCGCCGGATTGCCGCCGCTATCGGTGGACATAGCAGCCGAAGCGGCCCATGAGGCGGCTTGGCTGGATCAAGCGAACATGCGCCTGCTGATACGATCGCCCTACCTTGATATCGCGCGCGCCGATTATCCCTTCGATGGCTGGCGGCAGCTGCTCGTCAGCAAATTGCTGGCTGAGCGGCTCGTCGACGCGCACACCGGCTACCTCAAGCTCTCGCCTTTCCATGACAGCCATTTCCTGCGGGCTTCGGCCATCGCCTGGCTCAGCGAGACCTTCACGCGACTGGACGGCGGCGCGACCCTGATGCGTTCGCTGGCCGCCAATTACGGCGCTGACAAAATCGCCCGGCTCTTGTCGGCGCTGACTGATTCCGGCGACCTATCCCTAGTTGAGCAAGGGATCAACCTGAGTCTTGGAGAAGCCGATCTGGATTGGCGGGACTTTGTTCTATGGCGCCTCAACCTGGAGGCGCAACTGATGACAGCGCGCCGTCAAGACGAGTGGCTGAGTCTCTACGACACCGCCGATGAAAGCGCGCGCCTGACCGCCTACGAACGATATAGATTGAACGCGCCGCCAACTGAAGTCCAGGTTGTCGACGCGAGTGTCGCAATCGGCTCGGACGGCTCGGCTCGCCTGCGCGCTTCAGTGCAGGCAGCGGGAGACGCAAGCGCCGAGATTGTACTGTTCAATTTGGTCGGTGGGGTCTGGAAGCGGGCGAACTGATCCCGGCGCCTGTGATTTCTAGGGCAGCGACGCGCCTGCCACGAAAAACCGGGCTCGCAATTGATGATTGCGGACCCGGCTCTCGCGATTCTTGAAGTCTAAATGCGGCTTACTCGTCGTCGCCCATGCCCAGCGCTGCGTCGCGCAGGACGACCACAAAGGCGAGCACGTGACCGAATATGATGTGACCGAAAAGACTCGGGCTGTTGAGATCAATCTGCAGCAGGTCGCCCCCTGCGATCGCGGGCATGATGATCAAGCCGCCGACGATCCACCAGATGACGCCGTAGATCAAGCCGCCTATTGCGATGTCGGCCAGCCGGTTCTCATCGCCCCACATATTGCGCATGACATCCACGCCGTAACCAGTGTACAGAGCGCCTATCACAGCGCTGATGATGATATGCAGGATGAAGCCGATCAGAGCGTCAGCCCCAATCATTCCGCCTACCATCGCCAGCATGCCGCTGTTCATTGATGGCGCGCTTAATTCAACAGCCGTCACCATTCCCGCGTCGTCCGATGTGACGCTAAGGTCCCCCGGAGACATTGACGCTCCGATGAAGGCGAGAAAAATATACCCGGCGATGATTCCAGGTATGATCCCTCTCCTAAGTTTGTCGCTGTCCATTTTGATTCCTCCTAAGAACTAAGCATTTCGATAGTGATCGGCGATGCAATCGCATCTATATTTTGGGCAAGGTTCATGAGAACCTACCCGCTTCGATTGTCCACATTATATACAGGTCAACTTCAGCAAGCAAGTAATTTGGGCTTTCAATTGCAAATCTCATTCAAATCTTCCACTTTCTTATTCGATATAGTCGCCGCTCGCCTATCTCAATTGAACGCGCAATCCGCTCGGACTGCGAGCGCGCTGACCGCCAAAATGGTGGGTTTAATCCAGCCCGATTCCCGCCTTGGAACGTAGCGTCTACGGCGCATATATGGTACAATTGCGTCAAATAATGGCGAGGGCGCAACAGTGAATCTTAGGACCAAATCTGGGGCGCTGAAGTCTCGGTTCTTATGGAGAAAGTTCGTGTCAGCGGGCTCGCTGGCAAGCGCGTAAAGCCAGCGATATTTCTTCGTTGCTGGCTTGCGAAACGATATTGAATCGCCGCCAATGAAAGGAGAAAGGCGTCGACCGCCAGCGCGGCCGACCGCTCCGTATGGATAGCCTCGAACCGAACATGCTTGACGATGGCGCCGGCGCCATCCGCACCATCACGATTAACGAGGAGATGCGCGGCAGCTATCTCAATTACGCGATGAGCGTCATCGTGGCGCGCGCGCTGCCCGATGCCCGCGATGGCTTGAAGCCGGTGCATCGCCGCATCCTGTACGCCATGCACGATATGGGCTTGCGGCCCGGCACGTCCTACAAGAAGAGCGCCCGCCTGGTCGGCGAGGTATTGGGCAAATACCATCCCCACGGCGATCAGGCGGTGTACGACGCGATGGCGCGCATGGCGCAGGACTTTTCGCTGCGCTATCCGCTCGTGGACGGGCAAGGCAATTTCGGCAGCCAGGATGGCGACAAGCCGGCGGCGATGCGCTACACCGAAGCGCGCATGGCGACTATCGCCGGCGAGATGTTGACCGACATCAACATGAATACGGTGGACTTCGCCGAAAACTACGATCAGACCCAGGAAGAGCCGACCGTCCTGCCCGCCCGCTTGCCGAACTTGCTGTTGAACGGCGCCAGCGGCATCGCCGTCGGCATGGCGACCAGCATCCCGCCGCATAATCTGCGCGAACTCGCCGGGGCGATTACCCACCTGATAGACAACTACAGCCGGATTGACCGCGTCTCGGTCGACGACTTGATGCAATTCGTAAGCGGACCTGACTTTCCGACCGGCGCGACGATCGTCGTCGGCGATGAACTAAAAGACGCCTATGCCAGCGGCAGGGGGCGCGTCGCCGTTCGCTCCAGTTCCGACTTTGAAGAACGTGGCGACAGCGGATACAACATTGTCTTCACATCCATACCGTACCAGGTCAGTAAGTCGGCTATCATCGAGCGCATTGTGTCCTTGGTGCGCGAAGGACGCATTGAAGCGATTCGTGACCTGCGCGATGAATCCGACCGGCAGGGCTTGCGCCTGGTCGTCGAATTGAAGCGGCACGCGCAGCCGCAGCGCGTCCTCAACCAGCTGTACAAGTACACGCAGTTGCAAAGCGTATTCAGCATTCAGATGCTGGCGCTGGTGAATGGCGAGCCGAGAACGCTAAGTCTAAAGCGTTGCCTGCAGATTTATGTCGAGCATCGATACGATGTGATCGTCAGGCGATCGGAGCACGATCTGGAGCGGCAGCGCGCGCGCGCCCATGTCTTGGGCGGTCTGCTAAAGGCGGTCGCGAATATCGATGAAGTGATTCGAATCATACGCGGCTCAGAAAATGTCGAGATCGCCCGAACGCGCCTAATCGCGGGTTTAGCGCTCGACGAAATCCAAGCCAAGGCCATCCTCGATATGCAGCTGCGGCGTCTTTCCGCCCTTGAGCAGCAGAAACTCCAAGAAGAGTACGAGGCGGTTTTGGCGCGCATTGAATACCTGGAAGACCTGCTCGGCTCGCCGCAGAAGATACTGAATCTGATTCGAGAAGATGTGCAGGATATCGCGGAGAAATACGGCGACGAGCGCAAAACCGCCATCACCTACGGCAATATCGATCTTGATGAAGGCGACCTGTACCGGCGCGAGAATGTGGTTATTTCGCTCACCGAGAACGGATACATCAAGCGTGTGGCTGCGCGCCATTATCGGGCGCAGAGGCGCGGCGGCAAAGGCATGCGGGGGTTCAAGCTGAATCCCGACGACGCGCTGATGGATGTCTTCTTCGCTTACAGCCACGATACGATCTACTTCTTCAGCGACCGTGGCAAGGTCTATTCCTGCCTCGCCTATGAGATTGCCGACACAGATAGAGACAAGAAAGGGACTTTGATTCAGAGCGTGCTGCCACTGGAAGGCGCCGAAAAGATCACGGCGATCTTGGCTTTGCCCGAGGAGCAGAGCGACCAGGATCAGGGGTACTTTGTAATGGCGACGAGCCGTGGCAAGGTCAAGCGCGTTGAGCAAAGCGAGTTTACCGATGTCCGCTATAGCGGGCTTATCGCCATGACCGTGAAGGAGGGTGATTCGCTGCGCTGGGTCAAATGGACGAACGGCGATCAGAAGATTGTAATGACTTCCGCCAATGGCCAGAGCATTCTGTTTCACGAAGAGGAAGTCCGCACGATGGGCCGGCAGGCGGCTGGCGTGATGGGCATGCGCCTTGCGCGCGGCGATGAAGTTGTCGGAATGGATGCCGTCGGCGACGACCATACGCATGTATTGGTCGTCACCAGAAAGGGCTACGGCAAACGGACGCCGTTGGCCGAATACCGTCAACAAGGGCGATTCGGCTCCGGAGTGCGCACTCTGAAACGAAATTCGCGTACAGGACCTGTCATTGCTGTGCGCTGCATTGGCGATGATGACGACATCATGTTCATCTCGCGCAATGGCATCATGCTCATCTCCAAAAACGGTATCGTGCTGCGAACGCAGTTTTCCGAGATTCGCGAAACCGGGCGCAACACTCAGGGCGTGAAACTGATGAATCTCGACGATGGCGATACCGTCGCCGGCATCGCCATCATGAATGCCGCCGATGAAGGCGTACTTGACCTTGACGCGAATGGAAACGCCAAGCTCCCCGCTGAGAACGGAGACGGGTGATTAGCGCGTCAATTCGTCAAGCCGCAAGCGCGGGCTCTGGCGTTCTGGTCATGCGGCGATGAAGGCGCAGCGCATTACTCGTCTTCGCTGAGGCCTTCAGTTTCTTCCCCGTCGATCTCGTCCAACTCGCCCTCAGCCTCGAGCTCGTCCAATTCCTCTTCGGCGCGCGCCGCCGCCGGCTGGACGATTTTGGCCAGCATCTCATTGGGATCGTTGTGCACGGTCACGCTCTCGCCAAAGGTGAGATCGCCAACCAAGACTTCGGAACCCATTTCTGTGAGCTGCGAAAGATCAATGAGAATTCGGTCGCGAATGTCGCTGGGGAAGACTTCCAGCGTTAGCGAGCTGCGGCCAGTGATTAAGATGCCTTCGCGCGCTGCGACAACCGGACTTTCGCCCTGCATCACGATCGGCACTTCCACGCTGATTCGCTGCGTCTGATCCACTGCCAGAAAGTCCACATGGAGGATATCGCCGCGTACGACATCGCGCTGGACTTCGCGCGCCAACGACGGGTAGCTGGCGCCATTCACCTCGATGTCGATCAGATTCGTTCCGCCGGCATTCATCAGCGTCACCTCAACCGCGCGATAGGGAAACTGCACGCTGATCGAGTCGATTGACGGTCCGTATACGATTCCGGGGACGTATCCCCGCTTCCGCAGTCTGCGATTCTTCTTGCCCTGCGTCCGCCGCAATTCCGCGGCGAGTTGAAACTCGGCCATGCCTTGGCGCTCCTCGAATTTCGCTCGGCGAGCGATTTACTTTTACGACAATGTCAGCTAATCGTAGCCGCGCATCGGCAAGCCGTCAATAGTTTAGAAAAGTGAAAGCATAGCTTGGGGCGGACGGACTGCTAAAAGCGGGTAACGGGACTCGAACCCGTGACCTACTGCTTGGGAAGCAGGCGCTCTACCAACTGAGCTATACCCGCGCGCTGGCGCCATTGTAGAACGCCCCGGCGCAAGCGTCAAGTTTTCCACCAGCGGGGAGTGTCTATTGTTGAGGATATATGCTGCCTGCGATCTTGTCAAAAAATCTCTGCGTCTTCTGTGTTCTCCCTATTTTGGAGTTCTGTAGGGGCGAGCCTTGGCTCGCCCGTCTTACTCGACGCAGAGACATATCCACCTAGTTAGCCACTCCCGCCAGCGCGGCGCCGGCGTATGCAAAGGGCCACGCACAAACCGGGCGCCCGCCCTTAACAATCTGGAGTCTATGCATGAACCGGTTGACCTGAGCGACTGGAGAGGTCGGGGCCGCTACGGATTGCCAACGAACATGATATGATATAGACTCATTCGCCAGCAATCAGATGATGTAAGCGCTGCTGCTGAGTAAACATGCAACTGAACCGTGTAATAGAATTTCGAGGCGCGACGCCAGCGCGCATGCGTCCAGTTTGATGAAATGCGACTCTAGCAGCCAGTCCCAGCGCCGCGATCGCTATCATAGAGGAGAACAGAAGCAGACAATGGGCAACTCCGTCCTTGAGTCGCGGCGCAGGCTAAAGGTCCTGATCATCCTGCTCTATTACCATCCGCATTCCACTGGGCTGACCCAATACGTCCGCATGTTGGCGGAGGAGTTGGCGCGGCGAGGCCACCAGGTGACCGTAGCCGCGTCTTGCCACAGCCGGGATCTGCCCTTGGGCGAGTCTACGCTTAACGGCGTGCGTATCGTCCGTCTATGGGCGCCCATCGCGATAAGCCGCGGCCGTATCATGCCGTTCTATCCCTGGACGATCTATCGACTCTTGCGCCAACACGATATCGTCAATATTCATATTCCGCTGCTGGAAACGGCGCTGGTGGCAATACTGGCGGCAATCGCCGGTGTCCGCGTCATTCCGACACACCATGGCGACCTGATTCTGCCGAGAAATCGCATAAACGACATGATCACAAAAATTATGTTCGGCTTGTACAAAATCATGGCGACGCGTGTGCAGATCATCATTGGACCCAGCGACGACTATGCCGACAATTCCTATTACCTGCTGCCATTTCGTGAGAAGGTGCGCGCCATCTATCCGCCAATTAGCATTCCAGAGCCAGATCCGGCTGGCGCGCGCAAGCTGCGAGCGGAGTGGCAGTACGACGGCGGTCCCGTAATTGGTTACGCGGGCCGCTTTGTTCAGGAGAAAAGACCTGACTTGCTCATCCGCTCGCTTGATGTGATTAACAAGAGGCATCCGAACGCGCGGATCGTATTCGCCGGTGAATACGATATCAGCTATGAAGGCACCTGGCAGCGGCACCAGGACCTCGTCGCGCAGTACAAGTCCCAACTTCTATTTCTCGGTCTCATCCGAGACAAGCAGAAGCTGGCCAACTTTTACGCGGCCTGCGACGTGGTCGTAATGTCGAGCGACAGCGACTGCTTTGGGCTCGTCCAGGGCGAAGCGATGCTCTGCGGGACGCCGGTGGTGATGACCGACATTCCGGGCGGTCGCGTCGCCGTTACGACAACCGGCATGGGCGCGCTTGCCAAAAGGGGCGACTCGCGGTCAATTGGGGAAAAGACGCTCGAAGTTCTTGCGGATCCCGATCGGTATGCCAGACCGCGGGAATACATTCGAAGCATATTTTCTTTGAAGGAGTGTGTCAACGAATATGAGTCGATTCTATACGAATATGCCCAGAATTAGCGAGAGCATCGGCTCGTGACGCGCGCATCGTTTGTCGAACTGGAGGCTTCTGCCGGCGAGGCGCGGTACATCGGCCAGCGAACCGGAAGGATTCCTTTGCCTCGCGATAGAGCTTTTCTGGGCATTGCCGCCTCGCGGCTTTACTGGAGGCGAGGTGGTCGATAGGGACACGATCGATTATATGACGCGCAATGAAGCCGACATGGCCTTCAAGCGCCGCGTACAAACCGTATTCGAATTCATTGAACCGAATGACCAAATGCGCATCCTCGATTTTCCTTGCGGACGCGGCTTCTATCTCAATATGATTCGCTATGTCTGCGCCTGTGAATTGGTCGGCGCCGATCTGGACTGGGCGGTCGTCAAGGCGGCAAAGCGGGCTTTGAGGCATCTGGACCGCATTTTTGTGCAGCGCGCCAGCGTCATATCGATGCCCTATCCGCGCGACTGCTTCGACGCCCTCATCCTGTCTGAAGTGCTTGAGCATATTGATGATGACGTCGGGGCGCTGCGCGAAGCCTATCGCGTGTTGAAACCAGGAGGCGTCCTGGCGGTCACCGTGCCAAACGCCAACTACCCCTTGCTTTGGGATCCGATCAACAAGCTTTTGGAGACTTGCTTCAATCGGCGAATCAGGCGCGGTCCCTTGGCCGGCATCTGGGCAAATCATGTGCGCCTCTACACGCCGAACCAACTTCGGGACGCAGTTGTTGAGGCCGGATTTCAGATAGAAGAGGAACGATCCTTGACGCATCACTGTTTCCCATTTATCCACAATCTGATTTACGGCTTTGGGAAACCTCTCTTGGAATCGCGGCTCCTGCCTCATTCCATGCAGTCTGTCGCGGACAGGCATAATTTTGAAGCGAGCAGCGGGCGCTTGAATCCGGTCCGGCTCGGCGTCGCGTTGTTCAAGGTTTTTGACGATAAGAATTCGGATGATGAGGGTTGGGAACGAGCGACAGTCAACCTCGCGCTAAAGGGTCGCAAGCCTTATGCCTGACGATAAGGGAAAGGCGCTTTCAAACACGGACATCAATGACAGCTCGGCCAGACCGAGCGAGGCGGCGCCAGTTGAACCTCCTCCAGCGGAATCCTGCGCCTGCGCGTCTGAGCCAGGCAGCGCCAGCGGCGACGACGCGGCCGCCGGCGCAAGCCGTCCGATCGAAGATCTCATGCTCAGCGAACTCATTGAGCGCTGGATTCGAGCGCCGAAGCAGACGGCGCGCGCGTTTCGGGTGGCGCTGTCCGCCGCAAGCGCCGGGGCGCCATCGCCGCTGATGACTGTCCCGAGCGTGACTTCAGCGCCGGCTCGCAACGCGTTGGCATCGGTCGGGGCATTTGCGCCGAGATTGCGCCAGGCCAAAACGATTCAACTGTTGCTTTACGCAATCGCCTTCATCAGCGCCGTGACCGGCAGCATTCTTTTTCGCGGAGGCGACGACGCGCCGCGCGCCGCCGCCTACTCCATCAATGTCGGCGCTCCCTTTTTGTGGCTGGGTTTTCTGCTTTGGCTGGCTGCTGAGATGGCTGGCAGTTGGAAGGGGCTGACGGATTCATGGCGGAGGCTGGATCAACAGGCGAGGATGCGCTGGTACGCGCGGATTGTCCCCAGCTTGCTCTGGATGCTCGCGCTCTTCAATTTGACCGCGTCCATGACCGCGCCGCCCGCCGAAGCTACCGATTTGGCTGTCACAGCCCTCTCTCGGCTCCTGGCTGGCGGGCTTCTTTGGGCGCTGATCGAAGTCGCCTATTGGCAGGCGCGGCGGCGAGCCGCAACGATGGAGGCCGAAACGCTTTTGATTCAAGAGCGACAGCCCCGGCGGCGCTCGCTGCTGGCGGACATCAGCCGGCTGCGCAAATTGCTGATCGGCCTCGCAATCCTCTGCAGCCTCATCCTGTGGGCGAATACAAGCGGAAATCGCATTGAGCCGCCGATCATCACCCTCTGGTTGCTCAGCACGATACTATGGGCTTTTGTCTTCGCGCCGCTTCGCTGGAATCTGTTCGATTGGGCGAGCGAGCGGATTGACGCCCTCAGACGTTTTCGCCCGCGCCATCATCTTTGGACGATCGCCGCGCTGCTTTTGATTCTGCTGCTTGGCGCCGGCTTTCGCTTCTACGAGTTGGACGCCTACCCACCGCAAATGTTCAGCGACCTGGTCGAGAAAATCCAAGACGCCTACAAGATCCGCCACTTACACGATTATCGAATATTCTTTGACAATATCGGCGGCCGCGAGCCGCTGCACTTCTATCTGCTCTCAATACTGGCGAGCCAGCCCGGCCTGGAATTTAATCACTATGCGCTGAAGCTGATGTCGGCGCTGGAGAGCTTCATTACCTTGCCGATCATCTTTTGGCTTGGCGTCGAAGTGATCGGAGGACGCCGCCGGTCCCTCGGACGCTTGGTCGGACTGTTTGCCGCCGCCTTGGTGGCGGCCAGCTTCTGGCATGCGATGCTCGGCCGCCAAGGCATGCGCATCAGTCTCGCCCCGCTCTTCTCGGCGCTCACAGCCGTTTACCTCGTGCGCGCTTTGCGAACCAACCGGCGCTCGGACTTCGTGAAAGCGGGCCTGGCTTTGGGCTTCGGCTTGCTGGGTTATCAAGCCGTGCGTATGCTGCCTCTCGCCGTGGTCGCCGGCGTCGCGGTTGCGCTCATTGTGGGCAGGCAATCTTGGCGCCAGCGCCTCAGTTATCTTGTCCATTTGGGCGTATTGGCTTTCGTTGCGCTGATGGTGTTTCTTCCCCTGTTTCACTATTGGCTGGAAGAACCGGAAGATTACATGCGCCGAGCGAGCACGCGCATATTTGGAGACTCGCCGACTACCGGTGAAGAGCGAGCCGCCTTCCTTCAGGGAAGCATTCCCATCTTCATGAGCCACGTACGAAAAACTGCGCTGATGTATTTCTATTACGGCGACAGCACCTGGGTCAGTGGCATGCCTCAGGAACCGGCGATGGACCCGCTAACCGCCGCTTGCCTGCTGCTCGGCGTGGCCGCCTGGCTGTCCCTGGCGCTAAAGACGCGCGATCCTGTAATTGTATTCGTACCTTTTTATCTGGTTGCCACGCTATTGCCTACCGCGCTGGCGCTTTCCTTTCCTATCGAGGTGCCCAGCTTCATCAGAGCGAGCGGCGCCATTCCCCCGAGCTACCTGATCGCGGCGCTGCCCGTCGCGGTTTTTTGCCGCCGACTGTGTACTGCAATTGGCGGCCGAACAGGCTTCGTCCTTGGCGCGGCGGTCGTCATTGGCTTGGTGTTGTCAGCCAATCACTACAATACTCGCCTGTACTTTGGAGAGTTCATGGACAACTACGTTCACGCATCGCACCCGCACGCGCAGGCGGGCGCAATATTGCGCGGCTTCGCCGACAGCGATGGCGCCTACGGCAACGCGTTTGTGCTCACATCCCCGCATTGGTGGGATATACGCGCGGTGGGCATCGAAGCGGGCCAAATGTTTTGGGATAGTGGCGGCGAGGCTTCGTCGGCGCCGCAACTGCTAGACCGCGGCTTGTGGCGGGAGGCAAAGTTTAGACTGCAACCAGAGCGCGATCTGCTTTTCTTTTATGCGCGCCAGAACGATTATGCGCCCGCTCTGCTAGCCGAGTGGTTTCCCAATGGACGGCAAGTGGAGATTCCGGTTGAGCCAATCTACAAGTCCTTTTACATCTATCGCGCGCCGGCTTTGGGCGCCGACGGCTTGCGGCGCTTCCTGGATGCGAATCTGTAAACTGGCCGCGCGCGATTGCATCGGGCATAGCCATTGTTGAACCGGCGCGGACTAAGCGAGTAAGACGCCAAGGTATGCGGAAGAACCTACTCTCAACTTTACTGCTGGCTGGCATCTTAATCTACGGCAGCGCTCTGCGTTTCGTCGGTCAGAACTGGGATGACTTCTCCCATACGCACCCGGATGAACTGTTTCTTACGCTGCTCGTCTTGCCAAACATCGGCGGCGGCAATTCATTTACAGCCGATGACGCTCACTTTCCAGAACAGCAGATCCTTGCATTGAGCGATTCGAATACGTTACGCAGCGGCGGCGAGCTCCGCATTCAGCCAGCCGCTCGACTGGGCGTCGTACGCGATTCCTTTGCCGCGGAGGCGGCCGACTGGGTCGTGGGTCGCGAAAAGGCGCGCGTCTTTGACGGCTACAGCATTGCCGAAGCAGCCCTGCTTGAGCGCCATGTTGACGCGCTGCTTGTTGACGCTTACATCGTTCCTGCGCATGATGAAAGCGTTCAGCGGACGGACTCGCTTTCGTCTGTCGACCTTCAGTCCTTGCGCTGTCACTATCTTTACCCAGCCTCGGGCGGTAAGGGCGGATATTTTGACGCGCGCTGCTCTCCCCTCAATCCACACAATGCCGGGCACGGATTCTACGTCTACGGCACCTTTCCCTTGCTGCTTGCGCATTACGCCAGCGAGATTGTCCGCGCGGCGACCGAAGCGGGGCTGCCAGTCTTTGATTTCCAGGGCGGCCATCTGGTCTGGCGCGGGCTATCGATGACATTTGATATCCTTAGCATACTCATGGTCTTCGCGCTTGGCGCTCGGATCAACGGACGCTGGAGCGGATTGCTCGCGGCTGCCTTTTACGCCGCGGCGCCTCTCGCAATTCAAAAGGCGCACTTCGGCACGGTCAATGCGATGGCGGCCTTCTTCGTCGTCCTGGCGCTGTATTTCGCCGTTCGGGCGCAGCAGCGCGGACCTTTGCCAGCCTATCTGCTGTTCGGCGTCGCCTGCGGCACAGCGGTCGCCAGCCGCATCAACCTGGCGCCGCTAGCCGGCATCATCATCTTATCCGCAGCCGCGCAAGCGATGCCCGCGCTTGACTCCCGCCTCAGCCAGAGCGAACGCGCCGCCATCATCACCCGCCAACTGGCCGGTCTGCTATTGGCCGGTCTGGGCGCGTTTCTGGCTTTTCGCATCTTCAATCCCTATGCCTTTATGGGACCCGGATTCTTCGGGCTCTTGCCGAACGAACGCTGGTTCGCCAATCTGGCGGAAGTTAGCCGCGGCGTCGGCGGCTTGCAAGATTCGCCGCCAAACTGGCAATGGCTGGCTCGGTCGCCGCTTGTCTATCTCACAAAGGACTTTCTGTTCTGGGGCATGGGATTGAGCTTTGGCCTGCTCGGTTGGTTCGGTTGGATGTGGTCGACTGTTCGCCTCGCGCGAAACCGAGCCGGAGCGACCGAACTCCTCGCCCTCGTTGTCTGGATAGGCGGCTACTTGCTTTGGATGAGCCGGCTCTGGACGATGACCATGCGCTACTACCTGCCGCTCTATGGCGCTTTGGCGGTTCTAGCGGGCTGGTGTCTTTGTGAACTCTTTCGTTACGCCCGATGTCACGGTTCAAGTCGGCCGATCACAGCATGGCTCTTGGCGGCTCTCGGCGCGGTTTTCGCCGGCGTCGGCATCTACCAGATTGCCAACGGCAGATCCGACGCCACGGCCTTGAGCGCTCTTTTGATCGGACTGGCGCTCGTCGGCAGCGCTTTGCTGCCGCCCTTGAATCGGCGCCGCCCGGCAATTTTGATCGCCTTCTCAGTTGGCTTCGCGCTGATCTGGGGGCTGATGCACTCGAATATCTACCGCCATCAGACGACGCTGGTGCAGGCTTCGCGTTACATCTTTGAACGCGTGCCGGGCGATTTCGCCATGAAGATCGATGGCGCCGCCGACACGGTGCCGCTGATCAATATCGCAATGGTCGATACGGGACTTGAGTCGCCCGAGCTACAGGGCGCGCCCTATGATCGCGCGACGCGATATTATGAAGGCGAGCCGACGCGCGTCAAATTCAAGGCGCCGGCGAGCGGGCCGGTTCTGAGCGTATTCGCGCCACACCTTGGCGATCCCTTGGGCGACGAGGCGCCGGAGGAAGTCGTCATCAGCGTGTATGCGGACGGCGCGCAAGAGCCGATGGCGCAGGCGACGCTGCGCGCCAATCTCACTCGCGACGACCATCCGCTCGGCTCCGCCTATACGATTCCCTTTCGCGCGCCGCTGCAGCTAGAGAAGGGTCAAACGTACGAGTTTGAAGCGCTCGTCGCGGCGGGAAGCGGCGATGTATTCGGCTCCGGATCCGTCGTGCTAACGGAAGGGGCTTGGGACAATCGCGCCACCGGCATCCGAACTTGCGAGTTGCCGGACGACCTGACGCTGGCGGACGATCCGCCTTCCGGCCTGGTCAATTCGCGGGACTGCAAACGCACGCAGGCTGATTTCCGGCTGGTTAACGCGCAAGACCAGATCATGTCCTATCCCGTCGACAATCAGGTGAAGCACGAAGATATCCTGCGCACGCTTGATATAGGCGATTACCTGACGATCGCCAGCAATCGCTTTTACGATTCTGAAACGCGCAATCTCATGCGCTGGCCTCTGACGACCCTCTACTATGAAACGCTGTTTGCCGGCGAGTTGGGATACGACCTGATTGCGGTCTTCGATGAAACATTCGAATTGGGTCCTTGGCGCGTGTCCGACCAGCATCTGCCGATCTACAATTCGCCCGCCTGGTTAAACGAATTGGAAGCCGACGAAGCCTTTCATGTCTATGATCATCCGGCCGTATTCATCTTTCGAAAATCAACTGACTATTCGCGCGCAGCAGTGGAAGCGGCGCTCTCCAAAGTTTCGCGCAAGCAGTTTCACGAATTGCCCGCCTCGGACGAAGAAGCGCAGTTGCTCGGCGTCTTTTACTGGAGTTCAGTCGAGGCCGATCCGGTTCCCACCGCGCTGACCTTTACGCCAGAAGAATACGAGCGGCAAGCGGCGGGCGGGACCTGGTCGGAGCGCTTCTTCAGCGACAGCCTTATCAATACGAATCAAGCTGTCGGCGTAGTCGTTTGGTATGCAACATTATTTGTATTCGGCGCCCTGGCTTTTCCACTCGTTTTCTCGCTGTTCCCGGCATTGGCTGATGGCGGCTACGCGGTCTGCAAACTGATCGCAATGCTGCTGGTGGCATGGTTGGCTTGGTCTCTCTCCAGCTTGAAGATTCCGCTGTGGTCGCAGGGCGGGGTCCTGTTAGCGCTGGCGCTGCTTGCCTTACTGAGCGCGGCTTTGGGCTATCGAAATCGGCAAGGCCTCGCAGCTTTCCTGCGCGGCAACTGGAAGCGCCTCGCCTGGATTGAGTTGATAGGCATCGCCGCGTTTCTGCTTATGATTTGCATACGCCTGACCAACCCGGACCTATGGCATCCTTACAAAGGCGGCGAGAAGCCGATGGACTTCGCCTATCTGAATGGCGTTTTGCGCAGCACCACCTTCCCGCCAATCGATCCCTGGTTCGCCGGCGGTTTCATCAACTATTATTACTTCGGCTACGTGCTGCTGGGGGCGCCGGTTCTCTTGCTCGGAGTCGTCCCGGCTTTCGCCTATAATCTAATGATTCCGACGATCTTCAGTCTGACTGGTTTGGGTGCATTCTCAGCCGCCTACAACATCATGTCCCATTGGCGCAAGACGCGCGATCGGGGACCGGAGTCCCAACTGGCTGGCCGACATAAGCTCGGCGATCCTTGGGTCGCGGGAATCATGGCGCTCGTGCTTTGCATCGCCCTTGGAAACCTCGATACGCCGCGCGTGCTGGGCCACGGAGTCGCCGCCTTGGGCGGCTACCAAAGACCGCAGGGCTTGGAGCAATTCTTGGTTGACGAATACATGACCGAGAACGGCATGGAAGCGCCGCCAGAGGTCCGCGCCCAATTGGCTGAGAGAGCCAAAGCCTGGCATCCGCTGGACAACCTCCGTTACGAGATTGACAATTCTCTGTCGCTCGTCGGCGGATTGCTGGGAGGAATTGGGCGCGCCATGCAGGGCGAGCAATTGCCAATCGGCAGCGAACGCTGGTATTGGGGTCCCTCGCGCGTCCTGGCGGAGACGCCGGGCGTCGCTGGCGGCGCAATCACCGAAATGCCGTTCTTCACCTTTCTCTATGGCGATCTGCACGCCCACATGATCAGCATGCCCCTGATTTTACTAACCGTAGTTTTTCTGTTTAACGCCCTGGCGCAAGCGGAGCGCGATCAAAGCCGCCCGCTCGAAAAACTGCTGGCGCTGGCGCTGGGCGCCTTGACTGTCGGCCTGCTGCAAGCGACCAATACCTGGGATTGGCCCACGATGACTCTGCTGGTCATGTTCGGGCTCGCCTACCGCTGGTGGATTCGCTGGCATAAAACCTTCCGCCCGCTTCCGCAGCCGAAGGTTTACGCCGGGATGATTGGCGCGCTGCTCGCCGGGAGCGCCCTCCTATCGGTCTTGATTCCCGCAGTCGGTGGAAGCTATGCCAGCCCAGCAGCCAGCTTGGGCGGCGTCTTGGCTGCCATTCCCCTGCTGCTCATCGCCGCTGCCGCGTTCATCGTTCATGTCATCGCAATGCGATGCTGGCTCTCGCGGGCCTCCGCGCTGGAGCTTGTCGCTCAGTTGGGCGGATTTATGCTGCTCAATCTTGCCTTTGCGCTGCCCTACACGTCCTGGTACGCAGCGACATACAATAGCGTGAGACTATGGGACGGCGGCCAGACGCCGCTCTGGGCCTACTTTGACATTCACGGCCTCTTTCTGTTTTTGATCCTTTCGCTGCTGCTATGGGATACGGCGCTGTGGCTGCGCACGATGCCTGTGAAAGCGCTGCTTGACAGCCGCATGAAGCTAAGAGCGATAGCGGGCCTCTACCTCGTATTCTGTCTGCTGTCGGTTGTCCTGGCGCTGGCGGGCAACCAGGTCGCTGTAATCGTCATACCCTTGGCGCTCTGGATCGCACTCTTGTTTTTCCGAACCGGGCAGTCGCTCGCCATGCGTTATATCCTGGCGCTGGCGGGCTTGGCGCTGGCGCTGACGCTCGGCGTCGAAATCATTGTTATCGGCGGCGATATCGGCCGGCAAAATACGGTCTTCAAGTTTTATATGCAGGTGTGGCTGCTGCTAAGCGTGGCCGGCGGCGTCGCCTTCGCTTGCCTGCTGCGCGCGTCCGCAGGCTTCAATAAGACCTGGCGCATCCTATGGTATGCCCCCTGTCTTCTCTTGCTGTTTGTCGCCGGCTTATTTCCCTTGGCCGGAACCAGGGGGCGCTCTTTCGATCGCATGGCGCCTGACACCCCCTTGACCTTGAACGGCCTCGATTATATGAAACAGGCGACCTATTTTGAAAGCTCGCCGCATAATGGCTTGGGGGCGGCGCTTGATCTCTCCGTGGATCATCGGCTGATTCGCTGGTTGCAAGAAAATATCAGCGGTTCGCCTGTGATAATTGAGGGGCGGCGGCGGCCGAGCGAATATCAGTGGAATGGTCGCATCGCGATCAACACGGGTCTGCCGTCGGTGCTCGGCTGGAATTTCCATCAGCGGCAGCAGCGGACATTTCATCCCCTGCCCAGTTGGGTCGATCAGCGTGAAAAGAATATCCTGCAGTTCTACAATACAGCGAATATCGATATCGCTGTCGACATCATCCATCACTTCGATATCAAGTACATAATCAGAAGCGGGCTGGAAGAAGCGCAGTCGACGGCTGAGGGGCTGGCGAAGTTTGACCTTATGGTAGAAGACGATTTGCTCGAAATCGCCTACGCAATTGATGGCGGGACAATCTACCAGGTCAATGAAGCCGCCGTCTTCGCGCATCTGGTGGAGCGCTTCCGATGACCTTGCTGCTGGACTGGCTCGGGCGCGAGGGACTATTTGTCATCGCCTGGTGGCTTTGGATCACGCTGGCCGGGGCGGCCGCTTTCCCCCTCTGCCTCCGGTTGCTGCGCGGTCTGCCAGACCGGGGCTACACCATGGCGCGCGCCTTGGGTTTGCTGCTAGTCACCTTCATCTTTTGGCTGTTGGCCAGTTTCGGGTTTCTCGACAATTCGGCCGGGAGCATCATACTATCGTGGCTCTTGCTCTTCATCGTGGCGCTCCTGATTCATCAACGCTACGGGGAGGGCGATGAACTCGCCAGCTGGTGGCGCGAGAACCGCTTGATAGTTATCGCCTCTGAACTGCTTTTCCTCACGCTCTTCATCGGCTGGGTGTTATTCCGCGCCCATCAGAATGACATTGTCGGCACCGAGAAACCCATGGAGCTGGCTTTCTTCAGCGCAGCGCAGCGCAGCAGCGCCTTCCCGCCTGACGACCCCTGGATGTCCGGTTACGCCATCAGCTATTACTACATGGGCTACATCATGTGGTCCGCGCTGGCTACACTGAGCGGCTTAGCGAGCACAGTCGGCTTCAACCTGACGGTCGCCTCGCTTTTCGCGTTGACCGGTTTGACCGCCTTTGGCGTCGCCTGCAATTTGGTTCGCTCGCGGAACCGTGATTCGCTTGCGCCGGGCGCCCAAAGAGACTCATGCCGAGCGGGCATCGCCACGGGCTTGCTGGCGATGACGCTGACTGTTCTGGTCGGCAATTTCCAATACATCCTGGTCGAAGCGCCATTTCAGTCGCGCACGGCGAGCGCAGCCTATCTGGACTATTGGGGCACGCAGGAGCGCTCGCGATTCAGCGACGGCGCGTATGTTCAAGACCCGCGCGGCAGCCTGTCGCTGCATTCAGCCAATTGGGATTACTGGTGGTGGTTCCGCGCCAGCCGCGTCATCACAGATTATGATTTGAGCGGCAATCCAATCGGCACGCAGCCAATCGGCGAGTTCCCGGCTTTCAGCTTCATCCTTGGCGATAATCACCCGCACGTGCTCGCGTTTCCCTTTGCCGTGATGGTCATCGGCTTGATGCTAAATCTTGCGCTGCTGCGGCGAGCGCCGGCAGGTAGCGAAGTCGTCCTCTATAGCCTGGCTGTTGGCGGACTGATGTTTCTTAATGCCTGGGACGGTCCCATCTATCTCTGCGGTCTGGTCGGCGCGGAAGCGCTTCGCCGGCTTGCGATGGGCGGCCGCGGCAAACTGGCGCTGTCCGACTGGCTGGCGCTCGCCCGTTTTGGCACGTCGCTCGCCCTGGTCGCGCTCGTCGCTTACCTGCCCTATTTCGTCGGCTTCCGTTCGCAGGCGGGCGGCCTGCTGCCCAATATTTTGCATCCGACGCCCTTTCGGCAATTCTTCATTATGTTCGGTCCGCTGCCAGCCATAATTGGCGCTTTTCTAATTGTGGAAGCTTGGCGCGGCCGATCGTCACGCCGGCTGAACTGGCGCTTTGCGCTGCTGGCGGCATTGGCGCTTTTGCTGGCTCTGGCTGGCTTGATGACTTTGCTTGGCGGCGCGATCGCCATTCGCGATCCGAACATGACAGCGCTTGGCGGTGACCTGCTTGCTTCGCTATTGCAGCGGCGTATCGACTTTGGTTTGACTTCTGTCCTTCTGCTGCTGGGCATAGCAATTGCGCTGGCGCGGCTCTTCCCGGGCGCGGGCCGGAATTACGCCGATGGCGAAGTGGCTGTCACCTGGATAACGTTCCCGCTGAAGACCGGCTTCGCCTTGCTCCTGATTGGCATGGGTCTGGTATTGGCATTATTCCCCGAGTTCCTTTATTTGAAGGACAATTTCGGCGTGCGCATCAATACCGTCTTTAAGTTCTATTTCCAGGCATGGGTGCTTTGGAGCATCGCGGCCGCTTACGCCACGTACAGCATCATGGCCGATCGCAGCCAGCCCCGGCCGCATCCTTTGCTCCGTCTGGGATTCGCCATCATACTGTTCCTAAGCGCCGGCGCCGGGCTGCTTTACAGCATCGAAGCTGTGTATCACCGCGCCACCATCGAAACGGGGCGTCTGCAAGCCGCCTCGGCTCGCCGCCAGGCGCCGCCCGCCGAATGGGAGAACGCCATTCGCCGCGTTGCCGAAGGCGAAAAAGTGGAGCCAGGCAGTATACTGTACTCTAAAGGCGACTTGAGAGACGCCGCGGAAGAGGACTTGATCCGAGCTAGACATGCTGGCATTGTACAGTTTGAGGCGGAAGCTGTGACCATCATGGAGCCCTTGACGCTTGATGGCGCGCAGGACCTGCTGCAGGCCGACGATCAACGTGTCATAGGCTGCTTGAGCGACTTGGTAGGGCGCGCCAAGACCGTGGTGGCTGAAGCCGTCGGCGAGCCCTATCGCATTGAATACGGCCGGGTTGGAACCCTCGCCGGGATACCCATTGTGCTGGGTTGGGAAAATCACGAAAGACAATGGCGCGGCGATACCTATGCCGCCATCGCGGGAACGCGCAGCCAGGACTTGAAGCGGCTTTATACAGCCGCTGAAATGCGCGACATCGACGAACTCATCGAACGCTACGAAATCGACTATATTCTCTACGGAGCATCGGAACGGCAGAAATACGGCGAATTTGGCGAAGAGAAATTCGCTGATCAATTGCCCGTCGTGTGCCAAGCCGGGCGTTCCCGCATCTATAGCACCGCTCGCGACTGAGGCATT
The DNA here is from genome assembly GCA_026706455.1 of Chloroflexota bacterium. Lineage (GTDB taxonomy): Bacteria > Chloroflexota > Anaerolineae > Aggregatilineales > Phototrophicaceae > UBA6055. The sequence continues at coordinate 75,796 of JAPOYS010000148.1, read as the reverse complement.
GCTGCCGTCAAATCGCGCAATTTATTGAGAGCAGGTAACCATAATTACCTTGGCAGCAAACATACGCTGGACGCGAACCAACCCGAACCCGGCCGCGGCGTCAGAAAGCGTGGGCGCAGCGGCATCTCAGCCTTCCGTTTCAATCGAGGCGCTGGCTTACATCGCGCTCTTCTTGATCGCTTCGCTGCTGCGCGTGAGCGAACTGGACACGGTCCCGATATCGGACTTTGAAGCGAGATCAGCGCTGCACGCCTTGCATACGATTGATGACTCTGTGCCGGGCGAATACCGGGTGTCGAGCAGCCCGCTGACCTATGGTGCGCAGGTAGCCGCGTTTTCGCTGCTTGGCGCGAGTGAATTCACGGCGCGCATTGGCGCGGCTTTGGCCGGCGCGGCGCTGGCTTTTACGCCGCTCCTATTCCGCGAGCGGCAGAGCCGGACGAGGACTCTCATCTGGACCGCGCTGCTCTCATGCCTGACCACGCCAATCGTCGCCGCGCGCGCGGCTGATGGCGGCGCATTCATGATTCTATTCGCCGTCTTGGCCATCTGGCTGATTCGGCGCTACTGGTATTCTCGGCGAACGGGCGACGCCTGCTGGGCGATTGCCTGCGTCACCTTTATGCTCCTGCTGTCGAGCCCATCCGGCATCCCGCTGCTGCTGATCTTGCTGGCGGCTGGCTGGCTGGCGGTATGGCGCACCGCGCTAAGCGCCCCGCAACGGTTGGAATTGCCCGGCGATGACATCTTGCAGCTAGCGGTCAAACGCCTGCGCGACTTTCCCTACGCCGGCGCCGCATTGGCGCCCCTTCTGATAATCGCCATTACCGCCACCATGATGATGTTGAATCCAGCCGGCTTGCGCACAGTGAGCCAGTTGCTTGAGCAGGCGATCAGCGGTTTGACCCAGAGCGACGCGCTTGACGGCGCGCGACTGGGTTTCGTCGCCCTGCTGACCTATGAGCCCCTGCTGATAATCTACGCGCTCGGCGGCGCCTGGCTGCTCTGGAAAAAAGGCGATGTCACCTACATCGACCGCTTTGCCGCAGCCTGGGCCGCGATTGGCGCGCTCGCGCTGCTGCTGCTTCCCGGCGCTCGACCGACCGATGCGATGTGGGTCGTCTTTCCACTGACGATGCTGGCGAGTTACGGCATCACGCAGCTCATGGTCGATCGACGGGTGGTCATTCTCTGGAGCCAGAACGACACCGATGTTGAGGAAGGCGCGCTGTATTCTACGCGCTACCGTTGGGTAAAGTGGGCGATTTCCGCCGGTGTATTTGCGTTTCTGATTGTCCTGTCCGTGCAGTTCATGCAGATCGCGCGGCTCATGCTCGCGCTGCCAGCCGGCTTGGGTTTCCGCGACTTCGTCGCCGCGCTGTTCGAGCCGACGCAAACGCAGCTTCTTCACGGATTGGGGCTCCTGGCGATGACAGCGATCAGCGCGCTCATACTATTTCTGCTTACCGCCAATTTTTGGGGAGTAGGCACGTGCCTGCAGGGCATCGGTCTCGGCTTCCTTTGGCTGACGCTGCTCTCGGGCATCGGCGGCGCCTGGCGGGGGGCCGTCTTTGAAGCGGCGAAACCAGGAAACCTATGGCGCCAACGCGGCATCACCGAGGACGCATATCTGCTGCGCGAGACGCTTTTTGAATTGGCCGATCGCGAGGCTTCAGGCTTTCCTACGCTCGAGATCCATATCGTGCCGGATGAAAATGGCGTCATTCAGAAGGACGGCGTCGTCGCCTGGCTCTTGCGCGACTTTCCCAACGTCCGCTTTGTAAACACGGCTGAAGAGGCGGCTGGCGCGCGAATCGTACTAATGGCGCACGATGAGGCCCCGCCCACCTCGCTTGACGGCGATTATGTCGGTCAGCGTTTCGCTGTGCGTCGAAGCTGGTCGCTGACCGATTTGGGATTGTGGGATCTGCCCGCCTGGTGGTCGCAAGGTCGCTTGCGCGGCGGCATAGCGCGGGAGGAGGGCCTCATCCTCTGGCTGCGGCAAGATGTCTACGACGGCGTTCCGGCGAGCTCAAGCCCGAATATCTGAGGATGTTCGCGCGCCAATGTGTAGATGAGGGAGTGTCCAAATGACAACCGCAGCGAGTGCCTGAATATGACCCTAAGCCGAAAGCAAAGCCACGCGGAAGTGGATGCGATCATTGAACGCGCTCTGAAAGGCGATCAAGTCGGTTACGCGGAGCTGTACGAGCGTTTCGCCGCCAGCCTGTACCGACTGTGTTACAGCCTGCTGATGAACGAGCAGGACGCCGAAGATATCTTGCAAGAGTCCTTCCTGTACGCATTCAAAAATCTGCATCGCTTTGATTCCGGCAAAGCCTCATTGAAGACCTGGCTCTACACGATTGCCGTAAGCCGTTGCCGCAATACCTACCGCCGCAAACGTTTCATCACGGTGGATATTACGCAGTGGCTGGGCTTGGAGCTGAAGGCGCCGCCGTCGGAAGCGCCCGAGGCGGCGCTCATTCGCCGCGACGCCAGTGACTCGATCGCGAAGGCTTTGCTCGATCTCTCGCCCCGCCTGCGCGAAGCGATCGTGCTGCGCTATGGGCAAGGCATGACCTATCGTGAAATCTCCGACGTAATGGGCTGCCCGCAAAAGACCGCCGAGAGCCGCGTTCGACTGGGGCATCAGCGGCTGAAGCAATCCTTGCAGCCGGTGGGATTGGGCTTGCTGGAAGAACTGCAAAATGTCCTTTAAGCCAGGGCGCGAGGCGCAAGCAAGACCGTGATTAGATTCAAGCTGCGCTACTGCAAGGTACACATGGCGCGCTTCGTAAGCGGCGATCTTTCCGACTCTGTACGCCGGCGCGTCGGGCGTTACATCAACGAATGCGAAGATTGTCACGCTGAATTTCGGCGCCACCGGGAGTTTGCGCTGAAATTGGAGCGCAACCTGCCAACCCTCGGCCGCCCGGATCCGCAGCGGCTGGACCAGCTTTGGACGGCGCTGCAACTTGACCTGCATGCGCCGGGGACGCGTCCGCCCGCGCTTAGCGATTTCGCTTCGCAATCCACTGCGCAGCTCAGCTATGGTTTGGCATTATTGGCGATAACCATCGCATTGCTGCTGCCGATGATAATCGGCTTTCATTCTTCGTTATTGCCCGTCGATTTGCCGCGCCTGCCAAACGCTTTCAGCATCGCTCATACGCCGGACACGCCTCTTGCCGCCAGACCGTACAGCCCGGCGACGGCGCAGCCAAACGCGCGCCTTCGCTTGCCCAACCTGCAAAACACGCCGGCGCCGGATCTCTAAGGTTCAGGCTCCAATATGGAAATATCTACTCGCCAGGTCGCCAGGGCATGATAACAACGCCTAATCAACAGGAAGATAACGCATTGGGTCGCGCTCTCCCTTTGCATATTCCAATTAAATGGGAAGCCGGCTTTTATATCGTCATCCTGCTGCTGGCGGTCTTCACGCGCTTTCATTTTTTGGGCGAGCGCGTGATGAGCCACGATGAAAGTTTGCACACCCGCTTTTCGTACAACCTGTACAACGAAGGCAACTTTCAGCACACGCCGCTGATGCACGGTCCCGTACTCTTTCACGCGACCGCTCTGTCCTTCTATCTCTTTGGCGACAGCGATTTCTCCGGACGCCTCTACACCGCCGTCCTCGGCGTGCTGATGGTGATGTTTCCCTTGCTGCTGCGCAAATGGCTTGGCCGCTGGGGCGCCATGCTCGCGTCATTCCTGCTGCTGATTTCGCCATTATTGCTCTACTACAATCGCTACATCCGGCACGACACGCCATCCATCCTTTTCGGCTTGATCATGGCTTACTGCATCCTGATGTATCTCGACGGCTCGCCCCGCTTCCGCCGGCGCGCCATTTGGCTATATCTCTTCGCGGCCGCCATGATTCTAAATCTGGGATCGAAAGAGACGGCTTTCATTTACATCGCCATTTTCGGCAGCTTCCTCGTTATCTACTTTTTCACGCGCCTGGCGCAGCATCGTTACAAGCTGCGCGGCAAGCCGATATTCCATTCCATCATGCTCGGCATCCTGCTCGGCGGGGTGACGACGCTCGGCATGTATATTGTGGTCGACGTTGTCCCAGCCGAGATCCTGCCCGGGCGTGGCACGAGTTGGGCTGAGCTCTCCGATCTTGAGCGATCCAGCTGGATCAACTGGATGGCGCTCTCGATTCTCAGCGCCGTCTTTGTATTGGCGTCGACGGCGCTCTACGCCTTTCGCGATCGCTGGCGTCAGCTGCCTTGGCGCGAAGTCGCCGCCATTCTGTTAATAGCGCTGGCCACTGCCGGCAGTCTACTCTACATAGAAGAGCTGTCTCACTTTCCGCAGGCGACTGAAACCGCCGAGCCGGCGATCCCCGATGCCGACAGCGCGGAAGCTGAAGCGGCTGAGCCGGGTCCGCCGATTCGCTGGACGCCGGGCTTTGCGCTCTGGATAATCGCGATTTTGGTCGCCGTTTACCTTTTGCGCGATGCTCGCCGACGCGCCCTGAGTGACGACATGCAAGCCGAAGACAGGCCGGAATCGGGCGGCTTCTGGGCTTTTCTTCATCAGTTTCCCGAAGTAGACATCATCGTCCTGATTGTCACGCTGATATTGCCCTGGACGACAGCGCTCTTCGTACGGTTGATGGGCGGCTCAAGCGCCGAGTACGCCAGCCTGGCCGAGTCTCTGCCAAGCGGCGCTTATGGTCTCTTTGCCAGCCTGCCCAATATGGGGTCCGCGGCGCAGGTTGGGCAGTTTCTGGCCGGCGCCTTCGTCTTCGCGCCGCTGGCTCTGCTTTCCCTCGTCATCGGTTTGACTTGGAACTGGAAGCGTTGGCTGATCGCCGCCGCGCTATTCCACATCATATTCGCCTTCTTCTTCACCAGCGTATTCACCAATATCGCCGGCTTGGGCACGGGCATGATCTACAGCCTGGGCTACTGGCTGGAGCAGCAGGGCGTCCGGCGCGGCAGTCAACCGCAATACTACTATCTCCTGATAATCATGCCGACTTACGAGTTTCTGCCCATTGTCGGCAGCGTTTGCGCGATGTTCGCCGGCCTGACTTGCTTTTGGAAGAGCCGCCGCGAGCGAATCATCGCGGGCGAAAGCCTGCGCGTCGGCCAGGTTGACACCGTGGCGGAAACGGTCCTCGACGCTGCGGAATCGACCGAAGCGCGGGACTCGGATAAAAACGAATCGCGCCATGAATCGATGGCAGCAGCCAGCGACGAGCAGAGGCCAGAACCTGCGGGCGCTAATGACGCGCCCGGCCCGATCGATTCGCAGATTGCGCTCAGCGCGCCAGACCTTGACGACGACCGGCTCAAGCGGCTCCCCTTCCTGCTTCTGCTGGCTTGGTGGGCGGTCTTGAATCTTGTCGGTTATTCCCTCGCCGGCGAGAAGATGCCCTGGCTCGGCACGCACTTGACGACGCCCATGATCTTCATCACGGCTTGGTACTTCGGCGGCGTATTTTCCCGCATTGACGGCGCCAGATTCTTGTCGCGCGGTTGGCTGGCGCTGCTGCTCCTGCCTGCTTTTTTCGTTTGCCTGGCGCAAGTTGTCGGCGCCTTCGTCACCGGTCACCCGCCCCTGGCCGGTCTCGAGAAGGCGCAACTTGAGCGCAGCTATTCATGGCTGGCTTCGCTTTTCGTGGCGCTCGGTTTGGCTTACCCGCTCCTGCGGCTCGCGCGACAAACTAGCTGGATGCACATCCGCCGCCTTGGCGCCGCGACAATCTTCGGCCTGCTCAGCCTCGTTACTCTTCGCGCCGCCTGGATGGCCTCGTTCATCAATTACGACCTGCCAACCGAGCTGCTGGTGTACGCGCACGCTGGACCAGCCGTCAAGTGGGTCCTGGACGATATCAACGAGATGAGCCTGCGCCTGACCGATGGCAAGGACTTGAGACTCGCGTACGACGATGAAGTGTCCTGGCCCTACAGCTGGTACTTCCGGGATTACACCGAGGCCGTCTTTGTAGGCGGCAATCCAACGGTACAGAACTTGCAAGACGCCATATTTGTCGTGGTCGGCGGCGTTCATCGCAGCGATGTGGAACCGATTCTGGAAGATCATTACTTGCGGCGCGATCACATGCGCATGTGGTGGCCGATGCAAGAATACTTCAACTTGACCCCGCAGCGGATACTCAAGGTCTTGGATTTCTCGCCCGGCAACAATGACGCGACCGCGCTGCGCCGCGGCATTTTCGATATATGGTGGTCGCGCGATTATGATCAATATGGCGAGGCGACCGGCAAGGACTTTTCCTTGACCAACTGGCCCGTCTCCGACCTCATGCATGTCTATATTCGCAAGGATTTCGCCGCCAAGATCTGGGAATACGGCCTGGGCGATGGCGATGTGCCGAGCAATATCCCGCTTGAAATCAATCAGTGCGTCGCCAATTGGCAGCCTGTCAGCCCGCTGCTTGAGTTTGATGCAGACAGCAATAGGATGCAAAATCCACTGGGCATGTCTGCATCCAATGGTTTCGTCTACGTGGCCGATGAACAGGCCAATCGCGTGCATGTCTACACCGACGAGGGCGAGTATGTCCGCACGATCGGCGCTGCTGACGCGGTCGTCTTCAATCGACCGAACAGCGTCGCCGCGCTAGACAGCGGCGATCTGCTGGTGGTTGACACTTGGCATTATCGCGTTCAGCGCCTTGACGCGACTGACGCGGCAGTAATGCAATGGGGCGTCGCCGGCGAGTTTGGCTTCGACGCGCCGCTCGAACCGAAGGATGGCTTTTGGGGTCCGCGAGACGTGGCGGTTTATGATGCCGATCGCGTCTTCGTATCCGACACCGGCAACAAGCGTATCCGCGTATACAGGCTCGAGGAAGCACAGGCGACGCATCTATATGATATCGGCAGCGGCGGCAGCGGGCCCGGCGAGTTGGACGAGCCCAGCGGCATCGCCATTCACAGCGACGGCCGGCTCTTCATCGCCGATACCTGGAACCGCCGCATCTCCGTCTTTGATGTGGGCGGCGCCCATCTGACGGATTTCCGCGTGCGCGGCTGGTACGATACGACCTTCAATCGACCGTATCTCGCCCTGGATGAAACGCGAGATTTTCTCTACGTCACCGACCCGGACGGCAAACGGATCCTGGTGTACACCACGGCTGGCGAATGCCTGGGCGCATTCGCGGAAGCGGGCGAGATAAGCGCCGACGGGCAATTCGCGGATATCGGCGGAATCGCCGTCGATGAGGCGGGCTTCGTATACGTCAGCGATTCAAGCGCTGGAAAAGTCTCCAAGTTTCCGCCCTTTCCGCTAGGCTGAGCCGGGCATCAACGCGCTGGCGACGGGGCGCCCGGCGGATCAGCTTGGCAGATGCGGGACCAGAGCCGCGACAATCCTTGACGCCCGCTGGAATGCGTGTTATATTTCGCGCATAGGCAAGTTTTCGCAAGAAGTGGGAGCCCCCCACTTTTCGTTTTATCTGGGCATGGCGCGAACTCTGCCATGAAACGAAGCGCGGCATTCGGAGTGAGGCAGCATGTCGAACGAATTGGGAAGCGCATTCAAGGAAATTGAGGATATTCGCGCCTTGCCGGAAGACATCATTTTGGATGCGCTTCAGAGCGCCTTGGTCTCGGCTTATCGCAAAGATACCGGCGCCAGCGCCGCCCAGGAGATTGAAGCGAAGATCGACCTCAAAACGGGGCGGCAAATGGTCTTTGTTGAGAAAGAAGTCGTCGATGCCGTATTGAACGACGCGACTGAAGTCACCTTGGAGCGCGCGCGATTCTTTGAGCCGGAAGCGCAATTGAACGATGTCGTCATGGTGCAAGTCGAGCACACGACCAAGAGCTTTGGGCGCATTGCCGCGCAAACCGCCAAGCAAGTCATCCTCCAGAAAATCCGCGAAGCCGAGCGCAACTCGCTCTACGACGAGTTTATCAACCGGGAAGGCGATCTGATCACCGGCACGGTGCAAAGCGTCAACGCGAGAAAGGTCACGCTCAGCTTGGGCCGGGCGGAAGCGGATCTGCCGCGGCAACATCAAATCCCGGGAGAGCGCTACCGAACGCACGAGAAGATCCGCGTCTTCGTCGTGGAAGTGTCCAAGAGCAACCGGGGCCCGCAGATTCTCGTCAGCCGCGCCCACCGCAGTATGCTTCGCCGCTTGCTGGAATACGAGGTCCCCGAGATTTACAATGGGCAGGTCGAAATCAAGAATATCGCGCGCGAAGCGGGGCACCGGTCGAAAGTGGCCGTCGCGGCGCTGCAAGATGGGATTGACCCGGTCGGCGCCTGCGTCGGCATGCGTGGCATTCGCATCCAGAATATCGTCAAGGAGCTGCACAACGAGAAGATTGATGTCATCGAATGGAACAACGACGCCGTGGCTTTCATCTCGAAGGGGCTGAGTCCGGCGCGCGTCACCGGCGTTTATCTTGATGATGACCCCATTGAAGGCAAGACGGCGGTTGTGCTGGTGCCCGATGACCAGTTGTCCCTGGCGATCGGGCGCGAAGGGCAAAACGCGCGCTTGGCCGCCAAGCTCACGGGCTGGCGCATCGATATCAAGAGCGTCGCTGAAACGGTGCAAGGCGCTTTGGAGAATCTTGAGAATCCGCCGCTGGATAGCTTGACCGAGCGTCATGCCGATCTGATCGCTGAATCCCTGCGCATCATGGAAAAGAAGCGCCTTGAACTGGCGGTTATGCCGGAGGAATACAAGTCGCTCGCGCGCTTTGCCGACATTGTCGAGCAGCTCTCGCAGGAACAGCGCGACCAGGCGCATGAAATCTTCTTGCAGCAGCGCAAGGAAGCCCGCGAGAATCTCGCGCCGCAGCTATTCGAATTGCCGCTGGATGTTTTGGCCGTTTCCCAAGAAGTGCTTGATATCCTGGAGCCCTTTGGCAACATCGGCGAGGTGATGCTGATCTGCGCCGTTGATGAAACCATGGTGAGCCGCAAGTTCGTCGATTTGGAAGGCGAGCCGATGGACGAGTTGCGCGCGGCGCTGGATATCATCCGGGCGGCCGACCTTGATCAGCTGCTCGCGGAGGCCTTTTCCATTGAGGAAGACGATGATGATATCGCCCCCGCTGATGAGAGCGAGACGGCGACCGCGGCAGAGGCGCCTGTAGACGACGAGACGGAAACGATCCGAAGCGAGGAGGCGGAGGCGCAGACAGACCAGCCGCCCGTTTTGCTGGACGCTTTTGGCCAGCCCGTTGAAGAGGCTCAGCCAGAACACGCTCTGGCGGAGGCCGGCGCAATCAAGGAAGCAGTCGCCGCGCCGGTCCCGGCTTTGGACGCGCCCGACGTTGAGAAGAAAGCTCCGCGAGAGGCGCCAGCCCCGGACGGTTATTTCCAAGAGGACGACGGCGAGCGTGAATTCGAGCTCGATCGTCAAAAGGGCAAACAGCAGCGGCGCAAAGATCGCCAGCGGCGGCGGCAGTTGGTGCTGGACGAGGAGAGCGGCGAGGTAATCGCCAAGCGGCGGCGCAAGGGCGGACGCGGCAGTTGGGATGAAGAGGTTTGGGAAGACTACGACTACTAGCTGGATCGTGAGGGCAGCCCATGGCAAGCAAGCGTCGGCCGCAGCGTAGTTGCGTCGTTTGCCGCGCCAAGCGGGACAAACAAGCCTTGACGCGCTTGGTATTCAGCCAGGAGCGACTGCGGATCGACGAATCGGGCAAGTTAAACGGGCGCGGCGCTTATCTATGCGGCCGGTCCGACTGCTGGAATAAGGCGATTGCGTTGCCAATAGTGAGCAAAGCGCTTCGGCGCAAGTTAAGCGAAGATGACCGTGATTACCTGCGGCAGATGACGCCATCATGATGCGACAGAGCTAAGGGAGGCGGGATGGTCCAACCTGCCTCGAACGGTCGTCAAAACTGAAGGAGGCAGGGATGGCAGAAGCAAGCAAAATAGTCCTCGTACCGGATTATCTCACAGTTCGCGAATTGGCCGAACTGATAGAAACCAGCCCCATCGATGTCATGAAGACGCTGATCTCCAACGGCATCATGGCGTCAATTAACCAGCAGATAGATTTTGATACAGCGGCGATTGTAGTAGAGGAACTGGGCTTTAGCGCTGAGTCCGCCAGCGCGGTTGCCGCAGCCCACGAAGAAGAAAAACGCGCCGAGAAGCGTGAAGAAAAATGGAGCGCGATGTATGAGGGCGAGTCGGCCGACGGCTTGACGCGGCGGCCGCCCATCATTACGATTCTCGGTCACGTTGATCATGGAAAGACCACGCTGCTCGATACGATTCGCAAGACCGCCGTGGCCGAAGGCGAAGCTGGCGGGATCACTCAGCACATCGGCGCTTATCAAGCTCGGCATGGGGGCCAAGCGCTAACCTTTCTGGACACGCCGGGTCATGAAGCTTTCACGGCTATGCGAGCGCGGGGCGCGCAGGGCGCCGATATCGCAATTCTCGTCGTCGCCGCCGACGACGGCGTGATGCCAACCACGCGAGAAGCGCTGGACCACGCGCGCGCCGCCAATGTCCCGCTGGTCGTCGCGATTACCAAGGTCGACCGCGCCAACGCGAATCCTGACCTGGTTAAACAACAATTGGCGGAACTTGATTTGGTTCCCGATGACTGGGATGGCTCGACAATCATGGCGTCAGTCGATTCCTTATCGGGCGCCGGCGTCGAGGATCTGCTCGAAGCGCTTGTGCTGGTCGCCGAGGAAAACCAGATTGTGGCGAACCCCCGCGGCACATTGCGCGGGTCGGTGATTGAAGCCGAGGTCGACAGAAGCCGGGGCACAATGGCGACGCTCTTGGTGATGAATGGCACGATGAAGCGCGGCGACGCGATCGTCGCCGGCACATCCTGCGGCCGCATTAAAGCCATGTTCGATCACGCCGGGCAAGAAGTCAAACGCGCTACCCCATCCACGCCGGTGGCCGTACTGGGTCTCGATTCCCCGCCGGCGCCCGGGGTCATGTTTGAAGTGGCGCCAAATGAAAAAGCCGCCCGCCGGCTAGCGGAAGAGCGCCGCGATGCCGAGCGCGCGCGCGCCTTTGGCGGGCAGATCACGCCGGCGCTGACGCTGGAAGACTTTCTGCAGCAGTTCCAAGCCGGCGATGCGAAAGAACTCTCGATGATTCTGAAGGCGGATGTGCAGGGTTCCATCCAACCCATCACCGATGAATTGGTCAATATATCTGAGCGCAATGAAGAGGGAATCGCCGTACGCGTGCTGCGGCAGGAAGTCGGGCGAATTACCGAATCGGACGTGATGCTGGCCAGCGCGTCCAAAGCCATCATCTTCGGCTTCAACGTCGATGTGGACAACGCCGCCCAGACATCGGCTGACGCGCAGGGCGTGGAGATACGGCGCTACAATATCATCTACAAGCTGTTTGAAGACATCGAGTTGGCTTTGCATGGCATGCTGGAGCCCAAATTCGTCAATCGGGTTATCGGCGAGTCCGAAGTGCTGCAGACATTCCGAATCCCGCGCAGCGGCGTCGTCGCCGGCAGCATCATCCGCAAGGGCGAAGCGCGGCGCAACGCCAAAGCGCGGGTGAAACGCGGCGACGCAATCATCCACGACAATGTCAGCGTCGCTTCGCTCAAGCGCTTCCAGACCGATGTGCGCGAAGTGCGCACCGGATTCGAATGCGGCATCGGGCTTGACGGCGTCAGCGACTTTGAAGAAGGCGACGTCATCGTTTTCTACGTGCGCGAGCGGGTTACCTGAGCCGGCCGCATGTCGATCAAGCGCGAACGCATGAGCGAGCGGGTTCACTTGATTCTCAGCCAACTGCTGCTGACGGAAATCGCGGACCCGCGCTTGCAAGATATCACCGTGACGGAAGTCAGCCTCGATCCCGAGCTAATGGTCGCCAAAGTCTACGTCAGCGCGCTGGGCGACGAGGGCCGCCAGCCGGAAGTGATGCAGGGCTTGAGACGCGCCGGCGGTTTCTTGCGCCGCGAGGTTGGCAAACGCGTACGCCTGCGCAACACGCCGGAGCTTCACTTCTATTGGGACAGCGCTCTGGCGCAGGCCGATCACATACACGGTATCCTTTCCAAGCTCGATATCCCGGCCGAAGCTGGAAATGATGAGCGCAGTGAAGACAACGCGGCAAGCTGAGCCTGCGTGGCAAACGGCGCGCGAAGCCGTCGAAGCCGCCGAGACGGTGCTGCTAGTTTCTCACATCGCGCCCGATGGCGACGCGGTTGGATCCCTCTTAGGCTTGGCCGGACCGTTGCGCGAAGCCGGGAAAGCCGTCACCCTAGCGATCGATGATGGCGTCCCGCCTGATCTGCGCTTCATTCCTCAAAGCGACACTGTCCTGCCCCAACTGGACTCGGGTCATTACGATCTTATGATCAGCTTGGATTCCAGCGATCTTGAGCGAATCGGCCAGGTCGGCGCCTATGGCATGGCGAATTCCTCAACGGTCATCAATCTGGATCACCACCCGACGAATACGCGCTTCGGCGACATTCATCTGATTGTCCCCGAAGCGGTCGCCGCGGTCGAAATCGTCTACGACTTCATCGACTATATTGGAGCCGATCTGTCGCCGGACCCCGCCTTCGCCTTGCTTACCGGCTTGGTTACCGATACGCAAGGGTTCCGCATCAGCGCCACCAACAGCCGCACGCTTGAGATTGCGCAAACGCTAATGAGCAAAGGCGCGCCGCTGCCGGTCATCATGGCGCAAACGCTCAATCGACGCTCGTTCGCCGAAGTGGCGCTCTGGAAACTGGCGCTCCCGTCCGTACGGCTGAAACGCGGCCTGATTTACGCGACGATTCGGCAGCGAGATCTGCGCCAAGCCGGCTTGGCAACAACCGGCGACGGCGGCTTAGTCAGTTACCTGATAACTGTGGACCAGGCTAAAGTTTCGGTGGTATTTAAAGAGCTGCCGGACAATAAGGTTGAGATCGGCTTTCGGGCGAAGCCTGGCTACGATGTCGCCAGCCTGGCTTATCAACTCGGCGGCGGCGGTCACACCTTGGCCTCCGGCTGCACGCTGGACGGCAGCTTGCAGCAAGCGCAGACGGCCGTGCTGCCGCTAGCGCATCGGGCAATCGCGGAAGGGGCTGCCTCGCTTGCCTGAAACCCAGCCCGTCGGCTTCCTGAACGTCAACAAGCCTTTGAATCTGACCAGTCATGACGTTGTGGCTCAGGTGCGGCGCCGCTGCCGATCGCTCGCTGGATCAACAAAAGTTGGGCACGCCGGCACACTCGATCCGCTGGCTGATGGCGTGCTGGTCATCTGTCTTGGCGCCGCGACACGCCTCAGCGAATACGTCATGCGCGGGCGAAAGGTCTACCGCGCCACGATTGAATTCGGCGCCGCCACCACAACCTACGACGCAGCCGGCGAATTCCTCGAACGCAAGAGCGCCGATCATATTCAACGCGCCGATGCGCAGCGCGTTATGCAGGACTTCATTGGCGAGATTGAGCAGGTCCCGCCAATGCACAGCGCGATCAAAGTCGGCGGCCGCAAGCTCTACGAGCTGGCGCGGCAAGGGCGGACGATCGAGCGAGAGCCGCGCCGGGTCACAATACACGCGATCAAGCTTCTGGCTTGGCGCCAGCCGGTGGCCGATTTGGAAATTGAATGCGGCGCTGGGACCTACATCCGCAGCATCGCCAATGACATGGGCGCGGCTCTTGGCGTTGGCGGCTATTTGAAGAGCCTGACACGCACAGCCAGCGGCCTGTTCAAGCTTGAGGACAGCCTCGCCCTGGATGCAATCACTGCGGGCGGCGACGATTGGCTGGGAGGCATCGTGCCGCCTTATGACGCGCTCAGCCAATTTCCCCGCACAATACTGGAGGCTGACGATGCGGCGCGCTTGCGCCAGGGCCGCTTCATCGAACGAAAGACGGATACCGACGAGCGCCTCGTCTTCGCCTTTGACGCGGATCGACAGCTGGTCGCGATTCTGGAAGCGCACGGTCAACGCTGGAAACCGCGCAAGGTATTCTCCCGCCAGTCCTGATAAAATGGCTGCGAGGCGATTCTGCGAGCGCTGACGATGACCCACTTGCGCAATTTGAGCGAGGCCAATCTCGATGCCGAATCGATTCTGACCATCGGCGTTTTCGACGGCGTGCATCTGGGCCACCAGCAGTTGATTCAGCGTCTGGTCACACAGGCGCGCGCCTCGAACCGGCGGTCAGTCGCGCTCACATTTTATCCGCATCCCGACACGGTTCTTGAGCAAGTCACGAAGCGCTATTATCTGACGACGCCCGAGCGGCGCGCCGAATTGCTGCTTCGTCATGGCCTGGACACCGTGATTACCCATCCGTTTACGGATGAGACGCGCAAGCAGCGGGCCGCGGCCTTCATTGATGAACTCGTTGACCGTCTGCGGATAAGAGAGTTGTGGGTCGGCGAAGATTTCGCGCTGGGCTTCGAGCGTGAAGGCGATATCAAATACTTGCGGGCGCAAGGCGAAAAGCGCGGCTTCCGCGTGACTGCGATGGAGCTAATCGCGGCTGAATCCAGCGGGCAGTTGATCCGTAGCTCGCGCATTCGGGACCACATCCGCAAGGGCAATATGCAAGCGGCAAAGGCGATGCTGGGGCGGGCATTCGCCATGGAAGGCCAGGTGGTTCGCGGCGAACAGCGCGGGCGGACCATCGGCGCGCCGACGGCAAATCTCAAGGTCTGGCGCGAGCAGATCATCCCGGCGCATGGCGTCTACGCGACTTGGGCGCGTCTCGGCAGCGAGTCCTTTCGGGCGGCGACCAATATCGGCAGGCGCCCTACTTTCGCCGGCGACCAGCTCACGATCGAGGCGCATTTGCTGGACTTTGATCGTGAAATCTATGGGGAAAGAATGGAGCTGCGATTCGAGAAACGCCTGCGCGCGGAGCGAAAATTCAGCGGACTGGCAGAACTAAGGGAGCAGATTCAAACCGATATCGAGGCGACGCGGCGCAGTCTGCAACCAGAAGGCGCCGGCTAGCTGCGGCCTCGTTTCGGGCTTCGGTAACCCGCTCGCCGCATGAATTCTTCATTGCTGCGCCAGTTCTTCTGCACTTTCACGCGCGTCTCCAAATGCACCTGCGTGTCCAGCAATTCCTGCAGTTGGGCGCGCGCCGCTACGCCTATCTGCTTGATCATGCTCCCGCGCTTGCCGATGATAATGCCCTTTTGCGAGCCGCGCTCGACATATATGAACGCCTCGATATGAGTGATATCCGGTCTTTCGCGAAATCGATTGATGAGCACAGCGACGGAATGCGGTATCTCGTCGCTCGTCAACTCAATGATCTGCTCGCGAATGATCTCGGCCGCCATGAAGCGAAGATTGGTCTCGCTCAGTTGATCGGCCGGATAGTAGCGCGGCCCCAGCGGCATAAGCGAGATCAGGCAGTTCAGCAAGTCCGACAGGCCGCGCCCTTCTTTGGCGCTGGTGAGCAGCGCGCGCTGGCGCCCGCACAGCGACAGAAATGCGTCCAACCCGGGCTGAGAGGCAACCAGGTCAATCTTGTTCAGAGCCAGGACCCTCGGCGTCTTCGGCGTAATCTGAGCCAGCAGCCGCGCGATATTGCGATCGTCCTCCGTCGGCGGCTCGGAGGCGTCCAGTATCCACAGTATGACATCGGCATCTTTCAAGGCGTCGTGCGCCACGCCGATCATGTAATGTCCCAGACGGGTCTTGGGCTGGTGAATCCCCGGCGTGTCGATAAACAGCATCTGCGCCTCGGGGCTGGTGTAGATGCCCAACTGGCGCTGCCGCGTCGTTTGCGGCTTGGCGCTGACGATGGCGATCTTCTGGCCAATGATCGCGTTGATCAGCGTCGACTTGCCAACATTGGGCTTCCCGACCACGGCGACCAAACCCGAGCGATGATCGGCGCCCCAATCATCGTTGAATATTGAATCCAACTCGCTCATGCAATCCGCCGCCAGGCGTTCAAGCTTTCGTAGCGCGGAAGATGCCTCAGCAGACGTTCTGGATACGAAGCGCCCTCAGCGGCTATCAAGCCAGCCAGCTTCGCCAGCGGCTGATGACCTTGACTGTCTCGATATACGAAGACATCGTAGGGAGCGTCGAAATCCAACTGTTTGACGGCTGTCATCTCGTCGGCGCCATCACTGCGGAAGCCGCAGACATCAGCGCGCGGATAGAGGTGAGCGCTCGTCATCAAGAATTCCCAAGCTTCTTCGCCCTTGAGCAATTCACCATAATCAGCGACCACAAGACTGGGCACGATGGATAGATGCGGCTTGCCCAAAAAGGTGATGCCATAGCGAAGCGTTAGCGCGCCCCGCGCTGTCAGTTCGCCTTCATCCAACGCAACGGCGGATAGCAGAGCGCGCCCGCCAATCGCGGTAACGAAACCCTCAACCTGATCAGAAATCGGTTGACGATCAATCATGGATTTGCGCTTCATTTCGGAAGACTAATGGCGCTCTGGTTCGGCCGGGACGTTGATATCGTCAAAGCGTTCGAAGGGGCGCGCCCAGCCCAGCCAGAAGCCAATCGCGAGCGCCAGCAGCAAAAAGCCGACGAGGAGCAGCAGGCCCAGTGAGTGCGTCGTCGCCGCATCCAACGCAGATCCGTAGATTACCCCAAGGCTCGCGCCAAGCATCATCAAGGTCATGCCGGCGCCGCCAACCATCGCCAGACAGTACCGCGTCAACTTGCTCGGCCGCGCCGCTCCACCACCCTGTTCGTCTGCCACTAGGTTGCTGCCTTTTATATGATACACTCGTCCACCCGCCTGATTTTGCACGCAGCGACCGAATCCGTCAAGGTTGAGAGGATGCAATGAGCGTACACACGGTGCTGTTCATACGCCATGGCCGAACAAAATTTAATCAAGAGCGCCGGCTGCAAGGGGCGCTGCCCGTGCCGCTGGACAATGAGGGTCGTCAGCAATCGCGGGCGCTCGCGCGTTACCTCAGGTCGGTCCCGATTGATGCGATTTATGCTAGTCCGCGTCCGCGCGCTTTAGAAACGGCGCAGATTATCGGGGAGACGCTGGAGCAAGAAGTGCGCGAGGATGAACGCCTTGCGGAAATCGCCTTCGGAGATTTTGAGGGGCATACCTTTGCCGAGGTCAAGACACGATTTCCCGAAGCCTATCGAAAATGGGAAGCCGGTTATCGAGCCTACCGCGTGCCGGGCGGCGAATCGCGCGTCGATGTGCAGCGGCGAATGGCGGCGGCTTGGGGCGACATCGTCAATGCCAAGAGTTACAACGCGGTCGCCGTTGTCGGGCACAGCTCAGCCATGATGATTCTGCTGGCGTCGATGTTCGCGCAGCTGCCCGACAAGCGAATGAAGAACTGCTCGATTACGACGCTGCGCCGCTTCCAGGATATATGGGAGATCAGCGCCTTCGCCGAGACGCCGCAGGAAGCGGAACAGCCAGGATAGCCGCTGATAAAGGCTATCGATTCCAGTAAAATCGCGCCGATAATTCAGCTATGATTCTCGAAAGGATCGGATCGCATGCTTGAACCCATTCGTGTAGCCATCACGGGCGGCGCTGGCCAGATCGCCTACAGCCTGCTCTTTCGCATCGGCAACGGCGAAGTCTTCGGCGCGGATCAACCGGTCGCCTTGCAGATTCTGGAAATCCCGCCGGCTATGGACGCGCTGCGCGGCGTCGTCATGGAATTAGAGGACAGCGCCCAAGCGCTGCTGCGCGAGATTACGATCTCCGACGATCCAAATGTCGCCTTCAAGAATGCCAATTGGGCGATTCTGGTGGGCGGCTTGCCACGCGGACCGGGCATGGCGCGCAGCGACCTGATCGCCGCCAACGGACCAATCTTCGTCGAACAGGGCCGCGCCATAAACGAACATGCCGCCGGCGATATTCGCGTGCTCGCAGTCGCCAACCCCTGCAACTCAAACTGCCTGATGGTCAAAGCCAATGCGCCTGATATTCCGGGCGATCGCTTCTTCGCCATGACGCGCCTGGACGAGAATCGCGCGCGCGCCCAGTTGGCTCTGAGGGCGGGCGTGCAAACCAGCGAAGTCAGCCGTGTCGCCATCTGGGGCAATCACAGTTCCACGCAATTCCCCAATTTTGAACATACGCTCATCAACAACAGATCTGCGGAAGATGTCATTGACGATCGCAACTGGCTGGAAGGCGAATTCATGCGCACGGTGCAAGAGCGTGGCGCGGCCGTGATCGACGCCCGCGGCAAGAGCTCGGCCGCCAGCGCCGCCAACGCCGCCTTGGATACGATCCGCAGCCTCATCAGTCCGACGCCGAGCCGCGACTGGTACAGCGCCGCCGTTGCCAGCGACGGCAATCCCTACGGCGTAGCGGATGGTCTCGTCTTTTCTTTCCCGCTTCGGACTGAGAAGAACGGGGAGATTGCAGTTGTCGAAGATCTCGAGTTGAGCGCCTACGCGCGCGCGAAGATCAAAGCCACCGAAGCCGAGTTGCTGGCGGAGCGCGAAGCCATCAAGGATTTGCTGTAAGCCGGAACGATTGCATCCGCGCGAGCGGGGATGCTCCCCCTGCCCCAGCCAACGACAGCCAGCCGGGCGCAATTCAAACAGGGGGCCAATTACATCGTGGTCTCGCGCTTGCTTTTCTCGGCTGTAGCCTGAATGTGCTCCGGCTCTTCCGGCACGACCACGGCCATTATCAGGTAGAGCAATAGGCCGGGTCCCCCGGCTATAGAGAGGATCACCCAGAGCAAGCGCACGATCGTGGCATCAATCCCGAGATAATCGCCGACCCCGCCGCAGACGCCGGCAATCTGTCGATCCTTGCGTGAACGATATAGCCGTTTGCTAGCCTTGAAGTTCATCGAGTCGCGCTTCCCCTTTGACTCACTGAGCCAGTGCATTTGTCGCTTTGACAGCATGCGGGGCATTGCCGACCGCAACATCCTCGCACCATAGTATACGCGCGGGCGCGCCGATAGTTGCGTTAGGGAGCTGGCTTTGGCAGCGCGCCGGCGCTGGCGACGCCGCTGCGAAAGGGGCTGGCGCCGATGCCAGGATAGAGACGAGCAAAGCCGAAGATCGCGCGAATGGCGATCCAAAGAACTGTCATCAGCCAGACGCCAGCCAAAGCGCCGGCCTCATCGCTGGCGACAATTTGCAACCCCAAGAGGCCGCCAGCCGTCGCCGTCAGCATCGCGTTGCGCAGAAACCGATAATCGCTTGTGCCCCAATGAATGCCATCGGTGACGAAGGCAAGCGCGCTAAGGGGCTGCGAAAGGGCTGCGATGATCCAGGCGGCTTGAAAGGCGATCAGCGCGTCGCTTGGCACGAGCGCCGAGCGTACAATCGGTGTCGCGGCCAACGTGCCGCCCAGCATGACGAAGCCGGCCCCAAGGCTAAAGATCGTCGTCGATATGGCTACGCGCTTGGCATATTCCCGGCGACCCGCGCCAAAGAAGTAACCGACCAGGCTTTGCGCCGTCGTCGCCAGCGACTCGGATATCAAGGCGGTGAAAAACCAGACTTGTCGAATGACCTGGTGAGCGGCGCCCGCTTCCGCCCCCATTTGCGTGGCCACGCGCGTGGCGAAAAGCACAAAGAAGGTCAGAGAAGCCGAGCGGATGAAGAGGTCCCGCCCTACGCGCAGCAGACGGAAGCCATCACGCAAGCTGATATGGCGGCTTAGACCGACGCGGCGCCCGACTGCGCGCAGCATCCAAAGCGCTCCGAGCCACTGCGCCAGCGAGCTGGCCAAGCCCGCGCCCGCCACACCCAGCGCCGGCAAAGCGCCCCAGCCAAAGATGAACAGGTAGTCCAGCAAACCATTGGCAAAGTTGATGCCCAAGGCGATCCACAGCGGCGTCTTCATATCCTGTTTGCCGCGCAGCGCGCCGAAACCTACAAAGACGAGCATCACCGCTGGCGCGCCCAGCAACCGCGCCCGAATATAGGCGGTCGCCATTGCGAGCACTGCGCCTTCCGCCCCCAAGACGCGGGCGACGGCGGAAGCGCTCGCCATCATCAGACCGGTTAGCAGCAGGCTGAGCGCCGCGCCAATCGCAAATGCCAGGCTGACCGCCTTGCGGGCGCCTTCATCATCGTCACGGCCGAAGGTCTGCGCCACCTCCGTCTGCGTTGCGATGCCCAGAAAGTTGAAGATCCAGAGCACCGATGACAGCGCGCCAGCGCCGACGCCGAGCGCCGCCAGCGGTATCGCCCCCAGGCGCGCAACAAAAGCGGTATCGACCAGCGCGGTCACTGGCTCGGCAATGAGCGAAAGAAGAATCGGCAGCGAAAGCGTAAGTATGGTGCGGTTTGGGCGCAGCAAATAGGGATGGCTTTGCGCCAGCTGTGTCTTCTCGCCAGTGGCGCGCATCAGCAGCCGAGGGTCGAGCCGACGAAATCGCCGTATCCGTTGATGAAAGCCGCTGCGCTGAGCTTGCGCTTGCCTTCCAGCTGCAATTCGGTGGGGAAGTACAATCCGTCGCCGGCGCCAATTGCGAATGCGCCGTCCCGTTCAACCACCCGCCCGGCGTCGGCGGCGCCTTGACCGACGAACCCCGCCATGATTTTCAGTTGCCGGCCCCTCCATTTGGTGAATGTCCCGGGCCAAGGCCTGAAAGCGCGCACGAGGCGCTCGATAGTCGCGGCCGAACAATTCCAGTCGATAAGCCCGTCTTCTTTCTTGATCTGCGGCGCGTAGGTCGCCGCCGACTCGTCCTGCGCCTGCGGCTCAATCTCGCCGCCAAGGTAGCGCGGCAGCGTATCCACCAGGAGTTCAGCGCCCAGCGCCGCCAGTTTGTCGTGCAGGCTCTTTCCGGTTTCGTCAGCCGCCAGAGAAAGCGCGCGTTTTGAAAGCAGGGGACCCGTATCCAAGCCCGCGTCCAGCAACATAATGGTGACGCCGCTTTCGCTGTCGCCGGCTTTGATCGCCGCTTGAATGGGCGCGGCGCCGCGCCAGCGAGGCAGGAGCGAGGCATGCACATTCAAGACGCCTCGTTTCGGCAGGTCCAACACCGATTGCGGCAGGATCTGCCCATAAGCCGCCACGACAAAGACTTCCGCGTCAATGGATCGCAGTTCATCGATCGCCGCCCGGTCTCTCATGCTCTGCGGTTGCAACACGGCAATATCCGCTGCGCGAGCCAGGCGCTTTACGGGCGACTCGCGCAGTTCGCGGCGCCGGCCCGCTCGCCGATCAGGCTGGGTCACGACGGCGGCTACATGATGATCCCTGATTAGCGCATGCAAACTGGGGAGGGCGAAGTCTGGCGTGCCCATGAAGACGATCTTTGCCATAGCAACTCATTACGCGCAATGGTAGTATCCGCTATCATTTTATGAGATTATCCGAGCGCGGTCTATGATGCAACGGGAATGGGCGCTGGCACGGCGCGCGGGCGCCGAGCATCTGCAAAGTTACCGCGGAGTAAGCCCAATCCTCGCCCAAGTTCTAATTAACCGAGGATTCGACGAACCGGCTGCTGCGCATGATTTCCTGGCTGGGCGCGGCCTTAATGAAGATCCCTTTGAACTGAAAGATATGCCGGCTGCCGTCGAGCGGATCGACGCCGCCATCGCCGGGCGTGAAACAATCGCTGTTTACGGCGACTTCGACGCCGACGGGGTCTGCGCTACCGCGCTCATGACGCAGACGCTGCGGGCGCTCGGCGCGGATGTCAGTCATTACATCCCTGATCGGGCGGACGAGGGTTATGGTCTGAACAAACCGGCGCTCGAGTATCTGGCGCGGACTGGAATCAGGCTCGTGATCACGGTCGATTGCGGCATTCGCTCGCTCGAAGAAGTCGCGGCCGGCGTTCGCGCCGGGCTTGACATCATCATCACCGATCACCACAGCGTTGGGCTGGAGTTGCCGCCGGCGCTCGCCGTCATCAATCCGCGCCAGGCCGACTGCCCCGGCGAAGCGCGCTTGGCCGGGGCCGGCGTCGCCTTCATGCTCGCCAAAGCGCTGCTTCTGCGCCGCTGGGAGACGAATCGCGCCCAGTACCCGGCTGATCTCAGGCAGTCCGACCTGCTCGATCTGGTCGCCCTGGGCACAGTGGCGGATGTCATACCGCTGAATGTTGGATTGAATCGACGCCTGGTCCTACACGGTTTGGAGGCAATCAACGAATTGAGAAGGCCCGGCATCGCCGCGCTCGTCAAGGTGGCCGGGTTGCGCCCGGGCAGAATCCGGGCGCGTGATGTCGGCTTTGGCTTAGGTCCGCGCATCAATGCGGCGGGCCGTCTTGGATCGGCGATTACAGCTTACAATCTGCTAATGGCTGAATCGGTTGAGGAAGCGATGCCGCTCGCCATCGAATTGCAGGCGCTCAATAGAGAGCGCCAGCATTTGACGCGCCAGGCGCAGGCGGCAATCAGCGAGCAGATCGGCGACGCCGCAGAAACGCCGCTGATCTTCGCTGGCGATGCAACCCTTCAGTCGGGCATAGTCGGCTTGGTCGCGGGACGGCTGGTCGAAGCCTATTATCGACCGGCAATCGTCTTTGAAATCGGCGAGGAGCAAAGCCGCGCGTCCTGCCGCAGCATCCCGGAATTCAACATCACGCGCGCCTTGGATGAATGCGCGGACCTGCTGCTGCGTCACGGCGGGCATGCCCTGGCGGCTGGATTCACCGTGCTGAACAGCAATATCGATGCCTTGCAGGTCGAGCTCGGGCGGAAGGCGGAGGCCTCATTGCGGGGCCAGCGTCTGGTTCCGCGATTGCAGATTGACGCCGAGATTCAACTGGACGCCCTGAGCGAGGAATTCCTTCAAGAGCTCGACCGGCTCGAGCCGACCGGGCAGGAAAACGCTAGCGCCACCTTCATGTCGCGCGATCTGCGCGTCTTGCGCTGTCGCCGGGTCGGGGAGGACGGGCGCCATCTCAAGCTGAGAGTCGCGAATGGCGTCGGCGCGCAAGTAGATGCCATCGGCTTCGGCTTGGGCGACTGGGCGAAAGCGATGCCGCGGCGAATCGACGCCGCTTATCAGGCCGAAATGAATGAATGGCAGGGGGCGCGCAATCTGCAGCTGCGTCTGCTGGATATTCGCCCGGCCGGCGAATGTCAGCCGCCCCTTTCAGCTTGACCAAGGCGCGCGGGCGGCGTATATTGAGCAAGTTCGATTGCCACAAAGGAGGCAAGTTGCCTGGGAATAAAATAAGGGAAGCGGGCGAACTGAAATTCTCCTATGGCGGCCAAGCCGTCATTGAAGGCGTGATGATGCGCGGGGCGCACTCGATGGCGGTGGCCGCGCGCAACCCCAAGGGCGAGATCGTCATTCACGAACAGCCCTTGAGCGCCCGGCTCTATCGCGGACGCATCGCCCGTACGCCCTTCCTGCGCGGCCTCATCGGCTTGTGGGACGCCCTGGGGCTGGGCATCCGCGCGCTGATGTGGTCGGCCGATGTCGCCCTCGATGAAGAAGAGGACGTCAGCTTTAGCGGTCCCATCGGCTGGGCGACGATCGCCGTCTCCCTGCTCATCGGCGTTGGCATCTTCTTCCTGCTGCCAACGGCGGCCGCCACCGGCATCGGCAACTTGCTGGGCTTGAGCACAGCCGCGCCTGAAATCGTCCTGGACGCCGACGGCAGCGAAATCGAAGTCGCGCCCGAATCGACCAATATCCTCGCGTATGAGGCGCTGCCTATCGGGCTCGACGCCTTTCTCATCAATTTGATCGAGGGCGTCGTGCAGCTTTCGATCCTAGTTGTGTATATTTCGTTCGTGGGCCGCACAAAAGATGGCCGGCGCATCTTCGCCTATCACGGCGCCGAGCATAAGACCATCAACGCCTACGAAGCCGGCGATGACCTGCTGCCGGAGATCGTCAGCCGCCACGCGATCGAGCACCCGCGCTGTGGCACCGCCTTCTTGCTGACGGTCGTCTTCGTCAGCGTCATGCTCTTTTCACTGATCGGGCGCCCGCCCTTCGCGCTGCTGATTCTCTCGCGCGTGATTTTCATTCCGATCATCGCCGGCGTCGCCTACGAGTTTTTGAAGTACACCGCCGCCAACCTGGACAAGCCCTGGATCCGCTTCATGATCAAGCCCAATCTGGCGCTGCAGCATCTGACCACCAATGAGCCGAGCCTGGATATGATCGAAGTCGCGATTGTTTCCTTCAAACGCGTCTTGCTGTCGGAAGGGATCCTGCAAGAAGAGCGCGAGCCGAGCCCGGCGCCAACTCCTGACGCGGCGCGCTCCATTGAAGAGAATTAGGCTCTGTGAGCCAACAGTCCGCGCTAAGGGCTCTCTTGATAGCCGCCAGCCTGGCCGCCTGTTTGTTC
Source organism: Chloroflexota bacterium (assembly GCA_026706455.1). Lineage (GTDB taxonomy): Bacteria > Chloroflexota > Anaerolineae > Aggregatilineales > Phototrophicaceae > UBA6055. The sequence goes on along the minus strand of JAPOYS010000148.1, from coordinate 51,610 downwards.
CTGTACCTGCACATCTCTTCGCAGCAGTTCGCGGTCAACAACAAGCTCAAGAGAACCGATCAAGGGGCGTACTTGGAATTTGCCAAACGCGCCTACGAATCGGGGTTCACCTATACTGGCGGGCGGGCGCGCATGCCGCTCTTCCCTTGGTTACAGGCGCTATTCTATTCGCCAGAAATGAGCGACGAGGCATTTTTCGCGCAAGGCAAACAGGTCAACATTGCAATTTCGCTTGTCGCGCTGGCGACATTAGGCTGCCTATTTTTTTCGCAGCTACCGCGGCTCTATGCGGTTTACGCTTTGGCGGTCATTTCATACTTGTTCTTCGCCTTGAAGGCGCCTTACTTTCAGGCGGAGATTCTTTACTACGCTTTGTTCGCGTTTGCATTCATTCTCTCAATCAACGCGATTCAGAAGCCCAGGTGGTACAAGACCGTCGGTTTGGGCTTGCTACTGGGGCTGGCTCAATACAGCAAAGCGAGCGCCATCTTGTGCCTGGCGCTATATTCATGCAGCTACCTCGTTCCGTTCGCGCTTGAATTCGGAAACCAGCGGCTGAACGCGCGAGAACTGCTGCGTATGGCCGCGCACGCGCTTGCGCCCGTGTTTATTTTCACGCTGCTGCTATCGCCCTATTTCATCGAAAGCAAACAGCGTTACGGGCAATATCTTTACAACGTAAGCACGACCCTCTACATCTGGTACGATTCCTGGGACGAGGTGAAAGCGGGCGCCCGAGCAGCCGGCGATCGCGAAGGCTGGCCTAATCTGCCTGATGAAGAAATACCCAGCCTTGCCAAGTATCTCGCTGAGCGCTCAGCAGGCGATATCTTAAACCGATTCAGCACGAGCTTGCATCGATTCTTGCAGAGCATAAACTGGTACGGCCTTCCCTTCCATATCTGTGTCGGCATACTGCTGCTTGTCGGCTGCCTGGCTAGCGGGCTGCCTGGCGGGCAAAACCGAATTAGCCGGGCCGACCTGCATCTGTGCCTTTATCTGATGGCGTTCTTCGCAGCCTACAGCCTATCTACCATTTGGTATTGGCCCATCGTCCAGGCGCCGCGCGTAACGCTGATGATACTGATACCTTTCTTCTGGGTCCTTGGGTTGGCGCTGAAGTCCTTACCGATCGCGTCACTGGAGAAGCCAGCAATCGGGAACGCGCTAACGCGATGGCATGTCATTTACGCGCTTGTGTATCTTGTCACTTTTTTTCAGATTTACGAAATGGCCGCCTTTCGCTCTGCTGAGAATTATGCCGGCGGCTGACCCGCTAGTTGCATATCCCGATTTCCGCATCATCGCGTCCGCTTCAATCAGGTAGAATTGGTAAAGGTTTTAGCCAAATCGTTTGCGCCAGCGAGGCATTGCGCAAGCAGATAAATAGGCGACAATTGAGACTAAACCGATGACGGGGCGCTATTGAGGCGCCGGGCAGCAGGATGACGTACAAACGCGGCGCATTGCTGGTTATTGCCACTTTTGCATTTGTCTTGGCGCTGCTGATCTATTTCCATATTGTGGGCGCGCAGAGCCAAGTCAACAGCGATATGCGAGCCAGCGACCAGTTCGCCTACCTGACATTCGCCCAGCGCGCTTACGATTCAAGCTTGCACTATACCGGCAAGCGCAACCGGATGCCCCTGTTTCCCTGGATTCAAGCCGTCTTCTATTCGCCGGAGCTGAGCGATGAAGCCTTCTTCCAACAGGGCAAACGGGTGAACACCGTAATCTCCGTCATTTGCCTCGTGGCGGTGGGATTGGCATTCTTCGCACGGTTCTCGAAAGCGCTCGCGCTATACAGTCTTACGGTCGCCGCTTTCTTGCTGTACGCCCTCAAGGCGCCCTGGTTTCAGGCGGAGATTCTGTTTTACACGCTATTCTGGCTCTCGTTTGCTCTGGCGCTCGAGTGCATACGCGCGCCCAGTTGGAAGAAGTCAGTTGGGGTGGGCGCGCTGTTCGCCTGGGCGCATTTTACCAAAGCGAGCGCCTTGCCCGGACTGCTTCTCTATTCTGTTAGCTTCGCTGTTCTGTTGACGCGCCGACTCTATAAGCGAGACTTGCGCCGCGCCGACGTTTGGACAGTGCTTGCCTGGGCGACCACGCCAATTGTAGTCTTTGTCATTCTGCTATTTCCGTATTTCAGCGAGAGCAAAGCGCGCTACGGTCAGTACCTTTACAATGTGAACACGACCTTCTACATGTGGAACGACACATGGAAGCAAGCGAAGCACAACACCTATGCCGCCGGCGATCGAGAGGGCTGGCCCGATTTGCCCGCGGAAGAGATCCCCAGCCTGCAAAACTATCTGTCGACGCATTCCGCGCGCCATATCGTGGACCGGTTTCGCGACGGCGCGCGCGCTTTCTTTCACGCCGTTTGCGTCAAACCAGAGGGCGAATACCGGTATGGCGTCTGCGGCCACTCGGTCGCTGCCCTGGTCATTATCGTGGCAAGCGTCGTGGCCATGCTCAGGCAGAATCGGCGCGCGGCGCTGGCGACAGATTTACAAGCGGCATTCTTCGCAACGAGTTTCTTGGGCGCGTATCTGCTCGCCGCCCTGTGGTACCACCCGATCGCGCTCACGCCCCGCATACTGTTCTCTCTCATTCTGCCCCTGTTCTGGATCTTGGGCGTGGTCGAAGGAGCTGCGTGTTCCCACAGGCGATCCCTTGTCATTGCCGGCCGCGTTGTGAAGCCCGCGCCTGCAGCGTTTTCGCTGCTCACTGCCATTGCCGCATATCAGGCGATCGAACTGGCGGCATTTCGCGCCGAGACAATCTACGGCGGCGGTTAAGCTGGCTTACTCGGCGTAACCGAGCCGCCCCAGCATCGCGCCGGCTTCGCGCATGAAAAATTCGCGATCGCGCTTGTCGAACAACTTGCGCCAATCGCCGCTTTTGCCCACTCGCGCCTTCTCCGCCTGCGAGCCGCGCCGACGCCTGACGCCGAGTATGCCCAACATACTTTGCAGCATCGGCTCGCTGTCTTGTGGACCGGGCATTGTGAGAGGCTGCAAGTTATCGTGGAGGCGGACATCCAGGAAGGCGGCCATTCGCCGCAGCGTCGCTTCGTAATCTATCTCGAGATCGCTATAAGCCACCACCAGCGCGTTATCCTTTTGCAACCAGGATTCTACATGAAAGGCCCAAAAGCCTGGTCGGCTCAACGCGGAGCCGTCAGCCTCCGGCGCCACTTCGCCGCGCAGGAATTGCGCGAAGGATTGATTGCGAACCGTCTCGCTGAAAGACTGCATGTAGTAGTACATTGACACCATGACATCGCGCCCGTCCCGGTGGACATAGATTGTCGGCGAGTTGCGCAGGAGCGTGCGGGCGAAGAGGCGCTCGTCCAAACCTTTCCAGGAATCAGCAGACGGCAAATCGTGCACGTTTACCAGCACGCGCCCTTCCATGTTGAGCAGTTGCCGCCGGAATTTTGCCAAGGGGATGGCGGCGTCATGATCCGCTTCCATTTGCTCCAGCGACATATAGGAGTCGTTGATGTCCGGGCTATTATTGCGCAGCGCGTCGATCGTCCAACGCATGCCCGAGCGCCGATGCGTCGCGATGACGATGGTATTGGCGAAGAACATTTAAGCCTCCGCCGCCATGCGCTTGAGCTCGTACAGTTTTGTCAATGCCTCCAAGGGGCTCAGCCCGTCCACCTCCAGCGAGCGCAGCGCGTTCAGCGCCGGATTCTCGGGCGCGTCAAAGAAGCTCAGCTGCGCGTGCTGGGGCGGCGGCTTGCGAATTGAAAAGTCGCTGGCGCCCGCTTCCAATTGGAAGAGCAATTCATTCGCCCGCTCAACCACCGAGCGAGGCATGCCCGCCAACCGCGCCACATGCACGCCATAGCTCTGATCGGCGCCGCCCGGCAAGACGCGATGGAGGAATACGATTTCGTCGCCCTGCTCGGCGACCGCCACGTTGAAGTTGGCGCAGCGCGGGAGGATATTTGGCAGTTCGGTCAATTCATGATAATGCGTGGCGAAGAGCGTCCGGCAATTCAGTCGCGGATTATTGTGAATGAACTCGATGACGGATCGCGCGATCGCCAAGCCGTCGTAAGTCGACGTGCCGCGGCCGATCTCGTCCAGGATCAGCAGGCTGCGCTGGCTGCTGCCGGAGAGCAGGCGAGCCGTCTCCACCATTTCAACCATAAAGGTGCTCTGCCCGGCGTGGATTTCGTCCTGCGCGCCGATCCGCGTGAATATCCGGTCGACCAGCCCAATCGTAGCAGCGTCGGCCGGCACAAAGCTGCCGATCTGCGCCATGAGCGTGATGATGGCCACCTGGCGAATATAGGTCGATTTGCCCGACATATTTGGACCGGTGATGATATGAATGCGCGAAGCCAGGTCAAGACAGCTGTCGTTGGCCACGTAGCGCGTTGAACTCTCCAAGAGTTCCTCGACCACAGGATGTCGGCCCGCCTGAATCTCCAGGATATTGTCTTCCGTCAATTGCGGGCGCGTGTAGCTTTCTCGAACGGCCACCGTCGCCAGCGAGGTAAAGGCGTCCAGATGGGCGATGGCGCGCGCGGTTGAGAGCAGGCTGGTTTGTCGCCCGCCTACTTGCCGACAGATATCGGCAAAAAGCTCACGCTCCAGCCCCAAGATCTCCTCCTCGGCATTCAATACGCGCGTCTCGTATTCTTTGAGTTCCGGCGTGATGTAACGCTCGGCGTTGACAAGCGTTTGCTTGCGCACATAGTCGTCTGGAACTTTGTCAGCCTGCGCGTTGCTCACCTCAATGTAATAGCCGAAGACTTTGTTGTAGCTCACTTTGAGGCTGGCGACGCCGGTTCGTTCTCTTTCTTGCGCTTCGAGCCCGGCGATCCAATCGCGCGCCTCTTGTGACGAGGATGTGACGCCGTCCAACTCAGCCGAATAACCCGCTCGAATCGTTCCAATCGTGTTGACGGTCGCTGGCGGTTCGTCACAGATGGCGCGAGAAATCAACTGCAACACATCGTCGCAGGGGTCTAGCCGTTCGGAAATCGCCGAGAGGCTCGCCATGCCGGTTATCAACTCGCGCAGTCGCGGCGTCGCCGCCAGCGCGGTCTTCAGCGCGATTAAGTCTCGGGGACCGGCTTTGCCGATCAGTATGCGATTGGTCAGCCTTTCGATATCGCCGATCTGCCTCAGTTCCGCCCCGATCTCATCGCGCATGATTTCGCCGCTGACCAGAGCCTCGACAGCGTCCAGCCGGGCGTTGAGCCGGCTAATCTCCAATAGTGGCTGATTGAGCCAGCGGCGCAGCAGCCGCGCGCCCATCGCGGTCGCGGTCCGATCAAGGATGCCGAGCAGGCTGCCCTTGGTCTTGCCTTGGCGGATTGACGAGACAAGTTCCAGGTTGCGGCGCGTAAACTGATCCAGCACCATGAAGGATTCGGTCGAATAGGCGCGAATCGTCGAGAGCTGGTCAAGCGCGTTCTTTTGCGTGGCGCGCAGATACTGCAAAACGCCGCCCGCCGCCGACACCGCGTCGACCTGGCCCTTCAAGCCAAAGCCATCCAAAGTCCCGACTCGGAAGTGATCGCAGAGCAACTGCTCGGCGCCGGGGAAGTCAAAGGTCCAGTCTTGAGCCGACGTGAGATGAATGCCTTCGGGCAGCGTCACGCCGCGCTCTACCCAAGACTCGGGCAAGATCACCTCGCTGGGCGCTACCCGCGATAGCTCTTCGAAAACACGCATGCCGACATTGCCGCCGCTGAACTGCGTAGCGCTGAATTCGCCGGTGGAAATGTCAACGAAGGCGATGCCCGCGCGATTCCAATCTCCGCTTTCCGCGTCGCCGACCGGCAAGATGCCCATCAAGTAATTGGCAAGGCCCTCCTCGAGCAAAGCCGGTTCTACCAGCGTGCCCGGCGTCATAACACGCGTCACTTCCCGCTCGACGATGCCGCGCCCGGTCGGCTCGGTCACTTGATCGCAGACTGCGACATGAAAGCCCTTTTCAATCAGCTTGGCGATGTAGCCGTCGACGGAATGATAAGGCACGCCGGCCATCGGAATCTTCTCGCCACCCTTGCGATGCGCGCGCGATGTCAGCGTGATGTCCAGCTCGCGGGCGGCCGCTTCGGCGTCGTCATCAAACATCTCGTAAAAGTCGCCCATGCGAAACATCAAAATGCAATCGGGATACTGGCTTTTGATTTCGAGATACTGCCGCCGCATTGGCGTAACACGCGCCATACAAGCCCCGCGTTTGAAGTCATCCAGCTACTGTCTCGCGCCGATCCATGTTATTCTATCAGCGTCAATTATTGGCTACAAGTTGCCCCGCCCGCCGCGCTTGACGGAGCGGATGGCAAGCGGAAGTCAGGCGGTTGAGACGAGGAGCCTCCGCATTGGGCAAAGCAATCGTCGCTGTTGATCTGGGCGGGACGCAGATACGGACCGCCCGCTACGACCTTGAGCTCAACCTGCTGCAGCGAGAGAACACGCTGACGCGCGCCAGTCAAGGCGTGGCGCCAACCATCGAGCGCATGAAGGCTTACATCCGCAAGGTGATGCCGGTCAGCGGCGGCGACATGCTCGGCATCGGCATCTCATCGCCGGGACCCTTGAACCCCTTCACCGGTCATATCGTCGCGCCGCCCAACCTGCCGGGCTGGCTCGATGTTCCGCTGCGGGAAATCATCACGACGGAATTCGATCAGCCCGTCTATATCGGCAATGACGCCAATGTGGCCGCTCTAGCCGAAGCCTCGACAGGCGCGGCGCAAGGCTGCCGACACGTGGCCTACATCACCGTCAGCACCGGCATCGGCGCGGGTTTCATCTGCGATGGCAAGCTGCTGTTGGGGCGCGAGGGCTTGGCGGCTGAATTTGGGCATATACCCATCATCGTCGAAAATGACCGCGTCTCGTCGGTTGAGCTTGAGGCGGCCGGTCCGGCAATCGCGCGCCGCGTCAAACGGGCGCTCAAGAATGGGCGCGCCTCCAGCGTGACCGACCTGGTCAATGGCGACCTGGAGCGCGTCGACGCCAGAGCGGTCGGCGAGGCGGCGGCTGGCGGCGACCAGCTGGCCATCGACGCGCTCGCTTATGCCGGGCGGATCATCGGCCTCGGCATCGTCTCAATACTGCATCTTTTCAACAGCGAAATCATCGTGGTCGGCGGCGGCGTCGCCAAGACGGGCGACCTGCTCTTTGAGCCAATGCTTGAAACCGTCCACGAGCGCGTAATGGACGGCGCCTACACCGAGAGCCTGCGCATCCTGCCATCCGCGCTGGGGGATGATGTCGCGCTGGCAGGGGCGGCCGCCCTTGTCGCGACCGATGGCGGCAATCTGGATATCGGCGAGTTGGATCGCCTGTTCTGAGCCTTCCCAGGGGATGAGTCTTCTGCGCCTGATTCATAGCTGCTCAGTCGCGTGATACAATCATGCCATGTTAATGCGCCCCGACCTGCGAACGCAGCAGCGCGATTTCCTGCTGGAAATCACCCGCGCGATCACCGCCCAGCTCGACTTGAGCGAAGTCTTGCGGCGCGTTCTGCATGCGTCGCTGGTCATGCTGGCCGGCCGCGTGGGCATCGTCGCCTTGAGCGACAAGCACGATGGCAAGTTTCGGGTGCGAGCATTCAGCGGTATCGGCGCCGACGATGTAGCGCAGCTGGACGCCAAACTGCAGGAACTGATGAATCCGCTGGATGACGAAGGCTTCAGTCGCGAATTTCTCAACCGAAAACTGCGCGAGATGGCAGACGTGATCGACCCCCGCCTGGCGCAATCGATCGCGATGCCGCTCGTATTCGCCGGCAAACCACTGGGGCTGCTGATCGTTTTTCGCTCTTACCAGACGGCGATAACATCAGAAGATGTTGCGACCCTGCAAAGCTTCGCCGACCAAGCCGCCATCGCCGTCAACAACGCGCAGCTTTACGGCGAGCTGAATCAAGAGCATCAGCGCCTGGAAGCGATACTCAACGGCAGCGGCGACGGCGTCTTCATCCTCAACCCTGACCTGACGTTCCAGCGCGCCAACCGGGCATTTGAGCGCATGACCAGCTGGCCCCGCGAAGAGTTAATCGGCCGGCCTAAGAGCGATGTCATCGTCTGGGATTCGCTGGAAAGCCGAGACATCGAAGACGCGCTTGACGCGGGCTGGGCGACGCCGTCCCCGCTTCCAGGCGCCGCCGACACTGTTTATGTCGAAGGCGACCTCACGCGCCGCGATGGCTTGACGCAGAGCATCGGCATCACCTATGCGCCGATGTTCACCGAGGACGGGCGCCTGGAGAGCATCATCGCCAACGTCCGCGATATTTCCAACTTTCGCAAAGCGCAGGAAATGCAGTCCGTTTTCATATCGGCTGTGCAGCACGAGCTGCGCACGCCAATCGCCATCATTAAAGGCTACGCGAGCACCCTCAGCCGCGACGATGTCGAATGGGAGGGCGATATCATGCGCGAGAATCTGGCCATCATCGAAGACGAAGCCGATCGGCTGACCGACTTGGTGGAAGACTTGCTCACCGCCAGCAAGATCCAGGCGGCGCGCGAACTGCGGCTGAACCTGGCTGATACCGACCTCAGCGCGATCGCAGCTCGCTCCGTGGAGCGGCTGGCGAGCGGGAGCAAGCGCCCGATCGATCTGAGCTTTTCAGAAGACTTCCCGCTGATCCCCGGCGACGCGATTCGCCTGCGCCAGGTCATCGAGAATCTGCTGACAAACGCCATCAAGTATTCGCCCGAAGACAAGACCATCACCGTTGGCGGGCGCTACACCGAAAAGAGCGTGACCGTCTTCGTCCGCGATGAAGGCGCCGGCATCCCGAAAGACCAGATCGAAAAGATTTTCGAGCGCTTTTATCGAGCCGACGACAAGCTCAGAGCGCGGACGCATGGCACGGGCTTGGGCCTTTATCTGGTCAAAGCGATTGTCGAAGCGCACGGCGGTGAAATCTCGGTCAAGAGCCAGCTGGGCAGCGGCTCCACCTTTTACTTCACCTTGCCGCGCGATTTGGCTTGACGCTTTTGAGCCGCCTGACGGCAGCGGCAGCCGACGGCTTCCTCACTCCGCTAAACATGCTATGGCAATCCTGCGGAATTTCGTTATGCTTCCGTCATGCAGTTCTATCCACTTGAAGGAGGATAAGCATGCGCCCGAAACTAGCCGGCGCAAAGGCAAAACAACTCTTGGCAGCGCTGCTGGCGGCGCTGACCCTGTTGAGCGTCGCCTCGCTGGCCCTGACGCAGGATGACGCGGAAGCGGGCCGACCCACGGGCGACCCCCTGATGCTCGCCCTGGCGGTCGCCCGCGAAGTCGTCGAGGAAGCGAATGACGGGCAATTGAATGTCATTCGCTGGCTCTACTATGAAGACGATTGGGGTTCATTGGATTCCTGGCGGCTCTACGGCTCCTTTGGCATCGACAATTGCATCGCCGAAGTGCCAGTGATGCTCAAGCGCACGGAGATTCTATTCGGCTGGACCTTTACCATTACGGATGTTTCGGGCCGAGAATATCAGCCGCGCGTCAGCTACGACCTGGCTGAGGCGGTGCTCTGCGATGAAGTGCTCGTGCCGCCGCGCTATGGCGGACCGACAAGCCCGGAGCAGGCCGAAGCGGAGGCTGGGGCTGAGGATGCCACGACAGCAAGCGTAGCGCCGGCAGCCGCCGGAGCGGCCCGCTTCGCCCTTGGGGGCCACGTAGCCGGCTTGGACGCCAACGCGGTATCAGCAATGCAACGAGCGGGCATGACCTGGGTCAAGAAGCAGGTGCGGCATGGCGGTTCCGGCGGCGGAATCATCGCCCAAGCCCATGCCCAGGGTTTCAGGGTGCTGATTGGCGCGCTGGGAGATAAGAATCGGCTGGCCTCCGACTTCGATGGCTACGTCGGCGATTACGCGCTCTTCGTCGCGGCGCTAGCCCGAAATGGCGCCGACGCCATCGAGGTATGGAACGAGCCGAATATCGAACGGGAATGGCCTCGCGGGCAAATCAGCGGCGCGCGATACGTCGATTTGCTTAAAGTCGCCTACGAGGCGATCAAAGCGGCCAACCCCTCGACACTCGTCGTGAGCGGCGCGCCCGCCCCCACCGGCTTCTTCGCCGCGGCTGGCTGCGCGGACGGCGGCTGCAACGACGATCTCTTCATGCAGCAGATGGCGCAAGCCGGCGCGGCAAACTACATGGATTGCGTCGGCATCCACTACAATTCCGGCATCACGCCGCCCCAAGCGACGAGCGGCGCGCCCGTCGGCAGTTCCGGCCACTATTCCTGGTATCTGCCGAATATGATGAGCGTCTATCGCAACCCCTTCCCCACCAGGCCGCTCTGCTTCACTGAGCTTGGTTATCTGACCGGCGAGGGCATCGGCCAGCTGCCAGCAGCTTTCAATTGGGCTTCGGGAATCTCACTGGCGCATCAAGCGCAGTGGCTGGCGGGCGCGGTCAACGTGGCGCGCAGTTCCGGTTATGTCCACCTGCTGGTCGTCTGGAACGTGAATTTCACCACTTGGGGCGCCGATCCGCAAGCCGGTTACGCGATGCTGCGGCCCGACGGCAGTTGCCCGGCTTGCGATTCGCTGACCGCGGCCATGCGAGCCTGATCTGCCGCCCCGTCGTCCATTAGTGGAGCCTCGCCAGTGCGCGGGGCTTTTTCTTTTGGCCTAACGAGAGAAGCGATCTAGTTATCGAGACTTAGCAGCCAGAGGTCCTTGAAGGCGCAACTGGTGTCCACTTCGTCGTAGTTCACCGTTGCAATGCCGACGCCGCCGATGCGCGGCTGGCTGTCCAGGCTGCCGACATAGCGCTCGTCCAGGTAAAAGTGAATGACCTCGTCGGACACGATGGCCAGCATATTATGCGCGCCTGGCGCGGCCGCCGGGCGATTGTCGTAGATTCCCGGCGCAAAGCCATCCCGCGCGCGCCGTGAAAGACCGTAATCGCCCTGGCTCGTCACATAAGCAAGCGTGTAATTGTCCTCATCGTTGAAATGGAAGTATAGCCCGCAGCCGCCATTGCCTTCCGTATACGTGTCAAGCGTTAGGGAGACGCCAAAGGCAAATTGCGCGAAACTGAAGCTGGAGGCGATGGGCAAACGCGTGACGCCCGGCTTGGCGCCGCGCACCGAGCTCTCGGGCACAGCCACCTTGACTTCGCCGCCGACGGGCACGAGCTGCTGCCGCGCCAGCGCCTGCGCCAGGGCATAGTAGCCGCTGGCGAGCAGTCGCTGGGGAAAGAGGACCTTTCCGTCGACTCGCGTCGGCGTCGTCACCAGCGTCTCCGCTACCACGAAGGACATGGCGCCGCCCGTCCGCTCATCGGTGTTCAGCGCGATGCCCAGGCTGCCGGCTTGCAACGGCGCTCGATCCCAAGCCGCGCCCACCACCTGACCATTGTAAACGATGTCGTAGTGCTGCCCGCTGACCAGCACGCCGAGTCGAAAGGACCGGGCGCCCGCTGCTATCGCCGGATGAGTTTTCCAATTGACCAAGGGCGTGACCGAATCGCCATCAACGCGGTCAACGCGCCAGTAACCGCGTTTGCTCAAAAGCAGACGGTGGTAGCGGCTCGGCGACAGATAACGAAACAGCAAGCCAACTTGCCAAACTGAGGGCGAGTTCACCTGATCAAAGGCGACTTCGAAATACAGATCGCTCTCGATGGGAAAGTGCAAACCGACCATGCCGGCCGAGCGCGCCAGTCCGCGCATTTCTAGCGCAAAAACGCTGGCTTCGGAAATGTTTACGCTTGCGTCGCTGTACACGACTTCCCAATTGGCGCTGTCCACCGGGGATTCGCGCAAGGCGACGCGGTCGTAGCCGGGCTGGATGTGCAATCGATAGGCCCCCGCGCCGTCGCCGAAGGCGCTGACTGCGATCGTATAGGTCGATGTTCGCGGGAAGACGAAAGCCTGGATAGCCGCGCCCAGCGCCTCTGGATAGTCGTAATCGTCATTCGAGATCAGCATCTCGCCCGCGCCATCCAAGATCGTCAGCGTAGGATCCAGCCCCTCCGTAAGCGCTTCGACGCGCAAGGAGGCCAGCGTCAATTCAAGCGCTGTCAAGGCGTAACGCCGCGTCTCGCCAGCAGCCAGACTGCCCTCAACGACGCTGCCTATCCGCAACACGCTGTCTTGCGCCCGGAGTGTGATGAGGCTCCCCATCAGGCAGATTAAGCAGAATAACACTCTGCCCGCCGCGGTCATTTGTCCTTCGGCATCCAGGAGGTATAAGTGTCGGCCAAGTAATCGAGATAAGCGAAGTAATCTTCTTGCGATAGCTCAGCGCCGAGCTCGCCGCGCTGGAATTCAGCTTGCGCGATCCGGCGATAGGCGCCCGCTTCTTTCAGGTCGCGCCCGTCATCTTTCCTGCGCTTCTTCCGCTGATAGCGGACTGACAAGCGCGAAAGCGGCAGCGCCTCAAAGTCAGTCGGCGAGACGATGGAATAACTCACGATGTGTTCGCCATCTTGCTCCAGCGCGTTCGCCACCACATACCAGCCCTTTGGCACGCGTGGATGCCGCTTCGCTTCGAAGTGCCACATGAGCAGATTGACGTTCTGCCCGCCGTCGATCTCGCTCTGAATCTGGCTGCCGCTGACGAGCCGGATCATGTCGCCAAGGAACTGGATATAGCGATTGCTGGGCCAATAGGTCTTGGTCAGATAATCGGCGCCGTAGGTCAATCCGACAGCGATCACCAGGGCGGCGCCGATCGTAATCAAGCCGCCGCCGGGGAAGATGGCGGCGAGAGTAAAGTAACTGGCGAGCGCGCCAAGTATGAAGGTGAAGCAGCCGACCATACGGACGCCGGAATGCTCGCGGTCGACTTCAAACTCGATATTGGGCGCTGCATCAGGCGCGTTCAGCTTCGGCATTTTGCGTCTCTAAGCGTAAGCATTATTATAGCCATGCGAAATCATCATAACCGATATCGGTCATCTTGCAATGGTACTGGCGTCTACTGATCCATGGCGCGCCGCTTCCACCAGATGCCGGTGCATTCGGGCACAATCACTCGCTTGCCGTCCAGGCACTCATTCGCCAGGTCATCGCCGAAGAAGAAGCGCATCAATTCGTCGGCTTCCTGCGGCGACGCGAATTGGTAATCGGTGCGAATCCAGCGGTGTGCGAAACCATGCTTTTCCTGCCAATGATCGTATAGCTTGCTCAAGCTCGCCGACGGCGCGCATGGCTGGCCTTGTCCTGTGCCCATCGTCTCAATGAGGACAGCTGTGCCGCCCGGCTTCAGGACGCGCTCCATCTCAGCCAGCATCAAATCGGTTCGCGCAAGCCAATCTTGCGGATGCCAGCCGATGACGTGGGCGAAGCTCCAGCCTTCGATCGCCAGATCAGCGCAGGCCGAGGCGGCTGGCATTCGCCCGTTGTCGCCGAGCGCCAGATGCCAATTGGTCATGCCGCTTTCACGCATCGCGCACCGGGCGCGCCTGAGCATTGCCGCTTCAATATCAAAGGCGAAAACGCGCCCGACCGCAACCGAGAGCAGCCTGGTGACGCGTCCCGTGCCGGCGCCGAATTCCAAAACCGTCGCGCCATGCAAGGGATGAATGTCATTCAGCGCGGCGAAGAGATTGCCCTGCCGGTCTTCGCGCGCCACGAGCCGATCAAATTGCTCGGCTCGATTGCGGTAGATATCTTGGAAAAACTCGCGTCGTGCGGTCACGGTCAATGAGACGTCGCCGCAATCAGCTCAGTCGCTGAAATCGACCAGGAGTTGATCGAATCGGCTCTGATCGATCGGCGGATAATTCGCCAACTGCGCCTCGAAGACGCGCATGTACTCGGCGATTTGCGCGCGTGTATAGGCCTCGAAGCGCAGGGTGACGGCCGGCTGCGTATTGCTGGCACGCACCAAGCCCCAGCCATGCTCAAAGGCGACGCGCGCGCCATCGACCGTCACCACGTCGTAGTCGCGCTGCAAATTCGTCGTCATTTCGTCGATCATTGCGAATTTCAGATCGTCCGGCGCCGAGAGCACGATTTCCGGCGTGGCGACCAGCTTGGGGATCTCGTCGAAGATCTCGGCGATTGTCGCGTCCGTATTGCTGACGATCTCCAAGGTTTTGAGCGCGACCAGCGGCGCGTCGTCGAATCCGTAATAGTCTTCGCCGATGAAGAGATGCCCGCTGACTTCGCCGCCCAGCAAGGAGCCGATTTCGTTCATCTTCTGCTTCATCAAGCTGTGGCCCGATTTCCACATGACCGGTATGCCGCCGTATCTTTTGATTTCATCGGGCAGGGCCTGCGACGCCTTGACATCAAAGACGATAGGCGTGTCGGGGTGACGGCTGAGCAGATCACGCGACAAGAGCGCCAGCAGCCGATCGGCCGCGATGTGATGCCCGTGATTATCGATGAAGCCGCAGCGGTCGCTATCGCCGTCGAAAGCCAAACCCAAATCGGCGCCCGCCGCCACAACTCTGGCTTCCAGGTCGCGCGTCATCTCCGGGTCTTCCGGGTTGGGCAGATGGTTGGGAAATGTGCCATCCGGCTCGCAATACAGGCATTCCACATCCAAGCCCAGGGCGGTCAAGACGGGCGGCAGATAAGTTCCGGACAAGCCATTGCCGGCGTCCAGGACGACCTTCATCCGCTTCGCCATCGATACTTTGCTCTGAATCGCGGTCATGTGACGCTGAATCAGGTCGAAGTCTTCAGAGATATCTGGCGCGCCAACCGCAAACTCGCGCTCCTCAATGATTTGGAGCAGCTCCTGAATTTGCTCGCCGGCCAGCGCCAATTTGCCATAGGCCATCTTGATGCCGTTGTAGCGCGTATCGAGGTGGCTGCCCGTGATCATCACGCCGGCGCCGGCGCCGTCATAGGAAGCCGAGGCGAAGTACACGGTGGGCGTCAGCACTTCGCCGATATCGGTGACCGGCAACCCCGTTGAAGCCAATCCGTCAATGAGGGCTGCTTTCAATGGACCCGAGGTCAGGCGATTGTCCGAGCCGACGAAGACGCGCTGCGAGTTGAACTGCCGCGGCAGGTAGCTGCCCAGCGCCTTGCCCACGAGCCGGGCGATGTCCGGTGTGAGCTGCGGCGTATCGCCAGCCGCCGTGCCGCGGATGTCATATTTGCGAAAAATCGAATGATCGATTGCGGTCATATTCCCCTCTCGCTTCGTCACGGTTCTTCAATTCGGCGCGGCGGCGCGCGGTCCAGCCACGGACGTCGATGTCCAATGCGCGCTGGCAATCGCGATCTTAGGCGTCGAGAACAAACTCCTCGCCATTGACATCGGCGGAAAACTTCAAGCCGCCGCCACGCTTGCGGCTCGAGCTAATCCGGACCTCCGTGCCATCGGGCGGATTCGCCCGCAGCAAAAAGTCAGCCAAGGGTTCGCGCAGGTTTCGGCGCAAGATCCTGCGCAGGGGCCGCGCGCCGAATTCCGGCTCGTCGTTTTGCGCCAGCAGCCAGTTCTTGGCGCCTTGCGTAAAAGTCAGCGTGAGACCGCGCTCCGCAGCCAGTTTATTTTCTTTCTCTATCAAGAGATCGAGGATGAGCACGAAGTCTTCATCGCTAAGCGCGTTAAAGAGAATCACTTCGTCCAGGCGATTGATGAACTCAGGGCGCAAGAATTCCAGCACTTCTTCCATGATCATCTCGCGCAGGTCTTCAGTGATATGCCGCACCATGAGATGCTCGGAGCCGATGTTGCTGGTCAGAATCACCACCGCTTCGCTGAAGCGCGCGATGTTGCCGCGGCCATCAGTAAGGCGGCCCTCTTCCATTACTTGCAGAAGCACATCCATGATGCGCGGATGCGCCTTTTCGATTTCATCCAGCAGGACAATCGTGTAGGGCTGCTGACGGATGCGTTCGGTCAACTGTCCGCCTTCGTCGCTGCCGACATAACCCACCGCCGAGCCAATTAAACGGTTGATGCTGCTTTCGTCTTTGTATTCGCTCATATCCAGCGGGAAGAGATTCTCCTCGCTGCCAAACATGAAGTCGGCCAGCACGCGCGCCAGCTCGGTCTTGCCGATGCCGGTCGGCCCCAAAAACAGAAAGGCGCCGATGGGACGCCGCGGGTCTTTGAGCCCGACGCGCGCCGTCTTGATGGCGCGGCTGACCATCTGAACAGCCTCTTCCTGGCCGATCAAGCGCTTGCGCAGATGCTCGTCCATATTCGCGTAACGCAGTCGTTCGTCGGCGCCGAGCTTCGTCACCGGAATGCCGGTCATTTGGCTGGTCACCAGCGCCACATCTTCAATATCCAGCGAAGCGTCGTTGTTCTCCGGCTTAAAGGCGAGGTCGTCTTGCTTGCCCATATTCACCATAGCCGCCGTGCGATGCAGCAATTGCTCGGCGCTTAGGGGCAGCGGACTGATGGTCAAGAAGCGCTGCGCCATCCGCCCCGCCATCTTCAAGGCTTCATCATCAATGGTGATTTCGTAGTCCGATTCCAGGTGCGGCGCGATCGTTTCGAGGATGCGCACAGTCTCTTCCAGCGACGGTTCGTCCACGCGGATGATCTGGCTGTTCTCCATGATCGCGCTGACGCCTTGAATGCGATCCTCAAACTCCTGCACATTCGTCGTGCAGATGATGACTGGGTCGTCGCTCAGAAAGGACTTCTGCACCAGCGATGTCGCCTTGTTGAAATCGGCTTTGATGGGACCGCCGAAGAATCGATGGATCAATGGCAAGAACAAGATGCCGTTGCGCGCCGCGCTCGTGCCTGCGCGAAAAGCTTCCTGGTCGCCATCAAGCAGCGCCGTCTCGCTGATCTGCACGAGATTCGACAAGCCAACGGGACCCTTCTCCTCCGCCATCAGCAGCGCCAGACTATAAGCCAACGTGCGTTTGCCGACGCCGTCCGCACCCACCAGCACGATATGTCGATTGACCGATTGCGTCAGCACGTTGATCATGTTGCGCAGCAGGTCTTCGCGAAAATGCACGGCGCGCAGCAGCCCGCGCTTTGCCCGCTTCACAAAGTCCACCGTTGTGCTGTCTTCGCGCGCCGGAATGATGTTGCTGGCGTTGCTGTAAGCGTCCTGAATCGCCTTGGGCGTAACGCTGAATTGCCGCAGAATGCCGCCCGTGCTCACCGATGACTCGGCGAGGACAGCCAGGGCCTGATCGGTGTCGATTTTCTGCTGGTTCATGGAGTTGGCGATGGTTAGCCCGTCATCGAGCAAGACGATTGACTGCCGGCTCAGCGACACTTTTCGATTGCCAATGGCGACGAAATCCAAGCTCCCATCCGGATCACGCCGCGCTTGTATCGCCACTTTGACCTGTCGTTCCAGTCGATCGAGATCGACGCCGCGCGAGGTTTCAAACATTTTCAACATGCGCCAGGCGGCCGTATCCTGCCGCTGCAGCAAGGCGAGCAGAACCATCTCCGGCGTGATCGACGACTTGCGATACTCCTTCAGCATCGGTACGGCGTCGTTCAGCACGGCGTCCATATCCTTCGAGATCAGGTCGGGATTCAAGGTCGACATTTAGCGTTCGTGTCCTCAGTGCCTTACATGCCGCTAAGCGTCCAAAGACGCCGCCTCATTATAGCCTAAGTGGAAGCCCATCGAATAGATTTTCCTGCGCGCGCTGTATGAATCACATTAGAATCATCGGGCTTAGGCGAGCGCTGTGGACGCTGGCTGGATAACCGTAATACGGCGCCACGATGCAGCCCTCAAGCGGCGGCGAGCGAACGGCAAGTCGGCGCTAGAACTCGTTCTTCTGAATGAACATGAAATGCAAGAAGTTGAACAAGTCTTCGCCTTCCAGCAGCCGCGGGCGCGCGCGCTCTTCGATGATGCCCGGGAACAACTCCACAGCGCGCAGCTCCCCGTCGTAAATGTACAGCGTGTCGAGGAAAAAGCGCCGGTTGCCCCAGGGCAGCTGGTCGAAAAACAGGTTGCCCAACCCATAGTGCAAGAAAGCCGTTTCGGCCCGCCGCGTACGGTAAAATTCGAAGGTCATCGGTTTGTGCTCGGCTGTGCCAATCACGATATCGGCGCCCCATTCGGCGTAGGTCTGAAAGTCGAGGCGCTGCCGCTGCGTCGGCGTGAAGGCTTCAAACTCCCGGTATTGAACGGTTAGAAGAACGAGATCGACTTCAGCCGCCAGCCTTGGCAAGGCTTCGCGCAGCCAGCCGCCGCGACAGTAAGCACTGCCCGGGCGCCGCCCGCCGAGCGCGTCCGGATTGTCATTCGCGAAGGCGTAGTAGGGACCGATATTATTGCAAGCCAGCCAGCCGATGCGCGAACCATTGCGCTCCAGGATGAGGGGCTGCCGCGCCTGCTCAACGCTGCGGCCGCCGCCGACCAAGGCGTACCCTCGCTCTTCAAAATGCTCAAGCGTATGCTCGAATGCCTCGTATCCGAAATCATTGATGTGATTGCCCGTGAGATCCACCACATCCACATCCAAAATATCGAAGAGCCGCGCGTGGTCTTGCAGCATGCACATGCTATTGGCGCCGCCCAGTACGGACTCCGTATGGCGCGGGCAGCTCGCCGCGATCGAGGCTTCGTGCGTGATTTGGAAGTAATCGGCTCGGCGAACATAATCGCGGATGCCGCTGGCCGCCTGTTCCAGGCCGATGCGCTCAACAGCCGGGAGGGTGTGCCGCGCCAGCGCCGTCGTGCCGGAGAGTGTGACGCGCGTCAGCAAATCCGGCGAAAAGTTTGGCGCATCGCTTGGGAAGCTCAGCGGGTACTCGGCCAGTTGATCGACGACCGGCGCGTCATCCAGCCATAAGGGGCGCAGGCGCAGATGCAACTGGTCAAAAGGCAAGAGCGTGAAACTGCGTTTGTCGCGCCACAATTCATTGAACAGCAGGTTGTCCGCGACGAGTCGGGTATTCAGATGCAGGTCGATTCCGCGCTCGCTCAATCTTTCCGCGTTTGAGTGGCTGAGAATCAGCCGTTGATCGAGCGCGCCAGCGAGCAGCGCGTCGAAATCGGCCGAGTCGATAGAGGTTAGCAGAGCGCCGAATCCCGCTGCCGGCAGCCACAACTCGATTCCGCCGCCAGCGCTAGGAGCCTCCCGAGCGAAGGGCTTATCATCGTAGCCGGCAAAGGCTCCAGCATAAAAGTCGACATAAGCCCCCATGTTTTGGCGCCAGGTCGCCTCGCTGTGATCGCCAGCCGCGTGCACGATGTACGCGTGCGGAATGCGCCGCTCCCGCAGGAGCACATGCATTTGGTCAACGCCGTCGGCTGCGTGATCAACGGGTCCGCGATCGAGCCATAGGCGCAGGCGAGTGTCGGCAGTTAAGCTCCTCGCCAGATCAAGCGGGTTGTTTTCAGGCGACGCATGGTCCGGGTCAAAATAGGGGCTGTGCCCGCCTATGGCGACGAAGTCAGCGGCGAAGCGCAAGCCAAGGTGATACGCCCAGAAGCCGCCGCGCGAAATGCCCCCGATTGCTTGTCGTCCATCCAGGCGATAGCGGTCGTTCACTTGCTCCAGGAGATCCAGCAGGATCCGGTCATAGCTCAAACCATCAAAGCGATTCTGATTGGCGACTGACCCGCCATAGGGTATCACCACGATCATGGGCGGAGCTTCGTCCGCGCGAATCGCGCTCTCCAGAGCATCCAAGAAGCCCAAGCGCGCCCATTGACTGTCGTCGGCGTTGGAGCCATGCAAGAGCAGCAGCAGCGGATAAGAAGCCCCCGACGCCTGGTAGCACGGCGGCAGATAGAGCGTAAACTTACGCTCGTGCGCTGAGACGCCGCTCAAATAGGTCTCGCGCGAAAGCGTGCCGGCCGCCGAGCATTCCTCGGTTAGCGCCTGCAACCCAGCGCGAGCCGCACTGAAGGCAATCAGAACGGTGACAATTACAATAGCCAGCGAGCGCAATTGGCCTCCTTCAGCCGGGCTGATTTTTGGGAAATCCGGGTAAGTGTATCAGCTGACGTCCGAAGTGGGCGAGGCGGATCAGCCCTCTTCCGAGACTTCGCCGAGGCGATAGCCGATGCCGCGTACGTTGACGATCAAGTCGATATCTCCGAGGCGCTTGAGCTTGCGCCGCAGATTGCTGACATGCGGGCGGATAACCTCGCGCGCCTCCGTTTCCTCGGTATGATAGCCGCGCACTTCGCGCACCAGCTCATGACAGGAGACGACGCGGCCGCGATGCGCCGCCAAATACAGGAGCAGATCGAATTCTGTCGGCGTCAAACTGACCGACTGATTCTCCGCTTCGATCTGATACTTGCCCGGCAGCACCGAAAGCGGACCCAAGTGGATCGTGTTGCCCCGCGGCAGCGCTCGTTCGCGAATCGCCGCTGCGCCCAATTCGGCTACATAATCAGCCGCGTCCAAGCTATCCGAGACTTCGCGCGCCAACTCGGAAACGTTTCGTTCTATCGCATCGACGAGGCGCCGACGCCGCGCCAAGCTGCGCGCTGTATCGATTCCGCGTTCCACGCTCGCGCGGATGTCTTCGCTGGAACAGGGTTTTATCAAATAGTCATGGGCGCCAAATCGCAGCGCCTGGATTGCCGTGTCGATGTTTGTATCCTCGGTCATCAGCACGACCACGGCGTCGGGAGACTTTTGCTTAATGCCCTGCAGCACTGCTACGCCGTCAATCCCCGGCAGGTCAACTTCGGATAAGACCAGATCAAAGTCGCTCTTGTCATATCGATCGAGCGCCGCTTCGCCGTTGCTCGCCTCTGACACTAGATAACCGACGCGCTGCAACGCTTTGCTCACGGTATAGCGATTGACGCCATCATCGTCAACAAGCAGAAGTCGCATGAGTTGTCTTTCAGCCATTATGGCGTCCAGCCCCAAAACGAAGCGTACTGCCGATTATATAGGAATAACTGGCGGCGGGAAACTTATTGGGCTTGATTTCGTCTGAATGACTTAGGCGCTAGCCAACCGTCAGGCTATAGCGACGGGCGCCGGGCTGATCGGTAAGGTCTGAGTGCGCCAGTCTCCAGAAATCGCCCAGGCATATCGCGATGATCTCGCCGTCTGCGCAAAGGAGCGGGATCTGATCGCGAATCGCGCGCGGGATCTTGCGGTCAATCATCCAGTCCTTGAGCTTGCGCGACCGCCCGCCCATGCCATTGGGCTTGAAGCGATCGCCCGGGCGGCGCGTTCGCAAGCGCAGCTCAAGCCCGTCCCGCAGCCACAAGGCGAGGTCTTCGCTGCCCGCCGTCTCAGCTCGCGAAAGGCATAGCCGCATGTTCGGCAAGACCAGCGGCGTATCCGCGTCTACGTGTTCGTCGGTGCCAGCGGGGATAAGACAATAATCGTCGTGCGCTTCGACGGCGCTCTTGCGTTCAATGGATAACTGCGCGTAGCTCAGGCGCATCTGAATTGCAGCGCTCATATCGCGCCGGGCGCCGGTCCCCGCCTGTTGCGCCCAGGCGACGAGATCAAGCGTCAAGGCGTGAGACAGAACTTGCCCTGAGCCAGACAGTCGCTGATAGGCGCCCCGCACAAAACGCCGTTGAAGCGCCGGATGCAGCGCCGCGAACTCATCCACCGGTATGCTCCAGCGTTCCTCCGATACGGTTGCGAATGGCAGCGCGGCGCGCTCGAATTGCGATGATACGTAGGCATCTTCCACGGCGGCTGACTCGGCCAAGCGTGCGAAAGCGCTGAGCAATTCCGGATTCAGTTGCAGCATGGGTCCGATCAATTGGTGGCGAACAAAGTTTCGCTGGTAGCTGATATCGGCGTTGCTTTCGTCGAGGCGATACGGCAGCTTGTGCCGCTGGCAGTAAGACTCCAGATCGGCCTTCGTGAGCTGAAGCAGCGGCCGTACGAGGCGCAGCCCCGCCTCATCCGGTATTTGCGCCACGACGTCCATGCCGCGCAAGCCAGTTATGCCACTGCCGCGCGCGATATTCATTATGATGGTTTCCGCCTGATCCAGCGCGTGGTGGCCCGCAGCCACGCAAGCGCTGCCCTCTTCCCTGGCCACGCGCGCCAGAAATGCGTAGCGCGCCCGCCGAGCCGCCTCTTCAATGCCGATTCCCCATTCTTGGGCGCGGCGCGGAATATCCGCTTGACCGACCGTATGCGGCAGCCCCCAGCGCGCAGCCAAGCCGGCCACAAAATCCAGGTCCCGCTGCCCCGCTTCCGCCCGCAGACCGTGGTTGAGCGAGGCGACATGCAAGTCCAGCTTGATGAATTCACGCGAACGCTTCAGCAGATGCAGCAGCGCCACCGAATCGCAGCCACCGGATACGGCAACGATCACCTTCTCGCCCGGGACAAAGGCGCCATGACGGGCGAGCGACCTCCGTACTTTTTCCAAAACCATTCTGAACTTGCCGCCTGCCTCTGGCCGCCGCACTCTTAGCCAATCATAACCTCATGCGCGCATCATGTGAACGACCTGCGAATTGATGCTATATTTGTTTATGTGAAAAGGCTAATTGCCGGCGTTGGCGTAACGTTGAGTCTTGTTAATATTTGTTAATGTTGAACTATGATATAATGCGCGGCGTGCGCGTTTCGTCGAGGATTCATCAGTGCTAAGTCCCCTGGATTTCCTGTTCGGGCTGTTTTCGCTCGACATCGGCATTGACTTGGGTACCGCGTATACCTTGGTTTATGTGCGCGGCAAGGGCATCGTAATCAACGAACCGTCTTTTGTCGCCATCGACCGCAAGACGCGAGCGCCGATAGAAGTTGGCGCGCGCGCAAAAGAAATGTGGAGCAAGAATCCCAAAGATATTTTGATCGTCCGTCCGCTGCGCGATGGCGTCATCAGCGAGTATGAAATCACTGCGCGCATGCTCGACTACCTCATAAAGAAGGCGCATGAACAGAGCTGGGTGCCCGTGCCGCGGCCGCGCGTGGTGGTCGGCATCCCCAGCGGCGTCACCGAGGTCGAAAAGCGCGCTGTCATCGAAGCGACGCTGGACGCCGGCGCGCGCGAAGCCCACTTGATAGAAGAGCCGGTCGCGGCCGCCATCGGCGCCAGTTTGCCCGTCTTGGAGACGCGCGGCAGCATGGTCGTTGATATTGGCGGCGGCACCACCGAGGTCGCGCTCTTCTCCCTCGGCGGCATCGTCATCAGTCGCTCGATACGCGTCGCTGGCGATGAAATGGACGAAGACATCGTGCAGCATCTGCGCAACAAACATAATCTGCTTATCGGCGAGCCAACCGCGGAAAAAGCGAAAATAGACATTGGCTCGGCTTATCCTTTGCCGCAGGAACGCACCTACATGGTCAAGGGCCGCAACCTGACGTCGGGGCTGCCGGATTCGGTGGAGGTTAGTTCCATCGAAATACGCGAGGCGATCGGCGGCTCGGTGAACATCATCATCGATACGGTGAAGGACGCGCTGGACGATACGCCGCCCGAGCTCGTCGCCGATCTGATGGAGAGCGGCATCACGATCGCTGGCGGCGGCGGGCAATTGCGCGGCTTGGGAGACCGGCTGCGCGAAGAGGTCAATATCCATTCCTGGCTGGCCGATGACGCCATGACCTGTGTCGCGCGCGGCGCCGGGCGTGTGCTTGAGGATTACAACAATCTGCGCCGCCTGCTAACCGGCCCCGAGCGTGGAAGCACCCGACACTAGTTCAGACGGCCCACTTCACGACGATCCAGCCAAAGATCTTTTTCCTCGTTTGGCGCGGCCTGCGCCATTCGCGGGCCTAGATCGCATTCGCGCAATCTGTGATACCATAAGACAAACTGCGCGCTAGCGAGGACTGACGAGTGCGAAGCCTGCGGCAACCAGGCCGATTCTTGACGCTAATGCTGATGCTTTGCCTTTGCGCCGGCTTAATTGCGCTGAGCGTCTCCGGCCTATTGACGCCGATCGAAGGACTTGTTGCCGCGCCGCTGAACGGACTGTCAGGCTTATTCAATCGTTTGTCGCTCTCGCTCAACGAAACCTTTGAAGAGCTCAACAACCTCGGTCGCCTGCGCGAGCGGATCGCCGCGTTGGAAGAACAACTCGCGCGCCGGCAGGTTGAGTCCATCACGCTGCGTGAATCAGCCAGCGACTACGTCCGACTGAAGAATCTGCTTGCCTATACATCGCCATTGGAGGACCAGGAATTCCTGCCGGCCGATGTGATTGCGGTCGAACAGACCGGGATCGCCCGCAGCATCATTATCAATCGCGGCGCCCGCGACGGCATTGGGATCGGCATGCCGGTCACTACCGAGCTCGGTCTGGTCGGCCGGGTCATTCGAGTCAGCGCCAACGCCGCGCAAGTGCAGCTCATCAATGACGAGAACAGCGCTGTGAGCTCCCGCCTGCAGGCGACGCGCGCGCACGGCAGCATTATCGGCCAAGCCTCCGGCGTCTTGCGGCTGACGATGGTCGACTTGGACGAAGTTATCGAGCAAGGCGACCTGGTGATTACATCGGGGCTCGGGGGCAATTTTCCGCCCGATATCGTGGTGGGCCAGGTGACCAGCGTACGTCAGTTTGAGTTCGAGCTCTTTCAAGAGGCGGAGGTGCGCAGCTTGCTTGACTTCGACACGCTGGAGCTGGTGCTCGTCATCACCAGTTTTGAGCCCATCGACCTGACAGTATTTGAAAACGTGGGCGCGAGCTAGCATGGGGCGCTACTTGTCCATTGGCGTATTGGGCGTGGCGGCGGCGCTGTCCGCGAGCTTCCTGCCGCATTTCATCGCTTTCCTAGTCGCGCTGCTCAGCAATTTCACACCCCTGTTGAATGACACGCGGGGCCAGCTCAATCTCGTCATGATCCTGGTCATTTGCTGGTCGCTTCGCTCGAGTCTGGCGGAAGGTTTCGTCTGGGCCTTGGTGGGCGGCTTTTGCCTGGATCTGCTGTCAATCTTGCCCGTCGGCACGTCGTCGGCGGCGCTGATGATTATCGTATACGTCGTCAACTCGGCGGGCGCGCCACTGCTTCGACTGCGCATTTTCTTTCTCCTGGCGATCACGGCGCTGGCGACCGTATTCATGTCGGCTTTTTCCTTGATTGGACTGTTCATGCTGGGCAATACCTACGATATCGCTTCGATGACGCGTCTCGTGCTGCTGCCGACGCTGCTTTACAATTTGATTGCTGTACTGCCCGTCCAGGCCTTTGTACGGCTTTTGCAGCGCCGGCTGGAAGGGGGCGTGCAAATCGCGCCTCACAGTTTGTCGCTCGGAAGCGAAATGGCTGCGCGCGAGTGAAATCCGATCGGCTCATCCCGTTTCAGACCTGGCGCTTGACCTTCTTTCAAGCGGTCATATTCGCCGTATTCCTCATCTTTGGCATCCGCATGTATGAGTTTCAGGTACTCCGGCATGACGAGTTTGAGGTTGGCGCCGATGAGAACCGCTTGAAACGCTTCCCCATCCCGGCGCGGCGCGGCGCCATCTTCGATCGCAATGACCGTCGGCTCGCCTTCAACGTGCCAGCCTACAACGTCACCGTCATACCAGCCCAACTGCCAGCGGGTATAGCGGCCGAACTGGAGGTATTCAATCGCTTGTCGGCATTGGTTGACGTGCCGCCGACGCGCGAAATCGCTGAACAGTCAGGCCAATTCGCGCGCAGCATTGAAGACCTGGTGAGAGAAGGCGAGGGCATCGAGCCCTTCAGCCCGGTGATCGTCGCTCTCGATGTGCCGCAACTGGTCGCGATGCAGATCCTGGAAGAGCGCATTTATATGCCCGGCGTTGATGTCGAGCCAGTCGCCGTACGCGAATACCCGGCTGGAGCCTTGACGACGCACATCATCGGCTACATGGGACCTATCCCGGCGGAAGAAGCCGAAACGCTGCGCGCGCTGGGCTACAATCCGGCTTTTGATCGAATCGGCTACGAAGGGATCGAGCGCTACCTGGAGACCCGGCTGGCTGGCGAGCGCGGCACCATATTGCGCGAAGTCGATGTCGCCGGCGAAGTGCTCAAGGTCATTGAGCAGGATGATCCCGTGCCTGGGCAAAATGTGAGGCTGACGATCGACACCGATTTGCAGGCCTTCGCGCGGCAGGCGTTAATCGACCAATTGGAGATACTCAATACCACTGCCGGGCGCGCCGTGTCGCGGCAAGGCGTCGTCATCGCCATGGATCCGCGCACGGGCGAGGTGCTGGCTTTGGTCAGCTATCCCAGTTACGACAATTCGCGTTTCGCCCGCGCCATCGATGTCGAGTACTTCCTGGAAATCGTGGCCGATCCGCTCTTCCCCCTGCTGGATAAGACGATCAAGGGCCAGTATCCGCCCGGCTCGGTTTGGAAAGTGATCACCGCGGCCGCCGTGCTGGAAGAGAACATAATTGATCCAAATACGCTGCTGCTGGATGAAGGCCAGTTGCTGGTGGAGAACCGTTACGCGCCGCTTGACCGCGCCGCCGCGCAACGATTCGTCTGCTGGCTGCGCAGCGGGCACGGCCGCGTGGACATGATTCGCGGCATCGCCTGGAGCTGTGATGTTTACTTCTATCAGATTGGCGGCGGAAATCCAAATCTGTCGGCGCAGACGATTCGACCGGGCGGACTGGGCATCGATGATCTCTTCCGCTACGGAACGGCTTTTGGCATCGGAAGCGAGCTGGGCATCGAACTCCCGTTCGAGAATCCCAATCGCATGCCCGACCCGGATTGGAAGCGCCGCAATCAAGGCGAGAGCTGGTCCACCGGCGATACCTACAACGCGGCTTTCGGGCAAGGTTACGTCAACGTTACGCCGTTGCAGTTGATAGCCTCAGTCGCCGCCACCATCAACGGCGGCGTCCTCTATCAACCGACGATCATCCGCGAATTCCTCGACGAAGAACGACAGATTATTGAGGCTTTCGAACCCAAGATATTGAGAACGATCAACCGCGAATTGTCGGCGCCGGGCGACGAACTGACCCTGCTGCTGCTGGAAGACATGCTGATGAAGGGCGAAGCCAGTCTGGCTTGCGTTTGTGAGCCGAATTCGGAGTGGTATGACCCCTACCGCTGCGATCCGGCTGGATACCGGAATACGGTCGACTTGAATCCCGAGCCGGGCTTCGAAGACTTGCACAATTATCGCGTTCATATACCACTCAACTACAGCTTCAACGGCTCCGTATGCCAGCCCGTGCGCTTTCGCACGGTGAACAACCCGTATATTCCGCCCTTTGTATCTCGAGAGTCGCTGGATTTGGTGCGCGAAGGCATGCGCGAGGCGGTAACCGGCGAGGGCGGCACCGCTCAAGGCGCGGCGCTTCCTTTTGTTGAAGTTGCCGGCAAGACGGGCACCGCCGAATATTGCGACGACAACGCCTGGGCCCTGAATCTTTGTGTGCCCGGTCAATGGCCAGCCCACGCTTGGTATACCGGCTACGCGCCCTTTGATGAGCCGGAAGTGATCATCCTGGCTTTTGTGTACAACGGCGGCGAAGGCTCGCAGGTCGCTTTGCCGATTGTGCGCCGGACGATGGCAGAGTATTACCGGCTGCAAGTCGAGCGCGACGGTCTCACCCTGCGCGCATTCGCTGACAGGAGCGAGGCCTAAGGTGCAGTTGATCCAAGACCCTCATCGAGAGCAGCTGCGGCACTGGAGCCCGGCTCTTCTCGCCGCGGGCGCCGCTTGGCTGCTCATGTTGCTCATTGGCGATACGCCAATCGCGCGCGCTTCGGGCTTGGCTCTCGCCATCTTCGGCGTGACAGCGGGCATGCGCCAGATGGGTTTCGTCGCTTCAATCGCCGGCGGTCTGACGCTCGCGCTCTGCCCGCTGTTTTGGTCGCAGACGGGCGGCGGTCAATCGCAGCCGGCCACTATCGTCATCGCAGCCGGCGTCGCTGGCATCGGCATGATTCTGGCCTCCTTCTTATTGGAGCGCAAGGACCTCGGCATCGGATTGGGAATCGTCCTCTTTCTCGCTATTTTCTGGAGTCAAGTCGGCACCGCGCAGAGCCTGCGTCTTACGGGTTTGGTCACCGCCTGGCTGCTGTACCTGCTAGTGGACATGATATTGTTGACGAATCCGCGCCCGGGCCTCAAGCCGGCTCAGCGCCCAAAACCCTGGCACACCGCTGGCATACTCTTTCTTTTCGCAATTGGCACGATCAACGACCCGCTTGTGACCTTGCTGGCGCCCGCCATTCTGCTTGCTCTATTCCTTTCCTACGCCAGTCTGCCAGCTTCATATTGGCTGGCAATAATCGCAATCACGGGTATCGGCATCGCTCTGCTGGTTCGCGCCTATCTCGCTCCCCAGCCTAGTCAGCTTGATATATGGGGCTGGCGCGAGGCGGCGCGCTGGATAGAGCTGGGCGAGTTGATTATCGCCCAATTCAGCCCCTTCGGCATCATCCTCGGCGTCATCGGGTTGGCGCGCCTGTCACGCTGGTATCCTCCCCTGGGCACCGTCACCATGATCGCCTACGGCGCCTACATCTTCTTCGGCTTGGCCTATCGCGGCAGTCATCGCGATATTCTGCTCATCCCGCTGATTATCATTCAGGTCATGTGGATGACTTATGCCGTCAATACCCTGGGCCAGTGGGTGAACAAGTCGCTGGCGGATGAATCGGGCCGCTGGATTCATCTCGTCTCGGCGCTCTACTTCTTGCTCCCGGCATTCCTGTTATCGAACATCCTGAGCGCTTGAAACTGCCGCCGGCCGCACCGGTTCAACGCCGAATCGTCGCGGCGCATTTCGCGTTTGATTGAGGCTGGCAAAAGCGCGAATCGGAAATCCGAGTATATTTAACCTATCGTGGATTGCGAAGCGACTCGCCCTAACGGATTTTAGCCGGCATGCAAGATGAACTCATTGCCATCAAGGGCCTTAACAACGGCCTGCTGATATCGCTCAGCCCGACGGAAAGCTGGCAATCGGTTACCGACCGGTTAGCGGCGCGCATCGACGAGCGGGCTGAATTCTATTCCGGCGCTGATATCACCGTCGAGCTGGGCGAGCGTCCCGTCCCGAAATATGAACTCAGCTCCCTCAAAGCTCTGCTTGAGCGTCGAGGTTTGACGCTGTCACTGGTGCGGAGCAAAAGCGATACGACGCGCGAGTCGGCGCAATCCTTGAAGGTGCCGACCGAGAACCGGGCCGCTGCCGCGCGCCCGCCGGCGTCGACCCTGGAGACGGCGCCGCTCAATTCGGAAGAGACGGGCGCCGAGGGCGTGCTCTTCCGCCGCACCTTGCGCTCCGGGCGCACCATTCATAGCGACGGGCACGCGGTCGTCATCGGCGATGTGAATCCCGGCGCCAAAGTTGTCGCGGCGGGCGACATCGTCGTTTGGGGGAAATTGCGCGGATTCGCCCATGCCGGCGCGAGCGGCGACGAATCCGCCATCATTTGCGCGCTGGAGATGAGCCCGAGCCAACTGCGCATCGCTGGCTATTTTGCCGCAGCGCCAACCGGCAAAGACAGCGGTCTGAAGCCCGCCGTCGCGCGCGTGCGGGACGATGAAATCATAGTGGAACGCAGAGACTAGACCGAGAAAGGACGCCGAATGGGCGGGAAAGTAGTCACAATTTCATCGGGCAAAGGCGGCGTCGGCAAGACAACCGCGACAGCCAACCTTGGCATTTCCCTGGCTGGCTTGGGCAAACGCGTGGTTGTCATTGACGCCGATATCGGTCTGCGCAATCTCGATGTCATCATGGGGCTGGAGAATCGCATCGTCTATGACTTGGTCGACATCGTCGAGGGCCGCAGCAAACTGCGGCAGGCGATGATCAAACACAAGAAGTTCAATGACCTGTTTCTGATACCGGCCGCCCAGACGCGCGACAAGATGGCCGTCAGCCCCGACGACATGGTTACGCTCACTGACGAACTGCGCGCCGACTTTGATTATATCTTGATCGACTCGCCAGCCGGCATCGAGCGCGGTTTTCGCAACGCGCTGGAGCCGGCCGATGAAGTGCTCATTGTGACCAATCCGGAAGTATCAGCCGTGCGCGATGCCGACCGCATCATCGGCTTGATCGAAGCGGCCGACAAAGGACCGGGCAAGCTAATCATCAATCGGCTGAAGACCGAGTTGGTCAAAAAGGGCGAGATGTTATCGTCCGATGATGTTTTCGATATCCTGGGTGTAACGATCATCGGCATCATCCCGGAAGACGAATTGGTCCTCTCCGCGTCCAACAGCGGGGTTCCGGTGACACTCAACCTGCAATCCAAAGCGGGCATGGCTTTCAATAATGTCGCCCGGCGCGTCATAGGCGAGGATGTGCCCTTCATGAATCTCGATAAAAGCCCGGGAATTTTCCAGCGACTGGTCCAACTATTGGACGGGCGCTAGACCAGCCGTGCTCGGACGCGGCAGCTACATACCGAGGAAAAGCCAATGACCAACCTATGGAGCCGACTGTTCGGCCGCGCGAAAAAAGGCAGTGGCGCCACCGCCAAAGACCGGCTGCGCTTCGTCTTGCAGCACGATCGCATCAACCTGCCGCCCGAGCGCATGGAAGAGATGAAGCGCGAGATCCTGGCTGTGATCGTAAAATACCTGGTGGTTGACGAGGACCGTGTGGAAATTGACCTGGAACAGCGCGACCGAACGCACAGCAAACTCGTGGCCGAGATTCCGGTCGTCAACACGACGAACGCGGGCGCCAGGGCGGTTAATAGTCCAGCCGTCAAAGCGGATGGCGGCTACGCCAATGGCGCGAGCAATGGCGCAGCCGCTCAAAAGGAAGAGAAATCCACAAGCGTCGATGCCGAAGTTGCCGAGCCCATAGCTGGCGCCGGAGACGAGAATACGGTCGCGCCCTTTGATGATGAGGAGAAAGACGCCAAAGCCTAAGGCGCGCAAGCCAGCTAACCCTGTCGCGACCAAGCGCTTCGCAATATAATCTCCGCTGAATGGATTAAACCGAAGCGGACCGCATGATTGAAAGCGTTACTATCTGGCGTCGTTTTGATTATGTTTTGCTTGCCGCCACACTCGTCCTGGTTGTCTTCGGCATCCTGATGATCGGTAGCGCGACGCAAGACGCCATCGACGACGACATCATCCGCCGAGTTCCCGATCAGAGAAACTTCGCGATTATCGGTTTCGTTGTCGCAATCGTCATTGCAAGTATTGACTACCGGCTGCTGGGCGGCTTGAGCCCGTGGCTGTACGCGGTAATGGTCATCCTGCTGGTCATGGTGGAATTCTTTGGCGTCGAAGGCGCGGGCGGCGCCAAGCGCTGGCTGAACATTGGCATCCGCATTCAGCCGTCTGAAATTGGGAAAATCATCATGATCATCACGCTGTCGCAGTACGTCGCCGAGCGTTACCTCGATCTGGGCAAACTCTCGACGGTTTTCCGCAGCATGCTTCACATGGCGATACCAGCCGCTCTGATCTTCAGGCAGCCGGACTTGGGCACGACCATTGTGTTTCTAGTGATATGGGCGGTGATTATCTGGTCCGCCGGATTGCGGCTGCGGCATATCGCCCTCTTCTTATTTGCCTTGGCTATCATATTGCCGATCATATTCCCGCTGCTTGAGCCCTATCAGCGGGCGCGGGTGGAGACCTTCATCAACCCGCAACTGGATCCCGACGCCGCCTACAACATTAATCAGGCGCGCATCAGCATCGGCTCCGGCGGCATCCTGGGCAAGGGTTATGGAGTAGGACCGCAGAACACGGGCCGCTTCCTGCGCGTTCGCCATACCGATTTCATATTCAGCGTCATCGCGCACGAATTCGGCCTGGTCGGCGGGGTTGCCGTCTTGGCCATGTTTGCGCTTATTCTCTCGCGCATCTTGAAAGGGGCGCGGGAGGCCAGCGATCCCCTGGGCAGCATGATCTGTTACGGCGTGGCCGCCATGATTTTCTTTCAGACGACCGTGTCCATCGGCATGAACTTGAACCTGATGCCGGTAACTGGTTTGACGCTTCCTTTCGTGAGTTCTGGCGGCACGTCGCTGCTGTTCACGATGGCGGGCATCGGCTTGGTCGAAAGCGTGATTGTTCGCCGCCGACGCACACTCAATTGACGAGCGCAATAATTGATTCCAGCGCCCGATGGCTGAAGCCAAACAGCGGAGCAAAAAACCCTTGACTGACAAGATCACGCGCCCGGTGCGCACGCGTTACGCGCCTAGCCCGACCGGCCCGCAGCATATTGGCGGCATCCGCTCGGCGCTCTTCGCCTGGTTATTCGCCCGTCGGCATGGCGGGCAATTCATCCTGCGCATTGAAGACACCGATCAGAAGCGCAGCGTTCCCGGCTCATTGGAGATGATCCTGGAGTCATTCGATTGGCTGCAAATGGACATTGACGAAGGTCCGCGCGCAGGCGGCTCCTACGGACCCTACGTACAGTCAGAACGGCTTGAGCTGTACCAGGCCTGGGCAAACTGGCTGGTCGAAAACGGCTATGCCTACAAGTGCTTCGCCAGCGCTGACGAGCTGGCCGAAATGCGCGCGGCCGGCGGCGGCTACGATCGCCGCTACCGACACATATCGGCGGACCGGGCGGAGGCCCTGGAGGCGCGAGGCTTGCCCTTCGTCATCCGCTTCAAGATGCCCTTGACCGGCGTGACCGTTGGCGACGATCTCATCCGCGGGGCGATCCAAGTAGAAAACGACAAACTGCAGGACGCGATCCTGCTGAAGTCAGACGGCTTTCCGACTTATCACCTGGCGCATATCGTGGATGATCACTTTATGAAAATATCCCATGTCACGCGGGCGGTGGAATGGCTGCCGTCCTTCCCTTTGCATCTGCAGATTTGGCGCGCTCTGGGCTGGGACGAGCCGCAATTCGCCCATTTGCCCGTGCTGCTGAATCCAAATGGCAAGGGCAAACTCAGCAAGCGCAAGCAGCAATTCGCCGATGCCGAGGGCCGGCGCGTTCCGGTTCTGGTCCATGAATTCATTGACGCGGGTTACCTCCCCGCCGCCGTCATGAACTTCCTGACCAATATCGGCTGGAGCTATGGGGACAATCAGGAGGTATTTTCGGCGGCTCAGGCACGCGAGCGCTTTGACCTGCGAGATGTGAACGCAGCCAACAGCGCCTACCCGATCGCCAAACTCGATTGGCTCAACAGCCAGTACATTCAGCGTTCCGACGCGGGCGATCTTTGCCGAGCGCTACAACCAATTCTGAAGGCGGCCGGTTATTCAGTCGATGAAGAGCTGCTGAAGCGCGTCGTTCCCTTGCTGCGGATCCGTCTGAAATCTCTGAATGATGTTGTGCCGATGGCCGGTTTTTTCTTTGCCAATTGGGCATCGTTCCAGCCGCCGCCGCCGGACATCTTGATTCAGCGCAAGATGGACCCGCCGCAGACCGCAGAGGTTCTGCGCGCGTCGCTGCCGATTTTGGAGCAGGTACCAGACTTTAAGCCCGCAGCGCAACAGGCGGCGGTGGCCGCATACGCCAAATCGAGCGGCTACAAGAACGGGCAAGTATTTGGAACCTTGAGAGCGGCGGTTACGGGCCAGCGAGTGTCGCCGCCGACATTTGAGACGATGGAGATTCTGGGAAGAGCCGAGTCAGTTCGGCGAATAGAACTGGCTTTGAAATCGCTGACGCAAGAGTCAGACTGAATCATTTGCAGGAACGCCAATCGGCGCGGACTCGCGATTGTCACAAGCGCCCCGCCTGAGAGCCTTGTCAGCTAGGGCGGCGCATGATACCATTGGCTTGGAATTGGGAGATAGTTTAATCGGCAAAACAGCGGACTCTGGATCCGCCATTCCTGGTTCGAGTCCAGGTCTCCCAGACAAGCAAGACGGCTCTTCCGATTGGAGGGCCGTCTCTCTTTTTCTCGGCTGCTCCTCAACCGGGTGGCCGCCGTCACGAAACTGACAGAACAACCAGCTCGACCCACTTGCGAAACTCTTCATGCTGCGCGTTGTAGAGCAGGCGCGTCCGCAGCGGCAGCGCCAGCCACATGTAAGAAAGCTTGCGCCTTTCCTCGCGCGATGTCCGATCGACGATTTCGCGATACCAGTTGGGGAAACGCAGAAAGATCTGCGGGTGCTTTAAAATACTGTCTTTGATCCGCCAATACAGCATCACGAAAAATACGAAGGAGAATACTCCGATGAGAATGAGAAAGGATGACGGCGCCAGGACAATAAACAGGATATAACCCAGCGCGCAGCCCCAGGCAAAGGACTCAAACAAGGGGCTGAAGCCCACCTCATCCCCGTATTGCTGGAAAGCCGTCAAGATCGGTTCTTTATAGTATCCAAGGGTCACCAGGCAGGCGCGCAAAAAGAACAGGGTGACGATCAGCGCAAATACGGGCAAAAGGGCGGACATCGACTTATCCCGTTTCCAAGTCAATCCGTGACGCAAGCAGGTGCGATTCTTGCTCAGCCACCGCTGTTGCTCGCCTCCGCAATTGGAGCGAAGCGGAAACCATGCCTGAGCTCCCCAGGAACGCGTGACACAATGCCGGCATGGGGATGTGGCGTACAGGGCAGCGGTATGTGCCAACACTGGTTCTGGTTCCACTCGCCGGTGGTGCGATTGAGAATCGTGCCGTCACTGGTAACAAACTCATGATAAATGGGCATGAAGTGGGCATGAAAGCCATCATCGGGACCGGCGGATATCACATACTCCTCGTGTCTGACAATTGCAAAGAGGACGTAAGCCATACAGAAAAAGACTACCACGAAAAGCGCCTTGACCCGCAGCCGCCAGGCAATCGACCGCCAGACTAAAGCCGCCATCGTAAGCGACAACGCGGCGAAGCTCCAGAGAATGTATCGGACATATTTGTCTTCGGGTACGGTGAAAAACCAAAACACGAGCATGACTGCCAGCGGACTGAGCGCCCACCAGCGCACGATCGGCGGCGACCTTTGCCCGCGATGTCTTAGTACTCCGCAAAGGTACAAGCCAAGTCCAAAAAATGAAATGACCGTCGGAAGCAATGTCGGGAAAACATTGCTGGCATAGTCTTCAAGCCAAGGACCCAGCCAATCCCAGGACGCCAGAACAACCTCAGGGTCTCCGCCTCTGAGGCGCGTGTTGGTGGCCAACCTCGTTTGACGAAGTTCGATCTGATCTTCCGGCATCGTCCAGTCCAGTTCGAATCGGCCGATCGAATGCGGATAGGCGAGGTAGCCGCTGGTGACGACGCCGCGCGCCATCCAGGGGAGCAGAAACGCGAGCGCCAGCAAGCAGAGCGGCGCGGAGCTGGCCACCAGTCGACGAGCGCCGCCGCGCTGAATCCAGACAAGGATCGCGAGCGCCGCGGTCGCCATTCCGTAGACTGCATAACTCTGCTTTACGGTAATGCCTGTCAAGATGATTATCGCCAAGCGATAGACGAGGTAATTGTCTGTCCTGTTCTTGGTCCCCCAATACTGGAGAAAATCGAGCAGATAGATCATCGTCAAGAATCCGACCAATTCCACGACGGTATCGGTCAAGAAATGGGTGATGCCGCCCCAACGCACCGTCTGAAACAGAATGAACGGTATGGTGAGCGCCGCGAAAACTCTTGACCAGCCAACTTCTCTCGCCGCCCGCGACCGATAGACCTGCAGCGCCGCCCGCAGCGCGTAAGCCAGATAGGCCATGAGCAGCAAGCCGGTCGCGATGTAATATGCTCGGCCCGACCAAATTGATGTATCCAATAAGGCGTCGTAGAGATAGGCCGATTGATTATAGGCGAGCGACGAAAAGAGGTTGCCAAGACCAGGCGCCAGCGGATAGGCGTCAATCCACATGACCGCCTGGATATCACGGAATCCGGTGTCAAACGCGATCGGCATGCCCAGCGCGCGATTCGACATCCACAGGGCGAGCAGCGCATAGAGCGGCAGGAATGTCTTATCGCGCGCCAGTCGATTCGCTACGCGGGTCGCGCCGGCGCCCAGCCGAGCCCACATAAGCGTGGCGAATGCGGCGAACAGCAGAACGAGCGCATCGTTGACCGGAAAGGCGAAGTGCCACAACTGCATGATGCCAATTGAAAGCGCCCAACCGAGCCAGAAGCTGTCCAACCACATCCAGCCCGAATCGGCGGCTCGCCCAAGAATCCGCATGACTCCGAGGCCCATTCCGCTGAATAGCAGAAAGAGCAGCAGCCAGCTAAGCAGCACACTGCCCATGGGTTGGATGAGATCTAGCATTTGCGCCGAACTTTCAAAATTGACCCAATTTGCAATCCGCGGCGCGGAATCACAATTATAATTGTAGTCGTGTCATCGTGCGATTCTTGTATTCATTCGCGATAGTTAATCCGACTAAGCGCCGATGTCAAATATTCCGCTTACGGTCTCCGGCGAGGGACCAAGGCTCGCCTTTGCGCCGACAGCCGACGCAAATCTCATCGCCGAACATATGGTGGCTTTTGCCAATACCGAAGGCGGCGTCATCATCGTTGGGCTTGACGCTGATGGAGCGCCGGCGGCGACGCGGCCCGCAAGCGAAGATATCGATCGAGCGCTCGCCTGCGCCGACAACCTATACAGCCCGCCCGTCGTCATTGAAGACTGCGAGCAAATCATCATGCAGCCGTCCGATCCAAGCCCGGGCGATGATTCGTTTGGCGGCGACAACGGTTTAAACGGTCAGGACAAAATCCCGGTCTACGCCATTCGAGTGCCGCGCAGCACCGAATTGCATGCGCTGGCGGATGGCCGCGTTCTCATTCGCAGCGGTTCCGTCAATCGACCCTTGGGCGGGCAAGAAATCCAGCGGCTGGCCAGCGCGAAAAACACGGGCGACTTCGAAACGGAAGCGGTACCCGGCGCCACCATCGACGACCTCAGCCGGGCGATGATCGACGAGTTCCTGGAAAAGCGCGCCGAGCGAACCAAGCGCCCCTACGGCGGCGAGGTCAACCGCCTGCTGGCGGAGATTGGCGCCATCACGCCCGAGGGCAAACCGACCGTCTGCGGGCTTTTGCTCTTCAGCGAGTATCCTCAGCGCTGGCTGCCGCAGAGCGGCGTCGTCTTCGCGAAGTTCGTTGGCGCCACGCCGCGCGGCGAAAGCGGATTGGCCGGTTATTCACGCCGCGAAGAATTGACCGGTCCCGTCCCGCGCTTGATCGAATCCACTTGGAACCTGGTCTGGAGTGAGATGGCCATTAGCGCAGTGGTCAAAGGCTTGGAACGCGAGGAGACATTCGAGTACCCGCAATTCGCCGTGCGCGAGGCGCTGGTCAACGCGGTCTGCCATCGCGACTACCGCCTGCGCGGGCGCCGCATTGAAGTGCGCATGTTCTCCGACCGACTGGAAGTGATTTCGCCCGGTGGACTGCCCGGCTTCATCACGGTCGAGAACATAAAGGACGAACACTTCTCGCGCAATCCGCGCTTGGTTGGCGGCCTCTTCCATTGGGGCTACATTGAAGAACTTGGTCTTGGCATTGACCGCATGATCGAGGTCATGGAGCAGGCGGGGCATTCGCCGCCGCAATTCGACGCCCGGCCCTATAGCTTCGCCCTCGCTCTGCATAACGAACGCAGACAGCCTGAACTGCCCGAGTGGTCGCGCGATACCAATCATCGGCAAGCGCGGGCCTTGCAGTACATACGTGAATCCGGTTCGATCACGAATCGCGAGTACCGGGGCTTGATACAGACTGTATCCTCCGAGACTCTGCGCCTGGATCTGGTTGATCTCGTAGAAAAAGGCGTGCTGACCAGGATTGGCGCCAATAAAGGCGCCTACTACGTGCTGAGAGAGTAAGCGCGCTGGAGCAGAAAAAGAGCGCCTTCTCAGGCGCCCCGTGCGCAGCTTGTCCAGTTCTGGGCTTGACTAGCGGCGTTCTTTGAGACGAGCGGCTTTGCCACGTCGATCGCGTAGATAATACAATTGGGCGCGCCGCACTTTCGCTCGCCGCAGAATCTCCACCTTCTCCACGCGCGGGCTGCGCAACAGGAAGGTCCGCTCGACGCCGATACCATGGCTGGCGATCCGGCGAACGGTGAAGTTGGCTTCGTTCCCGCCTTTCCGCGCCCTGATGACAAGGCCCTGAAACACTTGTACGCGTTCGCGCGCGCCTTCTACAATCCGCACATGAACCTTGACCGTGTCGCCTGATTCGATTTCGGGATGCTCGTGATTGTCGACGACCAGGCTCCGAATAAGTTCCTGGCTCATGGCTGTTTTCCTTCCACAAAAAGACGCCCGAAGGCGCTCGCTTTCATTCTGGGAGCCGCATTGTATCACAGCAATAGTGAGTGTCGCAAGGGCGCCCGCGGCAAGGGAGTGGCTAATTCGGTGGAAATGAGCTATTCGAGAGCAACAACAATGTAGGGGCGGCATATCATTCCGCCCGCGTTACACAAAGAGATTCGGGCGACCTAATAGATCGCCCCTACACCAGCTTCTAAGTGTATAGCTGTATAGCCACGATTTTCGCCACTCCCCGCGGCAATGCTCACAGCGCAGGATGCTAGTCGCCCAAACGAGCTGAGCGCAGCCCACGACGCTATCAACGACGGCTAAGGGGTCTGTAAGACGGCGCCGGCGGTCAGGTTGTCCACATCGGTGATATCGTTGAGCGCCGCCAATACCTCGATCGTCGTGCCCAAGCTGACAGCGATGCCAAAGAGCGTATCATTCTGCTGCACAGTATAGGTTCCAGCGGGCGTGGCTTGGGCGGCGGCTTGGATGCTGAATTCGGCATCGCCCACCGTTTGTGCGTTATCGAGCAAGGAGGCTTGCGCCTGCTCAATCAAGGTGTTTCTGGTGTCTTCGACGCTTGCGATTTCTACAACAGCTGGCGCGCTTGTCGGCGGGATGGTCGCCGGGTCGACGGTCGGCGGCGGTATGGATGTGGGCGGCGGGATGAAGCCCGTCGTGCCGCATTTGGGGATGACGACCTGTTGCCCGATGGCGATGCGATCCGGGTTGGCAATCGCGCTCGCCTTGGCTATTGCGTCCACCGTCACGCCGTAGGCCAGCGACAGCTGATACAGGGTATCGCCCGCGCGGATTTCATGCACGCAATCTTCGCCTGGCGGAATCGTCGCGCGAATTTGCGGAATCGCGGTCGCTTGCAGGCCAGTGACAGCCGCGTCATCTTCCCCCGCTCCGCCGCTCGTGGTCAACGAGCCGCCAGCGGGCTGCGTCTGCAAGGCGATCAGTGCGGTGGCCGTCAAGGCAAATTCGTCGGCTTCCTGCTCGGTTGGCGCCGGCGTCTCAGTCGCGGTTGGCGGCAACGCAGTCGGCTCTTCCTCGACAACCACGGTTGGCGAAGCGAGCTGGCGCGCAACGGGCTGCTGCTGAATCTCTTCGGATGTTTCACGGAAACAGGCGGTGAGTGAAATTGTCAGCGCGGCAAAGATCGCCAGTAACCGATATCCTTGTTGACGCTTCAACATCAGTCGGCATCTCCCTCGCCCAAGGCTGTAGGTTTCAGCATCATGGCGGGTCATCTTCCGCAATCCGAGAACGAGCCAGCGCCACCCGTCCGCAAAACCATGCGCTAAGAGTCCAAGTTGGACGCGCTGCCGCATGCATCATCCATTATAGGCAGAGTAGAAATAATGGACAAACGAGATTGCGACAGGCTTTGCGAAGTCCGCAGGCGGCAGGTTGCTTTGGCGGCCGACGGAAGCTCTGGCAGTCAGGAAATGATGCCCGACGAGGCGGCCGCCAGAATAAGGACGCCGGCCGCGATCCGATAATAACCGAAGGCGGCGAAGCTATGCCGCGAGATGAAATTCAGGAGCCAGTCGATTGCCAGCCAGGCAAAGACTGCGGACAACGCCGCGCCCAGCAGGAGCAGCAGCAATTGTTCAGACCCAAGTTCATCCACGGTCGTCACAAATTTATACAGCGTTGCGCCGCCAAGCAGCGGCAATGCCAGAAAAAAGGAAAACTCGGTGGCCGCGCGGCGATCCAAACCGGCCAACATGCCGCCCACAATTGAGCAGCCCGAGCGCGACATGCCCGGAATCAGGGCGAGCGCTTGCACCAAACCGACCAGGGCGGCCTGCCCTAAGGTCACGTTCTGCATGTCCGTTGCCTCTTCGGTCACGCCGGGCTGCAATCTAGGCAATCGCTCGACGATCAGGATGGCAATGCCACCCAGGATCAGCGACCCAGCCACAACGCGCGCCGAGAAAAACAGCGCCTCAACCTCGCTTTGAAAGACAATGCCAAGCAGGGCGACTGGCGCGCAAGCCAGCGCGATCATCAGCCAGAAGCGGCGCGTCTCCGGCGAATGACGCAGTTGCGACGCTTGCCCGGTCAGCAGATGCCGGTAGTGGACGAGGACGGCCGCAACCGCGCCAATCTGAATAAAGATCTCGAAGATTGGCGGCACCATCGCGTCAAAATTGAGCAGCGCCGCGCCAACGATCAGATGCCCGGTGGATGAAACAGGCAGAAACTCGGTGACGCCTTCGATCAGCGAGAGAATCGCAACTTTCGCCAGGTCTTCAATCATGGCCTGTCACCGCGCTTGATCCGCTGAAAGGAACTGCGTAATCATCTATGCGACTCCGAAGAGCTTGTGGCTCAGCATCAGCCCCAAGGCGACGCCGATAAAGCAGCAGCCATTGTTCAAGAGCAGATTCAGCAATGGCAGAACGCGCGCGCCGCTTTCCAGCATAGCAATACTCTCATTGGCGTAGGTAGAAAAGGTCGTGAATGCCCCGAAAAAGCCGGCGCCTAACAGCAGGCGCAGGTAGGGAGACAGGTCCGTTCGGGCGCTGAACCAAGCGCCGAAGAAGGCTAAACCGAAGGAGCCGATTATATTGACCACGAGCGTCCCGTAAGGGAAACTTCCCCAGCGTGGCGCCAAAATGTTATCGGTCCAAATGGTAAGCGCATAGCGCGCGTTGGCGCCAAAGAATCCGCCAATGCCCACAATGATTAGCTTGTCCATCGGCCGCCCTCGCTTTGCCATTTCCTCTTCATTGAATCCATCCGACCGCCGACTCGCGCGCCTGGCGCTGGACTGGTTAGGCCAGTCGCCGGTCCATTTTGTCCGTGCATCGTCCCAGCTTGTGCAGTAAACTACGCTCTCGCAACGGGACCGACCTATGGGCTACATAAAGCTAATCAGCAGCAACCGAGACTTCGCCAAGCTGTGGGCGGCGCAGCTAGTCAGCCTGCTTGGCGATTGGTTCAGCACGATTGTCATCTCGGCGCTGATCGTATCGTATACCGAGGGCAGCGGCTATCAAGGCGTCGCCGTCAGCGCATTCTTGATCGCTCGGCTGGTCCCGCCGCTGCTCATGCGTCCGCTGGCCGGCGTGCTGGCCGATCGATTTAACCGAAAGCGGCTGCTAATCGCAAGTGATATTTTACGCGCCTTGGCTGTTCTCGGCCTGCTCTTCGCCACGCAAAGTCCTGAATATTTGCCCCTGATATATGTTTTTGTCGTCATCCAGTTTCTGGTTTCGTCCATTTTCGAGCCGGCGCGCAACGCGATTATGCCCAGCATTCTCTATCGTCATCAACTGGTCATTGGCAACACGCTGAGCAGCGTTACCTGGTCGGCGATGCTGGCCATCGGCGCGATTGCCGGCGGCTTGGTGGCCGAGATGCTGGGGACGCAGGCGGCGCTGCTGATTGACGCAATGACATTCGTCGTCTCGGCTCTGCTCGTAGTTACCATCGTCATTCCTGACAAGCCGCGATCTGAAATCGGGGGGTCGGAGCGCACGGCAAGGGACAAGTCCAAGCGCACCTTCAGCGACGGCCTCCGCTACCTGATACGACACCCGGAAGCGGCGGGCACGCTCTTCGTTAAGATGGGCATAAGCATCCCGAGCGTCGACACTGTGCTGATCATCTACGGGACGCAGGTATTCGTGTTGGGCGAAGGCGGCGTCGTTTCGATGGCGATACTGTGGGCTGCATTTGGCTGCGGCGCTGTTATCGGACCCTTCATCACCAACCGTTTTAGCGACGATTCTGTTCGCGTGCTGCGGCGGCTGATCGTCGTCGGTTTCGTCGTGATCGCGCTCGGTTGGCTTTTCTGGGGGCTGTCACCGTCGCTCGAAATTCTAGTCCTGGCTGTCACCGTGCGCGCGATGGGTGGCTCCGTGAATTGGACATACAGCTCGGTTGTGATCCAGCAGGTAGTGCCAGATGAATACTTGGGGCGGGCATTCTCGCTCGACTTCGCTGGATTCGAGCTGGCGCACAGCATCGGCATCCTTGTGGTGGGCCTGTTAATCGACGCCGCTGGCAGCGAGAGCATACAAGTGATCGTATTTGGATCGGCGCTGGCCTCCCTGATACCCCTAATGATCTGGGCGCAGATCGTGCATTCACTCGAAAAGCGGGAGAGCAAGGCGCTGTCTGTCGCGCCCGAATTGGCCGCCGGAGGTTGATATGAAGAGTTTCCAGTATGACGCGCGAATCGTAGAGAGCTATCCGAACCTGGTCGCGGGCGTAATCGTCGCGAGCGACGTGAAAAACGGTCCCGCGCCGGCAGCGCTGCGCGACAAGTATCACGCGGAACAGGCGGCGGTCAAAGCGCGGATCGGCGCCAGGCCTCTGAGCGAGCTCCCCTCGTTAAGCGCCTGGCGTCGCGCCATCAGCGCATTTGGCGTCTCGCCGACCAAGTATCGCAGCGCCGCCGAGGCTTTGCTCCGCCGCTTGACGAAGAAGGGCGATATTCCCAGCATCAATACGCTCGTCGATATCGGCAATCTGGTCAGCATCCGTTACGGCCTTCCAGTCGCCATCTTCGACACGAATCGAATAGCCGCGCCAATCACGGTGCATTACTCGGATGGCAGCGAAGCGTATATGGAACTCGGCAGCGATGCCATTATCCATCCGCTCCCCGGCGAAGTCATATTCTCTGACGAGAA
This sequence comes from Chloroflexota bacterium, assembly GCA_026706455.1. Classification (GTDB taxonomy): domain Bacteria; phylum Chloroflexota; class Anaerolineae; order Aggregatilineales; family Phototrophicaceae; genus UBA6055. Next base: position 9,015 of record JAPOYS010000148.1, on the reverse strand, counting down.
GCGAATGGTTGTCGCCAGGCGATGGTGCTGGCGTCAAAGCGCGACCAGCGCCGCCGGCGAGAACACAACCGACGCCGTGATCACGGTGGAAGCGCATCATGATGATGGCGCCCGCGATATAGAATGCGCGCTCGCGGACTTGCTGGCGCTGCTGGCTGATTTCGCCGGCGGGCGCTGCGAGTCGGCTGTGCTCAATGCGGATAACCCCGCCATCTAACGAAGCCGCAAGCGGCCCGTAAGCACGGGCGGAATCTGTGTCAGGTCAAGCCAGGATAATCCATCGGAAGCGCTGTCGCCCGCCTCGCTGAAGGCCGGCTCAAGCAGCGCATCGAGAACGAAGCCAGCCGCAAAGGCGGCGCCCAGCAACTCGCCCAGCGGCCGATGGTAATAATAATGCGGCGCTGGCTCACCGGGCGCGCCCGCGCCTTTCACCGGCGGCAGTTGCAGGTAAGCGCGCAGCTTGACCGCGTAAAATTCGCTGACAAGGCCATCGCGGTCTTCCTTCTCGTGAACGAATATCGGGTTGTTGGAGTTGAAGGCCGGGTGCTGCGTGGCGAATACGAAACGCCCGCCATCTCGCAGCAAGCGCGCAGCCGCGCGAAACAAGGGGGCAATCGTCGGCATGTCCATCAGCGCCATCGCGCAGGCGACAGCGTCAAAGCGGTCCGCGCCAAGTCCTAACATCGCGTCTTCGTCAGTCGCGTCCAAAACCAAGTACTGGACGTCAGCCGAGCTCGTCCGGCTCCGCCTCTTGGCCAGGCGGATCAACTCATCGCTGAAATCGAAAGCCGTTACGCGGGCGCCGCATTCCGCCAAGCGGCGAGCCAGCGCCCCGTTGCCGCAGCCAACATCCAGCACAGCTTCTCCCGGCGCCAGCCCCAGCAGCTCAAGCACGGACGGCGCTACCAGGCGTCGATGAAATTCGTTGCCGTCGTCGCCGTGCAGCGCGTCCCAGAAGACTGCCTTCCGATTCCATAATTCGCGTCCCTCGTCGTTGAGCCTCTGCGAGTCCATGGCTGGTCTCCTTTGCACAGCGCCGCCATTCGCCGTCGCGCCTCGCAAGCGCGTTGGCGGCAACCTATAATTGAGCATAGCGGCAAATTAGGCGATGGGAGGATAGCCAAGCGTGGAAGAGATTCTGCTGTATGCCATCGTTGGCATCCTGGTAGGACTTTCCAAGGGCGGGCTTGGCGGACCCGTTCCAGTCGCCTTGACCGTGCCGCTCATGACACTGATCATCGAGCCGCAAATCGCCGTTGCCTTGGTGCTGCCTCTGCTCATCTTCGCCGATGTCTTCGCCCTGTATTTCTATTGGCGGCGCTGGGATCGCCGGCTAATCGTCTTGATGCTGGCGCCGGGCTTGGTCGGCGTCGCCCTGGGCGCGCTCACGCTGCACATCATCGACGCCGTCACGCTGAAACGCGTCATCGGCGGTTTGACGCTGCTGGCGCTGGCATTCAAAATCGCCAGCGAACGCTTTGCGGCGCTCGCTTATCAACCGCGTCATTGGCACGGATACGTCGCGGGCTGGGCTTCGGGCTTCGGCTCAACACTCGCGAATGTCGGCGCGCCGCCCTTCACCGCCTATCTCCTGCTGCAGCCGAAGATGACGCCGCGCCGCTTCATCGGCACAACCACGCTCTTCTTCGCCGTCATGAACCTGAGCAAAGTACCAGGATTCGTCGCCCTTGGCTTGTTCGATTACGAGCGCCTTTTGAGCATCGCCTGGGTTTTTCTGCTGATTCCGCCCGCCGTGCTGGCCGCGCGCTATCTGATCGATCGCATCAACCAGCGAGTCTTCGAACTGATGATGATGATCCCGCTGGCCGCGCTCAGCCTCTACCTGCTGCTATTCAGTTGACGCAGCCAATTGCCCAGCGCTTCAATGCCTTCAAGCATTTTTGCCGCGTAGCTCGCCGCCTTCTCTTCGATATTTTCAGCCTCCTGAAGAGCCGCCTCGCCAGCAAAATCGACATAAGCCAGACGCGCCGTATACGAGCCGCCGGGCAGACCGAAGGCGCCGCCGGGCAGTAAAGCAACGCCGGAGTCGGCGAGCAGTCGCTCGCACAGTTGGCTGTCGTCGTCGATACCCTGCCGCCGCAACGCGTCCGCGCAGGGGCTGAAGTCCAAGAGCAGATAGAAGCCGCCTTGGGGCGCATGGACGCGACAGCCCGTCTCGCGGATCGCGGCGTGAACAGCCGCCCCGATGGCGCGCAGAATCCGGCGCTGAGCCGCCAGGAATGCATGTAATTCTTCGTCGAGTTCGTAAGCAGCCAGCGCCGCGACTTGTATGGGCGCCGGCGCGCAGGAATAGGTCTCCGAGCCCAATCCCAGGAGCGCGTCGACCAGCGCCGTCGGCGCAGCGGGCGGCAAAATCAGCGCGCCCAAACGCCAGCCGCCCGCGCCACACCACTTGGACAGACCAGTCGTGACCAGCGTCCGTTCCGGATACAGGCTCGCCAGCGAGACATGACGAGCGCGATGATGCAAGAGCGCGTAGATCTCATCCGAAAGCACCCAGAGCCGATGTCGCCGAATTACCTCGGTCAAGGCGCGGAGCTCATCCACGCTGTAGGTTAAGCCGTCTGGATTGCCGGGATAATTCAGGACCAGCAGCTTCTGGCGCGTCGAAGGCTCATTCGCCGATAGAGCCTGCTCAAGCGCGTCCGGCCTCAGGCGCCAGCGCCCAGCAAATGATGTACGTATGGGGATGACTTCGTGACCCGCGAGGCGCGCTTGCGGCGCGTATGACACCCATGAGGGACCCGGCAAGTAGACCTCAGCCGCTTGGAACGCGCGCATGATATTGTACAGTAGAGGCTTGCTGCCCGGCGCGACCAGGACTTGCTCCCGCTGGATCGGATAGCCATCCGCTTCTTGATGAAAGGCGGCGATCCGCTCGCGCAGCTCTGGCAAGCCGGCGACTTCCGTGTAATCTTTGCGATGCGCCGCCTCGCGCAGCGCCAACTGTACACGCTGCGGCGGCGGAAAAGGCGACTCGCCAAAGCCAAAGCGATAGACCCGGCGCCCGGCCGCCTCCAACGCGCGCGACTGCTCATTCAAAGCCAGCGTGCTCGATTTGGCGACTCGCATGAAAGCCATGTCGTCCTCCTGTGAGCTACAGGCTCCCGCCATGCGCATAGGCGAGGATTGTACACGGTTCACGTCCTATCCGCGCCCCCCGTTTGACAGAATGCCGCGATGCTGCATAATCCATTCTGCGCGGGCAAAACAGCGAGCTGCAACCAATGACGAGCGTCGCCGAATTCTTTGTGGAAACGCTGGTTCGAGAAGGGGTCGAACGCATCTATGGCTTGCCCGGCGGCGAGAACGTCGAGATTCTCGATGCCATTCGCCGCGGCGGCATCGACTTCATTTTGGCGCGGAACGAAAGCAGCGCTTGTTTCATGGCGGCGACCGAGGCGCGCCTGAAGGGGACGATCGGCGTCGCCCTGACCACCTTGGGTCCCGGCGCCGCCAAGGCCTATGCCGGGCTCGCGCACGCCTACCTGGATAGAGCGCCGGTATTGCTTATCAGCGCGGCGAATGACCCAGAAGTCGTCGGGCTGCATACGCATCAAGTCATCGATCTGAAGTCCGGATTTGCGCCGATCTGCAAGCTCAGCGCAGAGTTGACGGCTGCGACTGCCGCCAGCATCATCAGTCGGGCGCTGACGCTGGCGCGACAGAATCGACCGGGACCGGTGCATATCGCTCTGCATAATCGTATCGCTACGCAAGCGATCCAGGGCGATGCTTCGGCGCGCTCGCCAGTCACCGCTTCTAGCCACGGCGCGACTGACGCCGGCGGCGCTCAAGATCTGCTGCGCGACAAACGGAGACTCGTCATGATCGTCGGGCTGGGCTTGGAGCCGGACCGACCCTATCCGCAGATCCGCGCGCTGGCCGAATCGCTGAACGCGCCCGTAATTGACACGCCAAAGAGCAAAGGCGCGCTCTCGGCGGAGCACCCGCTCTTCGCCGGCACAATCGGTCTCACACGAGATGATCCCGTATACGAGCTCCTGGACGAAGCTGACTGCATCCTGGCTGTGGGCTTCGACGTGGTTGAGCTAGTCAAGCCCTGGGACTACAAGCAACCGCTGATCTGGATCGCCAACTGGTCCAATCAGGATCCGGCAATCGCTTGCGATCTAGAATTGATCGGCAATATCGCTGAAAGACTTACGACGCTCGGCGAGGTGAAGGCGCAGGCGGAGCCCGGCTGGGGCACTGAACGGGTACGGCGCTTTCGCGCGGCGCTCGCCCGGCGTCAACTGCCAAAACCAGCGAGCGGGCGCATCCTGCCGCAAACCTTTCTCGCCTCGCTGCGAGCCAGCACACATGACGATGTTATCGTGACCACCGATGTCGGCTCACACAAGATCTTTGCCGCCTTGGAGTGGCCCGCGCGCAGGCCCAATCGCTACTTCGTCTCCAACGGGCTGTCGGCGATGGGCTTCGGATTGAGCAGCGCGATTGCCGCGGCCGCGGTTTCGCGGCAGGCGGTCGTCTGCATCACCGGCGACGCCGGGCTGGCGATGGTCATGGGTGAACTGGGTCTGCTGGTCGAGCGGCGGCTGCCCGTGCTGATCGCGGTCATGAATGATTCGGCGCTGGATCTGATACGCGCGGCTCAATTGCGCCGCGGCCGTCCGGTCTTCGGTACTGAATTCCGAAACCCGGATTACGCATATATCGCCAAGGCGCATGGCATGGTCTATCGTCGGGTTGCCTCAAGGGCGGGTTGCGACGCCGCCATTCGCGCCTTCCACGCCAGCAAAACGCCCATGCTGCTTGATGTCATGATTGACCCGGTCGGCTATCCGACTTCGGTCTGATCAAGCGGTTGGTCAAGGGCGGCCGCATCTCATGCTTGCGGGCGCGTCAACTGGCTCAAGCGCTCGACAGCCGCGCCAATGTGACCAGCGCGACGAATACCACCGGGATCAAGCCCAGAATCAGCATACGCCGTATCACGGGACCTTCCTGCCCACCCAGCCCGACGGTGCTGCAGCCGACGATGATCTTGGCCGGCGCCAGCACGCTGCCCAGCGACGCGCCGGCCGTCTGCCCAGCCAGGATGACCGGAACGCTCAATGCCAGCAGCCTCGCCGTCTCCTGCTGCAAGGCGCCAAAGACGACGTTGGAATTGGTATTGCTGCCGGTCATGAATGCGCCCAGCGCGCCGATGAAGGGCGCGAAAAAGGGATAACTGTCGGCATCGAAAGTTTCGCTGATGCCGCGCGCGATGACTTGCGTCATGCCCGTATGGGTCATCAACGAGGCCATCGCCACCAGCGCCAGAATCGAAAGCGTCGACTTCAAAGCAGACCGGCTAACTTTCGCCCAGATGTCGCTCCAAACCGATTTGCTCTCGAAATAACCGGCGGCGCGGTATAGCAGGCAGGCGATTAGCCCGGCGTAAAACAGGATGGCGCCCGCGTGGCCAAAAACGCTGATGCCGCGCCCAGCCTCCGCCGGCGTTTGCCAGCCATGCGCAGTCGCCACCGCCGGGAAATCGATCTGAATCAGGACCGAATTCAGCAGCTTCTCGATCGGCCCAATCAGATTGACCGAGAAAGCCAGCATAAGCAGAATCGCATAAGCGGCCAAAGCCAGAACGAGACTGCGCCCACGCTCGTCCTGCGCGGCCGGCGCGCGCGCTGAACGGCCGCCATGCAAGGGCGATAAGACGTATAGCACGCCGACCAGAGCGCCAGCCAATGCGCCCGATGTCGAGCCCAGGGTCCACATGCCATTGGTAGCCATCCACCACTGCACGAGCCCCATGGCCGCGCCCACGACCGCCAGCATGGGCGCCGAACGCAGAAAGCCGCTAAAGCCCGCGCTGATGTATGCGACCAGCGCGCCGCTGATCAAGCAGGCGAAACCCAGAATCAAGGCGGCCTCGTGCGCCAGCGCCTCGCCGGGCAAACCGGTGACCGCCATCAGGGCGACGAATGATGTCCCCAGCGAGCCAAAGGTCACCGCCCAGCCGTGACCGAGCGAGGCCATGATCACCGACTGCGTCGCCGTGTAGCCCAAGCCGACGAGAAGCGGCGCGACGACAGCGACCGGTACGCCAAAGCCGCCGACGCCCTGCAGCAGCGACACGAAGACCCAGCTGATTAGCAGACTCTGCGCGGCGCGGTCCGATGTGAGGCGCGGCAGGCTGCGCCCGATCAATCCGACCGTGCCGGCTTCATTGGTGACGTGGTAGAAGAAGAGCGCCATCCAAACGATATAGAGCACATCGACCGCCAGCAGCGCAGACTTGCCGAGGGCGACCAGCGCCAGCATGGCGTCGCCGCCAAAGACCGTAAGCGCGAGGAGGAGGGCTAAAAGAAATCCAGCCACCCCAGCCCGACCGCCGCCCCAACCAGCGCCGACCATCAGGACCAGCACGCTGAGCACGGGCAGAAGCGCCAGAAACCAACTCGCGGCATTCAGTTCCAACTTAATGCTCCCACACCAACATGTGTAAGGGCGACACTTGTCTCGCCCTATTCCTTTCGATATGCGGCTCTAAAGCGAAACAAGTGTCTCCCATACGGGGTTGCGCCTAGTGCGGCGGGCGACTCGCCGCCGCGCGTAGACACTGCGGGTCAGTCGCCCTTACATATTGCATATTGGCGGCTTCCGCCGAAAGAAACGCGTCGTTTCCTGGAAGGCGTAAGCCAGTTGCAGCACGGCGAAGTCGCTGTGGGGCCCGCCCACGATCTGCAATCCAATCGGCAATCCGTCCTCCGTAAAGCCGCAGGGCACAGAAATCGCGGGCAATCCGGTTAGCGTGATGTAGGCGCAGCTCATCATCCAGTCGATATAGGTTTCCATCGCGACGTCGTTTATCTGCGTCGGATATTCCCATTCGATGGAAAACGGCGGAACCTGGGTCGTCGGCAAGAGCAGAAAATCGTATTCGGTCAGAAACTCGCGGACGCGTTGAAACAGCTCGCTGCGCTTGGCTTCCGCGCGACTAATTTGCGCGCCGCTCAAGCGCCTGCCCTGCTCGACATTCCAGCGGATGGCGTCTTTGAATTGCTCCTCGCCGAATTCAGCAAAGTAATCAGCAAAGGACTGCTCGAAGCTCCAAGCGCGCAGTGTCTGGAAGATCTCGTAGGCATCGCGGAAGTCCGGTTGCGCCCGCTCGATACTGCAGCCCAGGTCGACGAAGGCGCCCAGCTCCTTCTCAATCGTATCGGTCACGCTCGGCGCCACCGGCAAGCCGTCTAAATCAGCGCTGTAGGCAAGCTTGGCGCCGCCGAAGTCCCGTTCCAGGTTATTGGCGAATAGCGACGGCGGATCTTGCAGCGAGATGGGCGCGCGCGCATCGTAACCGGCGATCGCCTGCAGCATCAAGGCGACATCCTGCACCGTTCGCCCCATCGGCCCCGAGACGCCGAGAGTCTCCCAGGCATTTGACGCGGGAACATTCGGCACGCGCCCGGGCGTGGGCCGGAAGCCGACTACATTGCAGAAGCTGGCTGGATTCCGCAGCGAGCCGCCCAGGTCGCTGCCGTCGGCGATTGGGATCATGCCAGTCGCCAGCGCGGCAGCCGCCCCGCCGCTGCTGCCACCGCAGGTCCGGCTCAAGTCGTGAGGGTTGCGCGTCGCGCCAAAGACGCGATTGAAGGTCTGCGAGCCAGCGCCGAACTCCGGCACGTTGGTTTTGCCCAATGTGATGCAGCCGGCCGCTTTGAGTCGCGCGATGATCAAGTCGTCGGCTTCGGGTACGTGATCGCTGAAGACGGGCGAGCCCCAAGTCGTGCGGATGCCTTTGGTTTCGAAGGCGTCCTTATGCGCGATCGGCAGGCCATGCAAGACGCCAAGATCATCGCCGCGCGCCTGCTTCGCATCGGCTCGCTTCGCCAGCTCCAAAGCCATCTCGGGCAAGTAGGTGACGATGGCGTTCACCTGCGGATTCAGCGCTTCAATCTGGTCCAGATGCGCCTGCAGGACTTCAGTCGCCGAGACCTCTCCCCGCCGTATCAGCCCGGCGAGCTCAACCGCCGTCATCCATACGAATTCGCTCATCGACGTCTAGCCTCGCCCCATAAATGGCATGCCGTTAGCCATCACGGTAATGAAAGGCACATTGACCGAGAGCGGCAAATTAGCCATATAGACAACCGCGTCGGCGATATGGCGCGAATCCATAGTCGGCTCAACCGCCACTTCGCCATTCGCCTGCAAGATGCCACGCTCCATGCGCTCGGTCATTTCGGTCCGCGCGTTACCGATATCGATTTGGCCGCAAGCGATATCATAGGCGCGGCCATCGAGCGCTGTCGACTTGGTCAATCCTGTGAGCGCATGCTTGGTCGCCGTGTAGACTGCCGAGTTTGGGCGCGGGACCTGCGCCGAGATCGAGCCGTTGTTGATGATGCGCCCGCCGCGCGGCTCCTGTGTCTTCATCATCTTGTAGGCTTCCTGCAGGCACCAGAAAGCGCCGTTCAAGTTCACGTTGACTACGCTCAGCCATTGGTCTTCCGTCAACTCCTCAGTTGGAGTAGCCGCGTTTATGCCCGCATTGTTGAAGAGCAGATCCAGCCGCCCAAAGCGCTCCTTGACCGCCGCGAAAAGGCGAAGCACAGCTTGGCGATCGCTGACATCGGTGGGGACGACCAGCGCGCGGTCAGCGCCAATCTTGGCCATGGCGACCGTCTCGCGCAAGGCTTGCTCGCGCCTTCCCGCCAGCGCCAATGAATAACCCGCTTCCCAGAGCGCCAGCGCCGACACGCGCCCGATGCCAGATCCGGCGCCCGTAATCAATCCAATCCGCCCAGCCATCACCGCTCCTCTCCCATGAAAGCTGCGCCAAGTGTACGACTGCCCTCTGCCCTTGTCAAATCGTGACAAGTTGATTGCGATACGCTAGTATTTGTCTCGCAACTGCCAATCAGGAAGTAGTTCCAATAAAGTAATGCAAATTTCACTAAAGCAACGATTTGTAGGGGTGACAGGCGGGCTGTGTCTACGCGCCCTACCATGTCGCCCAAAACCACAAGTCGC
>JAPOYS010000159.1 GCA_026706455.1 Chloroflexota bacterium | reverse complement strand
ATGGGGGTAGAATTGTGCGTCAACCTCCCAGTAGCGGACAAGCCTTGTAGGGGCGGGCCTTGGCTCGCCCGTCGGCGATTTGACAGTGGGCGCCTCACCGAGTCGCCCCGACAGTTCCGCATAGCAAGGAACTAGATATTGAACATGCCTTCTTCAATGGCGAAGTTGGTCTCGTCCTCGATGAGCTGCAGCAAGTCATCAAAGGCGAGCTCGCCGGTCAGCGCCGCTTCAAGGTTGTTCATATAGGTCGCGCCCGGCACCATCGGCTCGCCGCCAGCCAGGTTCGGGTTGAAGCCGAGGACATCGGTCGAGTGTTCGAATTCGGCATTGACCACCGCCAACGTCTGCTGATCAAAGGCGGTGTCATCAGGAATTAGGTGGTTGAGCGACTTCAACGCGGGCAAGCCCCAGCCGCTGGCGGCGCGGCCATGCGCGGGCGCGCCAGCCATGAACCATTCGAAAGCAGCCCAAGCGGCATCGTTGTCATCGGCGCCAGCTTCGCGGAAGCTCGGGTTGGTGACGATGGCGCCAGCGGCAGTGACGCAGAGGTTCTTGCGCACGCCTTTCCAGGTGAACATCGGGTGCATCTGATAGTGGCCCGCTTCCATTGACTCGCCGATGACCGGCTCTTCCGGATTGGTCGCCATGCCGCGCAGCTGACCACTGAACCAGTAGCCGGTATAGACCATCGCCAGTTGCCCGTTGGCGTAATCGGGACCGAACCAGCTCACGCTCGGGTTGAGCGGGCTGTTCATCGAGCCCTCCGCCATCATATCGTGGAACCAGCTGATGGCATCTACCACCGCGTCGTTGCCGACGACATTGGCGCGGCTGAAATCGTCCGAGAACAGGCTGCCGCCGTCCATCAGCGCCATCTGCATCCAGAAGCGATCGATAAAGCCGGTGTGGGTGTTGAAGCCGGTGACCAGCGTGCGATCGCCTTCCTTCTGGGTGACTGCCAGCGCCATCGCCGCGACTTCTTCCTCGCTCAGTGGCGTGGCCGGATCGGGCACAGCGATGCCGGCCGCTTCCAGCAACCCGGTATGCAGCCACATGAAGCCATCTGGCGCCCAGTCCTTTGCCATGCCATAGATATCGCCCTGGCCAATTTCGGTCGGGCTGACAACTTTGTAGTAGTCGTTCGGCGCCGCCAGGTCGTCGAAGTCAAGCGCGCCGCTCGCTTCAAAGTAGGGCTGCAAGTTCAACATGACGTCGCGAGCGAAATACTGTGGAATATCGGGCGCTTGCGTGCGCAGCAGATGCGGCGCCGTGCCGGCCGCCAGCATGGCGAAGAAGCGAGTGATATCGGTATCAATGCGTGTGAGGGTGATGCCCTCGTTGTCGTTGTTAAATTGCTCGATCTCACCGTCAGAAATCTGGTTGGAGTGATACATCATGACGATGCTGGCTTCGCCGGCGGTGGGGCTGTCTTGCGCCAGCGCGGGCAAGCCGGTTGCAGCCAGCAGAGCGCCGCTCGCGCCCGCCCTCGCCAGACGCAGGAAGTCACGCCGGCTAAGTTCTTGCTTGCTTGTATTCTTTTCCACTGCTATCTCTCCCTCAAATCAAATGAACAGTTGTGAATGAGTTGTGACTTTCCTGCCCCTCGATGGTCCAACCTCCTTCACTGTGCGTCAGACATATATGATCAAGTTAGAGCCGACCGCCCCTTGGCGCCGCGCAGGATTGCCGTTCGATCAGCTGCGTGCTGAGCGTGATGTGTTTGGGCTGCAAATGCGGATCTTCGATTTGTTCGAGCAGCAGTTCGACCGCGAGCCGCCCCATCTGTTCCAGCGGCAGGCGCACGGTGCTCAGCTTGGGATGCACTACGCGCGCCTCGGGTATATCGTCGAATCCGATGATGGAAACATCGCCTGGAATTCCCAATCCCTGGTCGTGGATCGCTTCCATCGCGCCTAAGGCAGTGAAGTCGTTTGACGCAACGATGGCGGTAGGGCGTTGCGCAGCGGTCAGCAACTGACGCGCCGCCGCGTAGCCCATCTCCCGCATATAATCGCCTTCGACGATGAGCGATTCATCCACGGCGATGTCATGATCTTTCAGCGCCATTTTGTAACCCGCAAGCCGGTCGGTCGCGCTGCGCAAAGCCATCAAGCCGGTAATGAAGCCGATGCGCCGATGCCCGAGTTGAATGAGATGCTCAGTCGCCGTATAACCGCCCTGCCAATTGGTGATATCCACGACCGAACTCTGGATGCTGGTATCCGCTTGATCGATGAGCACAACGGGAAATTGCTGCTGCTGCAAAGCTTCGACATAGGACTTGGGCACCAGTGGCACGGTGATGAGCAAACCAGCCGTCAAGCCGTTGGCGATGGTATCGATATACCCCAGCTCCTGACCTCGATGATGATGGGTGGTGAAGAGCATCAAGCCATAGCCGGCGCTGGCCAAAGAGCGGTCAACACCCTGGGAAATCCCGCCGACATAGCCGCTATCCAGCCCCGGCGCCAGCAGGCCCACGAATCGCGAGCGCCCGCCCGCCAGGCTGCGCGCCTGCAAATTGGCGACATAGCCTAATTCACCGGCCGCTTCCAAAATCCGTTCGCGCGTCGATTCTCGTACGAATTCAAAGCCGTTGAGCACGCGCGAGACGGTCGAAACCGAAAAGCCGGCGCGCGCCGCCACATCATAAATGGTGACATTCTGCTGTTTCTTGCTGCCTTCTCGCTGCATTTCAGTTCTGCAATCTATCTTGAAAGCGCTTGCAGAATCTAGGCATCTTAGCTTTGCGCCAAAATGATTCGCTGAAAATACAGGTATATTGCCAATTCATCTTGGCGGAGTTGACGATTCCTCTTTGAAAGCGCTTGCAACAAGCCTAACAATTCGTCAAAATCTTGTCAAGTCATGCGCGGTCGACGGGAGTGGCGAATATGAAGGATGTTACCCGCCCCAAACGATTGTAGGGGCGAGCCTTGGCTCGCCCTAAACCTGTCTTGGAAATTGAGGGCGACACAAGTGTCGCCCCTACACACAATCTTGTGTGAATCATGGCC
>JAPOYS010000070.1 GCA_026706455.1 Chloroflexota bacterium | reverse complement strand
TTATCGACAGCGCCGAGCCGCTCTACGATGTCGACGGCATCTATCCCAGCAGGAGGAAGCCTATGCCGAAAAAGCCGGATAAAGACCGCCTGCGCCTGCTGGACATGCGGGATGCGGCTGAAGACGCGATCAACATCGCTAGTGGCTACACGCGCGCCGAAATCGAGAAAATCAGGATGCTGCAGTTGGCTTTGGTGAAAGCCATTGAAATCATTGGCGAAGCCACGAACCACGTCAGCGAAGAAACGAGGGCGCTAGCCCCGGAAATCGATTGGGGCGATATCGTCGGCAGGCGCAATAACCTGGTCCACGCCTATTGGAAAGTCAATTATGATGCGCTTTGGGACGTCATCACCGATCAATTGCCGCCGCTCATCACCGAATTGAATCGTCTGATTGAATCCAAATACGGAGCGCACAATGACTGACCAAACCGACCAGAGCAAGAATGACGCGCCCGAAGTCACGGAAGAAGCGCCCATCGTCACAGCCCACCAGCTCGAGCTCGCCGACGCGACCCTTAGCTACAGCGCCACCGTCGGCAAGCTGCCGCTCAAGGATGAGAAAGACAAAATAGTCGCCCAGATCTTCTACACCGCCTACACCCTCGACGCCGAGACCGACCCTGCCGCCCGCCCGCTGATCTTCGTCTTCAACGGCGGTCCTGGCTCAGCTTCCATCTGGCTGCACATGGGCGCGCTCGGTCCCAAGCGCGTTGACATGGGCGAGGAAGGCTTCATGCCGCCACCGCCCTACAAGCTCATCGACAACGACTACACCTGGCTGGATTTGGGCGACCTCGTCTTCATCGACCCGGTCGGCACCGGCTATTCGCGCGCGACAGACCCGGCTGACAATGAGAAATACTGGGGGCTGGAAGAAGATCTGGAAGCAGTCGGCGAGTTCATCCGCCTATATCTCTCGCGGGCGAAACGCTGGGGTTCGCCGCTCTATCTGGCCGGCGAGAGCTATGGCACGACGCGCGCCGCCGGGCTCGCCGGGCGCCTGATCGACCGCGGCATCGCTTTCAGCGGCATCGTCCTGCTCTCTACCGTGATGAACTTCCAGACCCTGCGCTTCACCAAAGCCAACGACCTGCCCTACGCGCTCTACCTGCCCAGCTTCTGCGCGACCGCCCATTATCACGGGATGCTCGCCGACGACTTGCAGACGCGCGACCTGCGCGAACTGCTAACCGAGGTCGCAGATTGGTCCGAGTCCGATTACAGCGTCGTCCTGGCCAGAGGCGACCGCCTTAGCCCGGAGGAACGCGCCGCTGTCGCCGAGCGGCTCGCGCGCTACACCGGGCTTTCGCAGCGCTTCATCCTAGGCGCCGACCTGCGCGTCAATATCATGAGCTTCTGCAAAGAATTGCTGCGCGATGACAAACGCGCGGTGGGCAGGCTCGATTCGCGTTTCATCGGCATCATGGCGTCGGCTGAAGGCGCCGCCTTCGATTTCGATCCTTCAATGCATGCGATCACGCCGCCTTATACCGCCGTCTACAATCAATATGTACGCGAGCAATTGGGTTACGAAACCGACCTCAACTACGAAATCCTCAGCTTCAAAGTCAACGAAAACTGGAAGTATCAGGGCGGGCAATTTCCCGATACCAGCGAGGGCTTGCGCGCCGCCTTCGCCAAGAACCCCTTTATGCGCGTGCTGGTGGCGCAGGGCTATTACGACTTGGCGACGCCCTTTCAAGCAGCGTATTACTCATTGGCGCACATGGGGCTGGACGCGAGCCTGCGCGACAATATCACGATTGAAGAGTACGCCGCCGGGCACATGATGTACTTGCATGTTCCGTCGCTGGTCAAGCTGAAAGCGGACGCGAGCGCCTTCATCCGCCTCTGACTGTCGCCGCGAACGGACCGCTTGCGGCCGTAGCTCTACAGTTGCTCGCTTTAGCGCAATTCGTCTGCCAGCTCCTGATCCAGTCCATATCGCCGCTGAAGTTCGGAGAGATCTCGCAGCACGCCCGGCCCAACGACGATGCCATGTTCGCGATTGTATTGTTCGTTGCGAAACTCAATCTCGCCCGGGACCAAAATCTCCTCAGTGTTTGGCGCCCGCCTGCTGGCTTTGATCTCGTCAATCATCTGATCAATCCGCCGCTTGAATTCGCGCGCGCCACAGAATGACGCGATATCGATCGCCAGCAAAAAGAAGCCCAGATTCTGGCGCGTTTCGGCATTATGCCACAGCCCGCCGAGATGGGACCCGTAGCCGGCGCCGCTCAATACGCCCGACAATATGTCGATCATCAATGCGATGCCGTAACCCTTGTGTTCGCCGAAGGGCAGCACCGAGCCTTTCAGCGCCGCGCTGGCCTCTGTCGTGGGATTGCCATCTTTATCGATCGCCCAGCCCAACGGAATCGACCGGTTTTCAATCTCCGCCAAATTAATCTTGCCGCGCGCGACAATGCTGCTGGCGCTGTCAAGTACAACCGGACGATGACATTCGGCGGGAACCGCCACGCTGAAGGGGTTGGTGCCCAACAGCGGCGTGACGCCGCCCCAGGGCGCCATTGAGGCTGGCGCGTTGGCGCAGGCAAAGCCGATCATATCCTGCCGGGCCGCCTGCATCGTGAAATAGGAAGCGATCCCAAAATGCGTGCCGGCCCGCACGGAGCACAGGGCGATTCCGCTGGCGCGCGCCTTCTCCACGCACAGAGCCATCGCTCTTTGCGCCACCACCGCGCCCATGCCGTGCCCGCCGTCTAGGTGGAATGTGGCTGCCGTTTCATTGAGAACTTTGATCTCCGGATCGGTGGCGACCAATCCAGCATCAATGCGCTCGCAGTAGACATGCGCCCGTGAAAGACCGTGCGAGCTGTGCCCGCGCAAATCGGCTTGTATTAGGCTGTCAGCCACGACGGCGGCATCCGCTGGCGGCAGCCCGGCCGCCGCGAATATGCGCTGCGCCAACTGCATGGCCGCCCCTACCCTCAGCCGCTGGTCCGGCGGGGAGAGGCTCACGACGAAGCGCCTTCCCGGGCAGAATCGCCGTTCACATTTGGAAGCGCCGCCGGGACCGGTAGGCTCGACCTGCCGCCGGCGAATCCGGTCAATTCGAGTTCATCGGCAAAGTGGCAGGCGACCGATCGATCGCCGCCAACTTGCGTGAGAGGCGGGTCTTCACGCGCGCAGAGCTCTTGCGCGTAGCTGCAGCGCGTGCGGAAGTTGCAGCCGCTCGGCGGGTTGGCGGCGCTGGGCACCGTCCCTGTCAGCGGCTTGCGCGTCCTTTTCGCCAAGGGATCGGGAATCGGAATGGCGCCCAGAAGCGCCTCCGTGTAGGGATGACGCGGCGACTGGTAAAGATCCTGCGCATCGGCAATCTCAACGATCTTGCCCAAGTACATGACGACCACGCGCTTGCTGATATATTCCACCACGCTCAAGTCATGGGCGATGAACAAATACGCCAGCTTGAGGCGCTCCTGCAGTTCCATCAGCAGATTCAGCACCTGCGCCTGAACCGAAACATCCAGCGCCGAGACCGGCTCGTCGCAGACGATCACTTCCGGATTGAGCGCCAGGGCGCGGGCGATGCCGATGCGCTGCCGCTGCCCGCCGCTGAATTCGTGGGGATAGCGGCTCATCTGCGCCGCGTTCAACCCGACCAGATCCAGGAGCTCGGCCACACGATCGGACTGCTGCGCGCGCGTCCCGATCCGGTTGATGCGCAGCGGCTCGGCGACAATGTCATGCACTGTCATTCGCGGATCAAGTGACGAGAATGGATCCTGGAAGATTATCTGCATCTTCTGGCGAACGCGCTTCATCTCCGCATGATTAAATGGGACAATATCTTCGAGTTGGTCATCCAGTCGAAAGCGGATCGAGCCCGCGGTCGGTTCGTAGAGCCGCACGATGCAGCGCCCGGTTGTGGTCTTGCCGCAGCCGCTTTCGCCGACCAAACCCAAGGTCTGCCCCTCGGTCACAGCGAAGCTGACATCATCCACGGCGCGGATCCAACCCACTGTCCGCTTGAGTATGCCCTTCCGGATGGGAAAGTACTTTTTCAATCCATCCACTTGCAGGACGGTTTCACTGGGCATGCTGCTTCGTCGCCTCGTCCGAATAAAGCCAACAACTCGCCCGCTGCGATTCGCTCGGGTAAAACATCGGCGGGTCGTCTTCACACATGGCCATGGCGTGCGGGCAGCGCGGCGCAAAATGGCAGCCCGGCGGAAGGTCCTGCATCATCGGCACCGCCCCCTCAATCGGCGTCAGCCGGGCGCTCAAACCGATATGCGGGATCGACGCCAGTAAGCCGCGCGTGTAAGGATGGCGCGGGTTATAGAAGATATCCGTGACGCTGCCTTCTTCAATGACCTTGCCAAGATACATGACCATCACGCGATCGCACATTTCAGCGATCACCCCCAGATTGTGCGTGATCAACATAATGGACATTTCGAATTCCGCTTGTAGATCGCGCATGAGATCCAGGATCTGCGCTTCAACGGTCACATCCAGCGCAGTGGTTGGTTCGTCAGCGATCAACAGTCGAGGGTTGCAGGACAAAGCCATGGCGATCATCACGCGCTGCCGCATGCCGCCCGACAATTGGTGCGGATAATCATCGATCTGGCTCGCCGGATCCGACAGACCGACGCGGTCCAATAGCTCAATCGCCCGCTTGCGCGCCTCAATTTTGCTCACGCGCTGATGGAGCACAATCGCCTCGATGATCTGATTGCCGATGCTGTAAATCGGATTCAGCGAGGTCATCGGCTCCTGAAAGATCATGCCGATTTCATTGCCGCGCAGGTTGCGCATGTCAGCGCCGTTCGGGTCCAGCGCCGCGATATCAATGCGGCGACCGCCCTCGCCCAAGTACTCGATTGACCCGCTGACAAGTTCGCCCTTGGGACGTTCGATCAGCTGCATGATTGAGTAAGCGGTCACGCTTTTGCCGCAGCCGCTCTCCCCTACGATGCCAAAGGTCTCGCCCCGTTCAATGTCAAAATCGATACCATCGACGGCGCGGATTGCGCCCTGTTCGGTACGAAAATGTGTTTTGAGGTCGCGTACGCGCAGGAGGGTTTCTCGCTGTTCCGTCATGGGTCGCGTCGTAGACACTGACCGCCCGCTGGCCGCGGTCATTGTGAATAGGGGTCGGCGGCGTCGCGCAGGCCGTCGCCGAGAAAGTTGAACGCCAGCGTCGTCACGATGATTACGATCGCCGGGCTGAACAGCCAGGGGAAGTTGACCACGGATTGCACATTCTGCGCCTCGCGAAGCAAGGCGCCGAGGCTGGTCATCGGCGGCTGGATGCCAAAGCCGAGGAAGCTTAGGGAGGTCTCGACGATGATCATGACCGGCACCGCCAGCGTAGCGACAACGATGATATGGCTGAGCGCGTTCGGCAGCATGTGCTTGAATATGTTGTACGCGCTCGATGCGCCGCCCGCCTTCGCCGCCATGACGTAATCCATGCTGCGCAAGATGAGCACTTTGCCGCGAACCTCGCGCGCCATGCCCATCCAGCCCAAGAAGGCGAGTATGGTGATGATGCCGAAATAGATGCGCACCGAAGACCAATCGGTCGGCATTACCGCTGCCAGCGTCATCCACAAGGGGATGCGCGGTATTGAACTCAAGAACTCGATCACGCGTTGGACAATCAAATCCACGACGCCGCCATAATAACCGGAGAGCGTGCCCAAGACGGCGCCCAGCACCACGCTGATGGCGACGCTTAGCATGCCCGCCGTCAGCGTGACCTGCGCGCCAGTCAGCACGCGCGAGAATACATCCTGCCCAAAGCGGTCGGTGCCAAACAAGAATATCAAGCCCGGCTCGTCGACGCCGAAGAAATGGATGTCGGAGGTGACGATGCCAAGCAAGCTGTATTCCGATCCGCGCGTGAAGAAATTCAAGTAGTGCTTTTGTTCCGTATCGGCAACATAGGTCCGCTGGAAGGTCTCCATATCCAGCTCTTGTTTGTAGCCGTATACGAAGGGGCGCGACAAGCCATTTTCGTCCCAGAACTGAATCGGCGTGGGCGGCGAGTGCACAAACTTGCCGAACTTCTCGTTGGTCGGATAGGGCGAGAAAAACTCAGCGAACAAAATGACGATATAAACGAATATGAGAAACAAGCCCGAGGCCATCGCCAGGCGATGCCGCCTGAATTTGATAAACATCAGATCCCATTGCGACAGCCCCTTTTGCCTTCCCTTTGAGAGCTTGGCCGGCTTGCGCTCCGCTTCAGACATAAGCCGCCTCCTCACTCAAACTCGACGCGCGGGTCGACCGCCACCAAGGCGATGTCAGCCAGCAAGTTGCCGATCAACAGCAGCAGGCTCTGGAAGAACAGAATCGTTCCCGCCAGATACATATCTTGATTGGTCAGCGCCTTGTAGAGCACCGGTCCCAAGGTCGGCAGCGACAGAACGATTGACACAATCGTGGAGCCGGAAAGGATCTCGGGGAAGCGCATGCCGACCGCCATGATGATCGGCGAGACGGCATTCATCGTCGCGTGCTTGCGGACGACCACGCCTTCTCGCAAGCCTTTGGCGCGCGCTGTCGCCACATACTGCATCTTGAGAACATCCAGCAAATTGCCGCGCATGCGCCGGGCGATGCCGGCCGTCCCGGCAGTTCCGAGCACAACCACCGGGATCCAAAGATGCGCGATCAGATCCAGGGCTTTGCCAATGCTCCAGGGCGCGTCCAGGTATTCATTCGAAAACAGACCGCCCAGCGCCGGAATGCCAAACACGAAATAGCCGATATACATCAGTATCAGCGCCAGCAGGAAGTTGGGGATCGAAAGACCGATGAAGCCAACGAAAGTCGCGAAATGATCGCCCAGCGTGTATTGATGCGTCGCCGAAAAGATGCCGATGGCGATGCCGACGACCAAGATAAAAAGCTGCGTGCTGAAGGCGATCAGAACGGTATAGCCGAGGAAATGGGAGATGACCTCCAGATTCTGCTGGCCATAATAGGTGAAGGAGGTGCCAAAATCGCCGCGCAGCCAGCCGGACACCCACTTGAGATACTGCACGTACAATGGCTCGTCAAATCCATAGCGCACTTTCAGGCTCTCAATTTGGTCTTGCGAAATGGACTCGCCCTGGGATTCGAGCTCGGTCACGATCGAATCGAGGTAGGAGCCCGGCGGCAATTGCGTGAGCACGAAGATGAAGATCGACAACGCGACCAGCGTCGGGATCATCAGCAATATGCGTTTGACGATGTATTGCGGCATGTCAATTCATCCGGAGCGAACTCCGTCAGCCAGGCGCCGAGGCCCGCGTTAGACGTCGACCGTCCAATCCGGCTCGCGGCCGATCCTTTCGTAGATGCGGCGCCGGCCCCGTTTATCGCCCTCAGCCACGACCCAGGCGTGCTTGGCCACTTCCTCGGCGATTTCAAGCGGCACCACGATGACGCCATCGCCGTCAGCCACGACCAGATCTTTTGGCCGGACGAGCACGCCGCCGATATTCACCGGAATCTGCGTCGAATCCAATTCCAGCCGGCCCGGACGTATGGACTGGGTAACGCGGCGCGAATAGACCGGCACGCGCTGCTTGATCAGCTCGTCCGTATCGCGGGCGCCGCCATTGGTCACGATGCCGACGGCGCCGGCGGCGATCCAACCGAAGCCGTTATTGGAGCCGATGAAGCCAACCGTGCCGATTTCGCCGCCGTCGATGACGATCACATCGCCTTTCTGAATTTCGTTAGTCGGCGGACCGGAGGCGTATTCCCGATACCAATTGCCTTTCCAGGTTTCGAAATCCGCCGGCTCGTAGGCCGCGACCGGCCGCGCCGTGGGCATGAAGCGCACCGTGTAGGCCAAGCCATAAAAGCGATGCGAGAAATTCTCTATATCGCGCCAGAGCGGACGGATGTCGCCGGCGACCAAGCCGATGTCCTGGCGCCGCAGCGCGTCCATCCCATCACAGACATCGGTCAGGCGCAAGCCCTCATACTTTTCGAGAATATCGTATTCGGACATGTTTTCTCCTTAGGTTGATAGTGGATTTTGCGGGCGGGAGGGCGACCCGAGAGTCGCCCCTACAGTTTGCGATTGCGCGGGAGGGCGACCCGCGGGTCGCGTAGACACTGACCGTCGGTCGCCCCTACAAATTGCGTTATAGCGGGCAAGGGTCGCCCCTACTGATGCTCCGGCTCGATCCAGAACGCGAACGGGTCGGTGCAGCCGATGAAGCCGCCGTGATGGTAGCTCCAGGTGCAATCCGTCTTGACGTTGCGGAACCAGGTCTTCCGGATGACCGGCTTGGGCAGGGGACCGACGACGCCGATCACCCACATGTTTTCGGCTTGCGTCCGCAGAATCGTATCGTAGAGTTGGTCGCGCTCTTCCTGGTCAGCCGTCTCAAGAATGCGCGTCCAAACATTTTGCAGGTCCTTGATATATTGCGGCGGCTCCTCGCCCTGCTCGCCATTGGTGTGGTACCAAAGGCCCCAGAGCGGCGCCCAATCCGTATTCGTGCTGATGGGCACGAGGTCGGTTTCGGTGGCCGCTTTCGCCATCGGCCAGCCGACGAACTGCATCTCGCCGGCGCGCATCCGCTGCCCCCAAAGCGCGTTGTCGATCGGCCGAATGATGAACTCGACGCCGACATCGGCATAATCGTCGCGGATCAGATTCAGGTTGTCGATCATCGGCAAACGATTGTTGGGCACCTCAATTACGATCGACAGGCGATTGCCGTCCGGCTTCAGGCGGAAGCCGTCGCTGTCGCGTTCCGTCAAGCCAATCTCGTCAAGCAGCGCATTCGCCTGCTCCGGATCATAGTCGGTGTAGGCGCGGGCGTACTCTTCCTTGTAATAGCGGGATTCGACGGGCGGCAAAGTGGCCGCGGTCGCCTGACCCTGGCCAAAGTACAAGGTGTCGTTCACGCGCTCGCGGTTGATTGCCAGCGACATGGCGTGGCGGAAGCGGACGTCCTGATAGAGCTCGCGGTCGACTGGATCGGGCGTGTTCAGGTTGATCCAGAGAGCGGCTTCAGAGATTTGCAGGTCGCCCCAGCGCAGGATTTCATATTCGTTGGCTTCGGCGTTTTCAACGTAGAGCGCCATGTCGGCGAAGGTCAGCGCGCGCGCTGCCTGGAAGTTCGGCTCGCCCGCCAGAATGCGCAGCTTCATGACCTCGCCATCAACCACGCGGAAGTCGACCCGATCGATATAGGGCAGCTGATTGCCTTCGGTATCGACCGCGAAGAAGTAGGGATTCCGCTCGAATACGAAGCGGTCGCCCGGCGGCTCGACAGTGGGCGCCCAAGCCAGCATCGTCGGCAGCTCCGGATTGTTCATGCCGCGGCTGTTGCCACCGCCCGAAGTATTCCAGCGCAGATAAAAGAGATCGACCCAGTTCGAAACGCCCGCTGCGTCGATCGCGGCTTGCAATTCCTCTTCAGACACGTGGTTCTTGTGGAATTGCCGCATGTAATGCGCGGGCAGATAGGTGTGAAATTCCTTGGTCAGCAGGGTGAGGAACATGCCGTGCGGCTCGGGGAACTTGAAGACGACGGTGAGATCATCAATCTTTTCAACCGTGCCGACATGGCCGTTCGGCGTGCGCATGAAGCCCGGCTTCACCGGACGCAGTTCGTCGTTGCTGATGACATCTTCGTACCAGAACATGATGTCATCGGCCGTCATCGGCGCGCCATCCGACCACTTCAAGCCTTCGCGCAGCTTGATGGTGAATTCCTGGCTGTCTTCGCTGATCGCCCAGCTCTCCGCCAAGCTCGGCACGGTGGCGTTCTGGTCGTTGTTCCACATCAGCAGACCGATATCTTGCCAGATCACCATATTTGACAAACGGCTGATATTGTCGCCGAATGTCAGCCAGGTCCCGCCATAGACGCCGACCGCTTCGATCGGCTCAATAACGAGCGGATTGGCGGGCAGGCGCTCCTCCACCGGCGGCAGCTCGCCGGCGGCGACCAACTCCGCCAGCGCTGGCGCCTCGCTGTAGGTCATGCCTTGACCGACCGTAAGCGACGCCACACACAGAACGACAAGAGCCGCCAGAGCAAATGCGATGCACAAACGTTTTAGCATGATTATCCTCCTAAATTGACGTCTATTCGTTTCGCTTTGCAAACAAATCCAGTGCCTCGCGAAGATGATTCTGATTCACCTTCCTTACGCTAGAAGATCACATCCATACTCGCCTGGATTGTGCATACTAAGAGGGACCGAACCGATTGATTGAGCTGCGCCCGGGGAGCCAGGTTCGACAGCGGCATGTCGCCCGACTGGCGTCAACTTTCCTAACAAAACTTGGTCAATCTTTACCATGACAATCTATACTAAAGGCTCTGCAAGCCCTATGTAGTAATATACCTGAAAGGCGCGAATCTGTCAAAAACTGCGCTGCTGACGGATTCACCAGGAATCTCTAAGGGGGCGCCTCAGCCAACTGCCGGACGCGGAAATTGAAATGGCCAGCCAATGGCAGCGCGCCGCGCCGCTCAAGCCTGATAGCGCGCCTTGGCTTCCTCAAACAGACGCTTCAATTCGGCCAGCAGGCCGCGCGCGTCTCCGCCCGCCATCAGATACTGACGTATTGGCGCGCCGGCATAATCCTGGAAGTGCAGATATCCGGGGAAGCGCGGGCGCAAATAGGCGCGATCCAATGCCGGCAAGGTGTCGCGGAAATAGTTGTTCGACCGTCGATTGACTTCCGCGTCCAGCCAAGCCGAGCGATGCCCCGGCTGGCCGCCGCTGTCAAAGAAGAGGCTGCGCTGTATTGCCGCGCTTGCGGTGAACATGGCGTAGTCGCGCGCGACTTCAGGCGCTCGACAGTTGGCCGAAATCGCCAAGCCGGTCCCGCCCAGCGTCGTCTGGCAGCGCCCGCCCCCGTCGATATCGACCATGTCGTCGAATGCCAGCAGCGCGTCAGCATATCCGGCGCGGGCGTAATTCGAATAGCCATAAGCGAAGGGACAATAGACATAGTCGTCGCGCCGCGAAAGCTGCTCGTACACTGCAATCGGGTTCCAATCCGCGATTTCTGGCGGGCAGAGACTGGCCAATTCCCGCAATTGCTCCAGCGCTGCCAAGCTCATGTCGTCTGAGACAGCCCATTCGTCATGCACAAAGGGCGGCTCGCCTTGCGTCGCGCAGAGCATATAGAAGTTCATCAATGTATCGATCGGGATGCCCGGCATGATCACGCGCCCCTGCCGCGCCAAGTCCAGCAGTTCGCGCCAGGTCTGCGGCTTTTCCAGTCCATACCGTTCCAGCAGGTCGGGTCGATACGAGGCGACGGGCGTGGCCGCGTCAATCGCCAGCGCGCATTGGCTCCCGTCGAAAACATAACTCGCATGTGAAGAGCCGACTGAGTTCGCCGCTTGATCGCGCAGGAAATCGGCCGGCATGATCGTTTGCAGCGGCAGGAGGACTCCGCTATGGGCGGCGTAACCGGCCCAGGGGTGATCAATCACGAGCAGGTCATACTCCTGCGCCAAGCCCTGGATCGGGGCATCGGCGAAAGCCTGCAGCGAGCGCTTCTCCCAGAGTATTTCGACGCCGGGCCGCAGCTCGCTGAAGCGCTGGGCCGTGGCGACGACTGAAACAAATCCGCGTGAATGATTCCAGGTGATGCCACGCAATACGGTCTCAACTGCCATGCCAGGTCTCCTCAGCGACGGCTTTCGGATTCGATGTGATGAGCTACCATTTTGCTTGCAAAAACCAATTTTATCTGCAAAATATAGTGAATGACTTCACTCTTGTCAACAAACGCTGGACTGCCCCGACAAGCAAGTTCTGTATCAGGATGCGCGCATGATAAAGACCACATATTTCGAAGATTATGAAATCGGCTCCAGCCGCGAAACCTTCGGCCGCACGATCACCGAAGCCGATATCGTATTGCACGCGGGCCAGACCGGCGATTTCTTCCCGCATCACATGGACGCCGAATGGGTCAAAACCCAGGAGTTCAAAGAGCGCATCGCGCACGGCACGCTTATCTTGAGCATCGGCATCGGCATGACTGCCAACGAGATCAATCCCGTCGCCTTCTCTTACGGCTACGACCGCATCCGCTTCATCCGTCCAGTTTATATCGGCGATACGATCACAGTCAAAGCCACCATCAGCGAAAAGCGCGATTACCCGAAACGCCCCGATCACGGCTACGTCATCGAGCAGGTTGAGGTCTTCAACCAGCACGGCAAGATCGTTCTCGCCTGTCAACATCTCTATCTCGTGCAGCGCCAGGAACTCGCGCCCGCCGATTAACTCCCCTAACGCAGCCAATCGCGGAAAGAGATCCAGCATGGCAGAAGATAAAGCCGCGCCAAATTATAGCGTGCCCGCCCTGGAAAAGGGCTTGGCTGTGCTTGAGTTGCTGGCGCGCGCTTCCGAACCGCTATCGCTATCCCAGATCTCCGAGATGATGGCAAACAGCACCAGCCAACTCTTCCGCACCATGAACTGCCTTGTCGAAAGCGGCTATGTGATGCGAGATGAGGTCCACGGGAAATACAGCCTGACGCTCAAGCTGCTCGAATTGGCGAACCGCCATTCGCCGCTGAAACACTTGCTGCATGTCGCCAACCTGCCGATGCAAGAACTCGCGCGGGAGATTCGCGAGTCCTGCCATATCAGCATCATTCAACATGGGCAACTGCTCGTCGTGGGCCAGGCGGAGAGCCCGGAAAAGGTGCAGATCACCGTATCAGTCGGCACTTCGTTTCCGCTGGTATCGACTGTTTCGGGCCGTCTGCTGCTGGCAGCGATGGACGAGAACAGCCTGAGCGCCATTCTCGAAGACGATGAAGATTTCCGGCGGATGCCGGCTGCCGAGCGCGATCTCTTCTGGGCGCGCATCGCGGAAATCCGCCGAAGCGGTCTATCCACCGCCGTTGACGAATCCTTCATCGGCTTGCACGATACCGCCGTGCTTATAGGCAATCCCGCCGTCGGCGTCACCGCCGCTATCGCCATCACACAGCTCACCGCCAGTCGTAAACGAGGAAATCCGCAGCAAGTGGTGGAGGCTCTGCTGCGCTGCGCCCGCCAAATCAATCAGCGAGCCGGCTTGACTGCATTCGACGGACAGCCGGCATTTGCCGTCGCCCAGCTCCAACAGCAGGCAGAGAGGATGGTTTCTGATGCCAGCGCTTGACCCGCGCCAAAAAGCGATTCTGCCCGCCGAGCCACTGCCGATCGTCAGCATCGGCTTGGGCGGTATCGTGCATGACGCGCACTATCCAGCCTACAACATCGCCGGCTTTGATGTGGTTGGCGGCTTCGATATCAACGCCGAGCGCGCCGCCATGACGCGAGAGAAGTTCGGCCTGGCGCGGATCTACGGGTCGCTGGCCGAGGCAATCGACGCTGCGCCCGACAGCGCCGTCTTTGATATCGCCGTGCCGGGCAGCGCCATCGCCGAGATCCTGCGGGAAATCCCTCAGAGGCGCGCCGTTCTCATCCAGAAGCCGATGGGCGATGATCTCGCGGCCGCGCGAGACATATTGCGCATCTGCCGCGAGCGGGAGCTGGTCGCCGCCATCAACTTCCAGTTGCGTTTCGCGCCTTTTGTCATCGCCGCCCGCGATATGATCGGCCGCGGCTTGATCGGCGAACTCTATGACATTGAATTCCGCGTACAGTGCAATACGCCCTGGCATCTGTGGGAATTCCTGTTCCCATTGCCGCGCGTCGAGATCCTTTACCACAGCATCCATTATATCGATCTCATCCGCTCATTCTGCGGCACGCCAAAAAGCGTCTACGCCAAAACGCTGAGCCACCCGAGCGCGCCCGACCTGCGCGGCGGCACACGCTCGATGGTCATCATGGATTATGGCGAGAACCCGCGCGTAAACGTGATGACGAACCATAGCCACGCCTACGGAGCAGAAAAGCAGCAGTCCTATCTAAAGTTTGAAGGCGGCAAAGGCGCGATTCAGATCCGCGCGGGCCTTAATTTGAACTATCCCGAAGGCGCGCCCGATCGCTTCGAATACATCCTGCTTGAAGACGGAGGCGCAGCAAACTGGCAGACGCTCGATATCGAGGGATCGTGGTTCCCGGAAGCCTTCATCGGCACGATGGCCAGCCTGATGCGCTACGCCAACGGCGAGTCCAAGACGCTGCCCACCTCAGTCGAGGATGCCATTCAGACGATGGCGACCGTGGAAGCCGCTTACGAATCCAGCGAAGGCGGCGGGACGCCTTTGCCTCAGGTGTGAGCGAGGCGCTTGCCAACTGCTGCAACGAACGATATGATTAGGGTGTTGGCAAAAAGGGAAGATGCCGTGCAATTGGATACAACGCTGTCCTTGGATATAGTGCTCGCCCTAGTTGGCATTTTTGGCGCTGTTTGGCAGCTTAACCGCGCAATTGATGGCAAGATTGCGTCGTTGCGCGCGGAATTGCAGACGGCCATCGGTGACATGCGTAAAGAACTCAAAGGCGACATCGCTGAGTCGCGCGCGGAATCAAAAGACGACATCGCTAAGTTGCGGACGGAACTTAAGGGCGACATCGCTGAGTCGCGAACGGAACTTAAAGCCGACATTGTTGAGTTGCGCACGGAACTTAAAGGTGACATCGCTGAGTTGCGTACTGAAGTAAAGGGCGACATCGCTGAGTTGCGAACGGAGTTCAAAGCCGACATTGTTGAGTTGCGCACGGAGCTTAAGGGCGACATCGCCGCGTCGCGCACGGAACTTAAGGGCGACATCGCCGCGTCGCGCACGGAGCTTAAAGGCGACATCGCTGAGTTGCGCACGGAATCGAAAGACGACTTCGCCGAGTTGCGGAAGGACGTCAAGGAGCTTGACAGGAAAGTCGACGCCAGCAATCAGCGCCTCGCCCGGCTTGAGGGCGACATCTTGTCGCGCGAGGGCTTGGTAGAGGCAATAACCGAAACTGAGTCGAGCGCCTAATCAGTCGCCTCCCTATAAGCCCAGCCCATAAAAGCGATTGCCCGTCCCGCCAAGTATCGCACCTCGCTCGGCCGCCGACAGATCCGCCAGGCACTCGTTCGTCTCGTCCCAAACCTTGGCGTAGTCGCCAGCCAGCACAGCCACGGGCCAATCGCTGCCGAACATCAAGCGATCAGCGCCAAACTGCTCGATGGCGAAATCAACCAGCGGCTTGATGTCTTCATAAGTCCAGTTTTCGAAGTCCGGCGTCACCGTGTTCAAGCCCGAGACTTTGGCGTAGACATTGGGGCTTTCGGCGGCCGCCGCCAATTGCTCGCGCCAGACTGCGCGCTCGTCATCGCCCAGCGGCGGTTTCGCCAGGTGGTCAATCACCATCTTCAGGTTGGGAACTTTCTCAGCCAGCGTCGGCACATGCTTGAGATGATTCGGGAAGACAGCCACGACATCAAAGGTCAGGTCCCGATCGGCCAGAAGCTGCAGGCTCTCAATCACCTGCTTCTGCAGGACCCAATCGGGATTCGTCTCTTCGTGAATCAGGTGGCGCATGCCCTTGAAGTAGGGATTCCTGCCATATTCCTCCAGCTTCTTGCCGGCTTCATCCGGGTCATGCAGCGGAACCCAGCCGACCACGCCAGCCACCCAATCGTTGGCGTCGGCGATGGCCAGCATCGAGTCGGTATCGGCGTAAGAGTCCATGGCTTGCACAATCACCGTCTTATCCACGCCCGAAGCCGCCAGCTGTGGCGCCAACTCTTCCGCCGTGAATGTCCGATATATGGGACCATAAGCCGGCACGAGCCAGGGATAAGCGACTTCATCCAGATTCCAAAAGTGCTGATGCGTATCAACCGTAACCATGGGCGCCTCCAAAAGTCTTTGATTGCCCGAGCCCGAGCATTTGACAAACTCGACTTTGCTGACTATATTTTACGGACAAAAAGAGTTTTTGCAAGCAAAACAGGTTTGACGCCCAGCAAGCCCTCACAGACGAATCATGTTCGCGCAGCCGTCTAGGAGAAGCAAGAGACAATGCGACCATTGGAAGGTTTACTCGTACTGGATTTCAGCATCTTTCTGTCCGGTCCCTCAGCCGCCTTGCGCCTTGCCGATTTGGGCGCGCGCGTCATCAAAGTCGAGCGCCCCGACGGCGGCGACCTCTGCCGCCAGCTCTACATCTCCGAGCTCGAACTCGATGGCGAGAGCACGTTGTTTCATTCGATCAATCGCAACAAAGAAAGCTTCGCCGCCAACCTGAAAGATCCGCTTGATCTCGAGCGCGCGAAGGACCTAATCAAGCAGGCCGACGTGCTCATTCAAAATTTCCGCCCCGGCGTCATGGCGCGCCTGGGCTTGGATTACGAAGCCGTCCGCGCTATCAATCCACGCATTGTCTATGGCGAAATCACGGGCTACGGCAACGACGGACCCTGGGTCTACAAGCCGGGCCAAGACCTGCTGCTGCAATCCATCTCGGGCTTGGCTTGGCTGAATGGCGACGCCGACCGCCCGCCGACGCCCTTCGGCTTGGCTGTCGTCGATCTTTTCACCGGCGCCCACCTGGTGCAAGGCCTCTTGGCTTGCCTCGTCCGCCGCGGCCTCAGCGGCGAAGGCGGCTTGGTGCAAGTCAGCCTGCTGGAATCCATCCTCGACTTTCAATTCGAAGTGCTGACCACGCATCTCAACGACGGCGGCAAGCTGCCGCAGCGCAGCACGGTCAACAACGCCCATGCCTACCTGGCCGCGCCCTATGGCATCTATCAGACGGCTGATGGTTTTCTCGCGCTGGCGATGGGTTCGATCCCGGTCCTGGGCGAGCTGCTGGACTGCCCGCCCCTGCTGGCGTACACCGAGTCCGCCACCTGGTTCACGCTGCGCGACGAGATCAAGGCGATCCTGGTCGATCACCTCAAGACTCATTCCACCCGACATTGGCTGGATATCCTCGAGCCGCAGGACATCTGGTGCGCCGATGTCTTGACCTGGGAACGGCTGCTGCAGCACGAGGGCTTCCAGGTGATCGATATGATTCAAGAGGTGTCGCGCGATGCAAATGTCAAGCTGGAGACCACACGCTGTCCCATTCGGATCGACGGCGAGGTCTTGAAGAGCGGCAAAGGCGCGCCGCGCATCGGCGAAGATACCCGGCGCATCATGTCGGAATTTGCTATTTCAAGCTGAGGAGACAGATATGCCGGAAAACACGCCCGTAGAAATGCACAAAGACCTGCCCTTGTTCAACACCGAAACCTGGATGTACGAGGATTTCGAGTTGGGCGCCAAGATCAAATCCATCCGCCGCACGCTCTCCGAAGGCGAGTGCATGATCTTCAACGCCATCGTGCTCGATATGCACCCCTACGTCGCCGACGAGATCTTCGCCCGCGACGAAGGCATCTTCGACAAGCGACTGGTGGCTGGGTCAATGGTGTTCAGCATCGGCTTGGGTTTGATGGCGCACAACAACGTGCATACCTTCAGCTACGGCTACGACAAGCTCCGTTTTATCAAGCCGGTCTTCATCGGCGATACCATCTACACGGTGCGCACGCACTTGAGCAAGGAGCCGAAGTACGCTGAAATGGGACTGGTCAAGGTCAGCTATGAGGTCTACAAGAATGAAGGCGTGCTGGCGCTATACTGCGAACATCTGCAAACGGTGAAATACCGCCATCCCGAAAACTTCAAGCAATCGACGAACTAGGAGAAACCAGATGCAACGCTTTGGACAAGTTATTGGTTTACGGCCCGAAGACGCAGCCGAGTACATTCGCTTGCACGCGGATGTATGGCCCGGCGTTTTGAAGAAGATCGCGGAATGCAATATCCGCAATTATTCCATATACCGCTACGGCGATCTGCTATTCGCCTACATGGAATATCACGGAGACGATTTCGAGGCTGATATGGCGGCGATGGCCGCCGACGAGACGACGCAGAAATGGTGGGACCTCTGCATGCCGATGCAGAAACCGGTCGAAGAGCGCGCCGAAGACGAATGGTGGCATACAATTGAAGAGATCTTTCATTGCGACTGAGCGCGCCGCCTCATCCCTTGACGGCGCCGAAGGTCAATCCGCTGACCAGGTTGCGCTGAACCAGGATCACAAATATCACCGCCGGGATCATCATGATCACGCTCATCGCCGCCATGCCGCGCCAGTCGACCGTGAACTGCTCGGTGAAGGCGAATAAGCCGGGCGGGAAGGTCTTGGCCGCGTTGTTGCGCGCCAGCACGCTGACGATCTGGAATTCGTTCCAGGCGGCCAGAAAAGCGAATATGGCGGCCGTCGCCAGACCCGGCAGCGACAGCGGCAGCTCGATTCGCCAAAAAGCCGACCAATGCCCGCAGCCATCAATATAGGCTGACTCGGTCAATTCCTGGGGGATCTGGCGGAAGAAGCCATCCATTAGCCAGGCGGTGAAAGGAATGTTGACGGCGACATACACGATTGCCAGCCCCAGCACATTGTTCACCAAGCCGACGCGGTTGAAGAGCAGGAAGAGCGGCAGGCTCAATGCCACGCCGGGCACCGCGCGCGACAGCATGATGCCCAGAAACAGCGTCGTGTGAAAGCGAAAGCGAAAGCGCGCAAAGGCATAACCAGCCAGCGTGCCCAAGGAAACGGCGACGACCGTGCTGATGCCAGCCGCCAGCAGCGAGTTGCGCAGATAAGCTTCCACCGCCACCCGCTGCTGCACATCCGGGTTCAGGCCGAACATATTGGCGTAGGCTTCCAAGGTCAAGCGACGCGGAATCCAGACCGGCGGAAAAGTATTGATCTCTATGTTCGGGCGAAAGGCGGTGATGATGATCCAAAAAGCCGGCAGCGCCAACATGATCAGGACCAGCCAGGCGACGGCGTTCCAGATGATATCGTTGCGGCGCCTGTTGGGGCCAACGCTGCGCGTGATCATCGGACGATCCTCGCCCTGACCAACTGCCGGAAGAAATACAAGGTGAACAGCACCGACAGGATTACCGTGATCCAAGCCATGGCGCTGCCCAAGCCAAATTTGGTGTCTTCGATAGCCAGGCGCGTGATGTAAGTCCAGAGCATCTCGGTGCGCCGCGCGGGTCCGCCATCGGTCATGATCCGCACGATATCAAAGGCGCGCGCGATATCCAGCGACATGATTGTCAAAGCAATATAGGAGAAAGGCGCCAGCAAGGGGAAGGTGATGAATCGGAACTTCTGCCAGCCCGATGCGCCGTCCACTTCGGCCGCCTCGAAGGTCTCCGATGGCAAAGACAAGGTGCCAGCAAGCAGGATGATCGTAATGACCGGGATATTCATCCAGATCGACGCGATGATGATCGTGATCATGCCCAGCGGCACATCCACCAGCCAGGCGATCTGACCCTGCTCCTGGATCAATCCAAGGCTGATCAGCAGGTTATTCACCAGCCCGACATTGGCGTTGAAAAACCAGCGGAACTGAAAGCCAACCAGAATCGGCGCGAACATCATCGGCACCATCAGCAGCGTCCGCAGCAAGCTCTGCCCGACGGTGACGCGCGCCAAAAGCTGCGACAGCGCCAAAGACAGCGCATAACTCAGATTGACCGTAACAGCCAAAAAGAGAATCGTATTCCAAAGTGAGCGCCAGAAGATCTCGTCGTTCAGCAGCTTCTGATAATTGCGCAGGGCCCGCGCTGTGGTGAAGTTCAGGCTGTTGGGCTTGAGCAGCTCATAGGGCGTGAAGCTCACGTACAGAGAATAGAGCAGCGGAAAGCCGATGACCAGGATGATTAACAGGACGGCCGGCGAGATCATGGCGAAGGGGAAGAAGCCAGCCTCAATGCGGCTGACTTCAACAAAACGGGTCGCGGCGCCTTTTTCGTCTGCGCTATTTGAATTGGCGGCCATAGCAATAGACCGAGGTTAAGAGATTTTCTTGCACTGTCAAGTTGTAGGGGCGATCCTGTGGACCGCCCGTTTTCAGGAAGATTCCGCCGCGGGCGACTCACAGGGTCGCGCAGGTCGCGTAGGTCGCGTAGACACCGACCGCCGACACTGACCGTCAGTCGCCCCTACATTGCTTGCGCCCGCTAGTAGTAGCCGGCGTCCGCCATCATTTCGCGGGTTTCGGCCGCCGCCGCATCCAAGCCCTCCTGCGCGCTGATATCGCCCAAGATGATGGCTTGCAGATGCGGGTAGAAGATGTTGGAGAAGGGGATCCACTCGGCGATCAGCGGCGGTGTCTTGAAATCTTCGCCGACCTGAATGCGCGCCAGCTCCAACCGCTCGCGGTCCAGCGGATTCTCGGCGTCGGAGGCATCGGCGATCACGCGATCCCAAACATCGCCGCGCGTCGGCAAGAATCCCAGCAGCGCCTCTTCATAAGCCACGCGCTCCGAAGCGAGGAACTTGATCAGCTGCACGCCCGCTTGCGGATTGGGCGCCGTCGCCGGGACGGAGAAGGCATGCGCGCCCGCCCAGCCCGATGGACGCACCGCGTCGCCGCCGACCGACAAGCCGGTGAAGCCGCGCGCCAGACCGAAGTTGCCGGCTACCGCGCAGGAATCAGCGTCCTGGAAGTAGGCGTACCAACCATACCATTCCAGTTTGATGGCGACATCGTTGTTGCAGAAGTACTGGGCGACGCCATCCCAAAGCAGCGAAGTCGTATCCGACGGGATGATGCCGTCGGCGTACCAGCCGGCCAGCAATTCGGCGACGGCGACGCCGATCTCGTCATTGAATGACGGTTCGTAATTCTCATCGAAGAGCGAGCCGCCGCTGGCAAAGTGCATCTCATAGAAGCGGCCCGTAAGCGCCTCTTCCTTGCCCGCCAGCGTATAACCCAAGGGGCTGTGGCCATTGTCCACAAAGAAGCGCGCCTGTCGGTCGATCTGTTCCAGCGTAGATGGCACGTTCAACTCTTCGCCCGTGGCGTCCATGTAGGCGGCGGCGATCGCCTCATCCGAGTACAAGTCAGCGCGATAGTGGATCGGGCTGATGTCCGCGTGGCGCGGAATCAGATACAGATTGCCGTCAATGGTGGCCGCGTCGAGGATGGCCGGGCTGAAGGGCGCCAGTTCCTCTTCGCTGAAGTAGTCTTGCAGCGGCAGCAGGAAGGGCGTGTACTGCGCCACGAAACTGGTGTGATCCCAGGCCACGTCATAGTCAGCCGCGCCCGTAGCGAAGTCGACTTTGAGCTTCTGATCCATAGAGAAGCCGTCCAATAAGGCGACAATCTCCACGGTCGCGCCGGTCGCCTCTTCAAAGACGGCAATGGCATCGTACATCACTTCGTACTGCCCGCCGCCGATGTTGGCCATCTTGATGGTGATGCCGGACAGGTCCATGTCCAAGCCGGCGTATTGCGCCTCGTCCTGCGCCTGGACAGCGACAATGCTCACAAGCGCCAGCATCAGTACGATCAGGAAAAGCTTGCGGTACATAATTGGTTTTCTCCTGTCTTCTGTCGATCTATAACCAAACGATTGGTCCCGCTGCAATTGGTCAATCTCGCCTCACTCCTTTCCTAAGCGCTATCCAGACAACTTGCGAGCAAGCAGCTCCCGGTATTCAACGCAAGCAGAGTATAGCCTATTTTGCCTACAAAACAACTTTTTGCGAGCAAAACAAGGCGCCGCTGTGTTTGACGGCGCCGTCGATTTAGCCGGACGCTTGAGCCGCGCCTTGATCATTCTATCCAAGCCAGTCGGTTTGAAACACCGGCGGGATTGCTGAATCAAGCGCAGATTCGTTATCGCGTCAAAAAGACCAGTGCTACAATGCTTCATAGTCTGTTATGAATCGTGGTTAGATTGCTCGTATAACGGACTGAAGGGGATGCTTATGTATTCCTGGTCGAGGGCGAGCGAACGCGGCGCGAGCTTAACCTTGTGCGTCAGCAGGCGCTTCGTCTGTTCTATATGGAAGGAGCCTGTGATCGCCGCCGGCGGCACGCAGAATGAGCGTTGGCTCAGCGCTCAACGAGCGAGTTAGAGCGGGGTCTGCGGTTGCGACCTGCCAGCGTCGAGATTGTGACAGGAGCCGGGCTTGATACACGGAAATGGGCTGAGAACTAGAAACCCCAGAAGAAGCGATATTGCTGTGTTTAAGCGTAGCTTGATCCTTTGCGGCGCAATTCTCGCCGTCGCGCTCGTCCTTTCTCTGGTCAAGAGTCCGGATGATTGGTCCGAGCCATGTTCCGATTATGAACTCCAGCAGGCGAGGGCGGGCGAACGCTTCGATCCTTTTCATGTCGCGCTGACGCAAGAACAATACAGCCGCGTTGAATTACGAAGGCTGCGACAAACAGTTTGGCAAGATTTGCCGCTCTGCCGCGAATTGGTTGAATTTGTCGCGCTGTCGCTGGAACTCTATAACGATCGGCTCTTTGTCGAGGCGGCGCCCGCGCTTAGCGATAGCGTCCTCGATCCTAAAGAATACGACCGGTGGTATGAACTCTTTCTTCGTGTGCTCGGAGACCTGTAAGACGGGACAAAACATGTCGAAAATCAATTGGACAGGTGATTTTATGCAAAAGGATTCCATAGCGGGATCGAAGCCTCGAATTAAGCGTGAAGACAATAGTCTGGCGAGCGAATGGAGCAGGCACGCTTTTCACGCTCGCCCGAGCGAACGGACAGCAGCGCTACAAAGAATGGAGACCAGCATGAGACTTTCATCTCGGAAATTACAACTGCCGCTGACGGCGTCAAATGTCCTGAGAGATCGCGCGCAAGGCGCCATCGGCCGGGGACGAGGCGAAAGCAGGCGCCTGCCGGTCAGTCTTTCCTTGCTGCTTTCCGCGCTGCTTTGCCTTTTCCTGCTGGCCGCATTGCCGCTCAGCCTAGTCATGGCGCAGCAGACACTCGCGCTGGAAGCCCCGACCGGCCTGGAAGCCAGCATCAGCGCCGAGGGCGTCGCCTTAACTTGGACGGCGCCAGCGGGCCAGGTGGACGGTTATGAAATATTGCGCCAGCTTCCGCTGCAGGACGAAACCGAAGCGACGACCCTGGTGGACGACACGGGCAGCAGCGATACCAGCTACACCGATTCCAGCGCCACAACGCCGGGCGAGCGCTACGTCTATCAGGTCAAAGCCATTCGCGGGGAAGAACGGAGCGAAGCGTCGGGATCGGCCGCTATCGACTACGTAACGATAAGCTGCGAGATCATAACTGGCGACAACCACGACATCCTGCATTGCGAGGCCGATTCTGGCGATCAGACGATCACCTCCGCGACCTGGACCCCCAGTTTCGAAGTTCGATACGTGCAAAACACGGACGATTCGGATGTGAACTGGGTTATCGCTGATGAGTATTGCGGCATGAGCACAACTGTCCAGGTGGAAGCGCATGCGGGCGAGTCAGCTCTGCCGACGGTGGAAACCGAGATCACGCTGGAGTGCGCGCCAGAGGCCGTTGACGCCTTAAGCGTAAGCTGCAAAAACCTGGTCAAGAACGACCAGCACATTCTTAGCTGCGCGCTGAGCGGCGGCGATCACACCGTTGATTTCTCTCAATGGAACCCTCTTTTCGACGCCGAGGCCGCGCAAACCATAGAAGGCGAGGGCGCGAATGCGGCGACCTGGGTCATTGATCAGAGCGTTTGCGGCCAGACCACTACTATGGAAGTGAGCGCGCTGTCTGGCAATACGGTGCTGCCAACGATTGAGACGACCTTCCCGCTCGCCTGCGTCATCAGGGTGGACGCCAACTGCAGCCTGGCAAACGCGATCCGCTCGGCCAATGGCAGCGCCCAGGTGGAAGAGAGCGGCGACAGCGATGGCAATGACGATTGCGAGACCGGCGCCGACTCGGATGACACCGCCGACCCGCCAGCTACGGGCGACGACATCATCCTGCTGAAGCGAAATGTCACGCTGACGGCGGATTCGCCCTCACTGACAAGCCGCGTTCAGTTCGAGGGCAATGGCAAGACCATCTCCGGCGATGCCAATTACCGCGTGTTCATGGTCGTTGGCGGTCATCTCAGCGTCAATAATCTGACGATCACCAAGGGCTTGGCTTCCACCGTTGGCGGCGGCATCTACGTCAACAGCGGCTCATTGAGCGTCAGCGACAGCATAATAAAAGACAGCAAAGCCAATGACATCGGCGGCGGCATCTACGCTATCGACA
The DNA here is from genome assembly GCA_026706455.1 of Chloroflexota bacterium. Lineage (GTDB taxonomy): Bacteria > Chloroflexota > Anaerolineae > Aggregatilineales > Phototrophicaceae > UBA6055. The sequence continues at coordinate 3,326 of JAPOYS010000070.1, read as the reverse complement.
GCGACGTAGATATTGTCGACAGCGAGATCAGCGGCAACATGACGGTGAAGGGCCACGGCGGCGCCATCTATTTCATCAGCTCCACCGGTTTGCACACGCTCGATATCGTTGGCGCCACCTTCAAGAAGAACATAGCGACCGAAGACGGCGGCGCTCTAAAAACCGCGGGCGGAATCACAACCATCAGGAAGAGCAGTTTTGTCGAGAACCAGGCTGACGAAGGCGGCGCCATCGAAAGCAGCGAAGCGACGCTGGACATCGCCAACAGCACCTTCAGCGGCAATCGCGCCCGAGAAGGCGGCGGCCTCAGTTCCTTCAGTTCTTTCGTGACGCTCACGCACACCACCTGGGCTTACAATTCGGCGCAAGAACAAGGCGGCGGCATCGCCATAATTGGCTGGACGGGCAACTTCAAGATTCGCAATACCCTGATCACCAACAGCGAGAGCGGCGGCGATTGCCACAGCGGTCCCAATCCCAACATCATAATCGATTTCACCGGCAACTTCATCCAGGATGGCTCTTGCGCGCCTGCACCAGCCGAGAGCCAGGCGGCGCCGTCCGATGATGACGCTGTGGTCGAGGCGCAGGCGCAGCAAATAGTCGTCGCCGAAGCGCAAACTTCGGATCTCCCCAAGGCCATGATCAGCCGCCTCACCGGCGACCCGCCGCATCACCCGCTGCAGTGGGGAAGCCCGGCGATTGAAGGCGCTGATCCGCTGTACTGTTCACTTGACGATCAGCCCGACACCGCGCGCCCGCAATTCGGCAACTGTGACATCGGCGCGTTCGAATATCCAAGGGCGCCAGATCCGCCGCCGGAACCGCCAGAAGATGATGATGATGATGAGCCCGACGACGAGCCAACGCCCGAGCCAACGCCGCGTCCGCCTGTTGAGCCAACGCCCGTGCCAACGCCCGTGCCGACGCCCGAGCCCAACATCTGCCCGGTGAACGACCGTATCTTCGTGCGCACGCCCAACGACGATGTGAAATGCGCCGAGATTGACACCATAACGCTGGACAAACACCCGGCTCTGCAAGGCGCGCGCCGCGCCATGAGGCTGTGGCGCAAGAGCGACGAATGCATGCATATCGTCGCCGAGAACGATAACCTGTATCGCCTGGCGATCCAATACGATACGACGGTGGAAGTCCTTGCGCGTCACAATGATCTCGGGTCAGACCAACTGTCCGTCGGTCAGCTCTTGCTGCTGCCCGCCTGCGAGTCGGACGACTTCTACTTCGCGGCGGGAACTGAAGTCTGCTTCGCGGATCAAGGCGGGCTCGTCTATATCGACACGGCAACGCCAGATCGTGACGTTCACATGGTCGAGGCTTATGATAGCGAAGGCAATACCTGCGGCCAGATAGGCAAAGCCGGCGTCGTAGTGCTGGTCGGGAGCGAGCCCAGCTAAGCAGCGCCTTGCGAAAACGCGAGGGACGTTCTAGTGCGGCAAAGCCGGGAGCCAACTCCTAAGCCAATTGGCGCCCCGCGCTGGCGGCGGAGAATGGCTAGTGCGGCTGATGCAAGGCTGAGACAATCACGAGGGCGCGCGATGGTAGCCTGACGCGGAACGACGATTGGCGCCGCGCCCTCAATCAGCAGCGAACGAGCCGCGCGGGTTTTCGCGCCTAGGCCGGGAACAGGCGCCCGAGCGGCAGACTAAAGCCGGGCAGGATAGCGTCGCCCGCCAAGGCGCCGTCCGCGTCGACGGCATCGCGTTGCGCGTTCCCCCGCCGCCAGACCTCAGCCGATTGCGCCTCCGGGTCGATTATCCAGACCAGCGCTGTCTCGTGACGCAGGTAGCGCTGTGCCTTACGTCGCGTCTGCGCCCAGGATTGCGACGGCGAGATTATCTCGACAGCCAGATCAGGCATGTATGGCACGTAAGTCGATCGGGAAGGCTGCGCTGCGCGCGGCAATCCCTCAAAGGCCACATCCGGCAACATCACCAAGGACCGATTGCCCGGCGGATGATAGCCGCATTCGACCGTCACCCGACCGAGCCCGCGCTCCAGCGCAAAACCAGTCAGGCAGTGCGCAATCAGGTTGGCAATCTCGCTATGCCGTTGATTCGGCGACATCTTGATATGCAGCTCCCCGTCAATCAGATAGTACTTCTCCGTTGGATGACGCGGTTCTTGCTCAAGTCGCCATACATCGTCCACCGTATACACGCGCTCTTGAGTCGCCATGGGTCATCTCGTCTTCACTTGCTCGCTGCATCGACCAGTATAACACGCGCCGGCCGCCCCTTCCCATGCCCTGATTTTGGGCTGGCGCATATCCCGCGGCTGCGGCCATTCCGCTCCGCCAAGCGAAAAATATCTGTGTTCCTTGTGTCCTCAGCCCATAACTTCTTGCGTGTCGCGCCAATCCATTGGTTGCCTTGTTGAACCATTCACTCGCTCAGCGCTCTCGCCTCAGTAATCCCAAGTTAGTTATGCGAATTTTCAATGGAAACTGTAGGGGCGAGCCGGTGGTTCGCCCGCATGAACAGATACCGATTGCGGAGAGGGCGACTCACCGCCGCGCGTAGACACTGCGGGTCAGTCGTCCCTACAATTTCCCATTATTTTGTAGGAACTACTTCTGTTTGCCCGCTCCTGCAATAGATGTTATCATCCGCTCACGCCAAAAGATTGTCAGTGCAGATCCAAGGAGGCGCCGCGCAGCCGCTCTCTCGTTAGTTGTTCCTATTTTCATCCCAAATTTGCCGACAGGAGAAAAGTACAAATGTTGAAGAAACTAAGCCTTCTCACAGTCTTGGTCATCGCCGTCGCCGCCATGGGCATCGTCTCAGCGCAAGGCATGTACAACGAAGCGCCCTCGCTGGCGGAGAGGGTCGCCGCTGGCGAGCTGCCGCCCGTCGACGAGCGCCTGCCCGCTGAGCCGCTGGTGATCGAACCGGTCGAAGAAATCGGCCAATACGGCGGCACCTGGCGCCTGATTGACAATAACGACAGCAACGGCTGGACGCAGATGACGGTCAACGTCGAAGGTTTTCTGAAGTGGAATCGCGATGTCAATGGCTTCCGCCCCAATATCGTGACCAGTTGGGAATGGAACGACGAAGCCACTGAACTGACCGTCAACTTCCGCCAGGGCGTCAAATGGTCCGATGGCGACCCGATGACCGTTGATGACTATCTCTTCTGGTGGAACGACATGGTGCTTGATGAAGATGTGCCGGTCAATGCGCCCTTTGGCACCACCGTCCGCGGCGAGCTAATGTCGGTGGAAAAAGTCGACGACTACACGCTGCAATTCAGCTTCCCGCACGCCAACCCGCTCTTCCTCGAATACAAATCACGCGGCGCCT
>JAPOYS010000056.1 GCA_026706455.1 Chloroflexota bacterium | reverse complement strand
GAAAACCCGGCCGTCTTTCACCAACATCCACACCACCTCACTGCGAGACTAAACAACTAGCGGGTCGCTAATCGTCCAGCATTGTCGAATCTCAATGCGACCATGCCCCTTATTGACGGTACGGAAATAGTCATGGTCTAAGCCTTCAAAGGCAATTTCATCGGCATAAGCGAACCATTGCTCAATATCTTGGCGCAGTTGTCTTTGGTGTCTTTGACAGCCAAACATAATCTGCTTGCTTATCGCGAATCTTTTGGGCGATCTGCTTCTGACAGCCATCGCGTCCAGCGTCACAATACATCCCTTAATGCGCAGCAACTCTAAAAGTTCCGGAATAGCGCTAATTTCATTCGACTTGTCATCGACTTTGCGCTGTCCAAGCGCCAGCCCATTGACGCTTGCCCAAGCGCTCGCCACGCGTAATCGGCAATAAGGCGCTATCTTTTGCGGTCAGTGTCCGATTGCTGAAACTTGCTGCGGAGTGTTAGAACTCGAATTCATCAAAGTCGCGACAGAGGTAAACGGGACCGTCAAAGGCTTCAGCCGCTTCCTGCACCAGCGGCTCGGGATCCTGATTCCAGACTTGATAGTGAATCAGACGCAGCTCTTTGGCGCCAGCTTTCGCCGCCGCCTCGCCAGCCATGCGCGCGGTGCTGTGGCCCGGCGGGGGGCCGCCCGCTTCGTGGATGAAGATATCGGCGTCCTTTCCGATCTTCAGGGCATTAGGGCAGGGTTCCGTATCGCAGCTGTAAGCGAGGACGTTTCCGTTGTGCTTGTTGGTAATCCGCATGCCGATGGTGGGAATGAAATGCACCACGGGGAATGAGCGGATGGCAAAGTCTTTGTTTTCGAATAGCAAGGTGTTGTCATGTAAGCCGATGCGCGAGAAGGAAACCGGGAAGAAGTTGGGCCAGTACTCCCAGCCGTACATGTCCATTGTGTCTTCAATACGATTGATGCAATGCGGAATGCCGTAGAAGCGGATCGGCGTCTTGCGCCCCATTTGCCACATGTGCATCAGCATATTGGGCACGCCCGCCACATGATCGGAGTGAAAGTGCGTCAGGATGATGTCTTGCAGTTGGTCATCATCAAGGCCGAGATCTTTGATCTTGTCCAGCGGGTTGGAGCCGGCGTCAACCAGCACCGGGCTGTCTTCTTCGCCGACCAGCAGGAAATGCGTGTAGTCATGTTGCGCATTGTTGACCGCGCCCGCCGTTCCCAAAATGATCACACGCGCCATATTGTCGCCTTTGCCATGCCGCCAGCAAACTATTTCAGTATATCAAATCCGGCGGACGAAGTGTTTTCCGCAGAGACGATAACATAAGTTGCGCAATATAAATACGCCGCGATGGCAGCCGCTCTCAAGTCCCAACTTGGCTCACACAAAATAATGAACCCCCGAAACCAAGTAGGGGCGAGCTGGTGGCTCGCCCGCTGATTTCCAAGTTTTGGACGCGGGCGACTCACCGAGTCGCCCCTACATACGTCTGGGTATATTAAAAAAGAGGAGCATAGGGCGCCAATATGTTTCGACCGGGCTCTATGTAGCGCTAGGCTGCAAGCCTTCCGCCCGTTCGGCCGCATCGTCGGCGGCTTTGACCGCGGCGAAATCGGCAACGCGGTGTCGATACAGCAAGGCGCCGACGGCGATCACGAAGCCGATCAAGGTGATCGCCTGCGAGCTGTTGACGCCCGTGTCCCCAATCACCGCGATTTCCACGCGCAGGAACTCCAGCAAAAAGCGCGCGAAAGCATACTGGGCGATGCTGAGCAGCAATATGTCGCCGCTCAATAGGCGGTCGCGATAGGTATGGTAGACGCGCCACAAGCAGTAAAAGGCGACAAGGCTCCAAAGAGCCTCGTAAGCCCATATCGGATGAAACAGTGTGTCGATCGGGAAGTCGATCAAACTCTCATAAGGCGCGACGCGCGCTTCACGCGGAATCTGAATGCCCCAGGGCAGATTCGTCGGCGCGCCATACAGCTCTTGATTCACATAATTTGCGAAGCGGCCGATCGCCTGCCCCAAGGGAATGGCGACGGCGGCGATATCCAGCCAGGGCGCTATGCGCATGCCGGCGTCAGGAAAGGCGCTGCGCGGGCGCTCATAACGGAAAGAGGGGATGTCCTTTCCTTGCGCGATTCCAACTGCTTTGTCAAAGATCCAGTTAACCAGTTGAAGCGCCCAGAGCGCCGGCGTCAATATCGTGGTGAACAGCCCAATGATGCGATTATGCCAGCGGCTCAAGTAGAGATAGACACCGAGTGACGCGCCAATCAGCCCGCCGAATATGCCCAAGCCACCGGTCCAGATAGCGATTGCGCCGCTCTGGCGATCGAAGAAATTCTCCAGAAACCAGGCTGTATTCTGGCAGACTTCGCCTTCTAGGCCGCAGCCGGCCACCAGCGATAGGGGCGGAAACAAGACAAACCAGAGACGCGCGCCGATGATCCCGGGGATGATCGCCCAAGTCAAGCCGCCCCAGATATGATCGGGGTCACGGCCGCTGCGCGCCGCCAAAACAGACGCGACATAGGCGCCGGCGAGCAAGGCAACCACGACGATGATGCCGTAGTACCGAATCTGCAAGTTTCCCAGAACAAGATGAGACGCCTCAAACTCCATTTAATCACCTCGATCTTTCAACGTGGTGTATACAAATCGTAGACGCTGCAGCGCCGTCAAATTGGCGCCCACCGCCAGGATCAGCAAGCCGATCTCCAGCGGCGCAATGCTCTCGCTTATGCCAGCCGCGATGGTCATGATCAGCAAGGCGGCCAGCCGTTCCAAGCGCGTGAACAGACCGACGGTCGCCTTCACGCCGACCTTGGCGTCTTCGGCTCGCGCTCGTACGTAGCTGACGAGGAAGGACCCGATCAATGACGCCAGCGCCAGGAACAAAAGGTCCGCCCGTCCCTGCTCGGCGAAATAATAGCTGAAAGCAGCCAAAATTAAAGCGTCAGCATAGCGATCCAGCGTCGAATCAAGCACCATGCCAAAGGCGCTGCCGCCGCCCGAAGCCCTGGCGACGGCGCCATCGAGGGCGTCCAGGGGCAGGCTGAGCGCCAGGAACAGGGCGCCAAACATAAAGTCTCCGCGCGCCAGGAAAGCGGCGGCGACAGCGACCAGAATCAACCCCAAAACGGTGATCCAATCGGGGTGGATGCCGAGACGCGCGACGAATCCCGCGCATTGGTTGAGGGGCGCGCGCGTCAACCGCCGCAGGCGCTCCGTCAATGTCACAGGGCCCTCAGTTGTCATATCCAGCCTTGCGGGCGCGAATCGGCTTCGCTACACTGGACGCCGTTTGTCGGGGCGTGGCGCAGCCCGGTAGCGCGCACCGTTCGGGTCGGTGAGGTCGTGGGTTCAAATCCCGCCGCCCCGACATCAATAGCGATACGCAAGGTCGAAATTCGGATCTTTCTCAATGAGTTAGCCCTTCCCGCTTTTGCCTTCGAAACGAGACGCCGCCGCCCATCCAGCGCCACAAAAACACGCCCGGCGAGATTGACAGGCAAGTCAGCGCGCCGCTAGCCCAGTTCGGAATGGCAGGATCATGCGCGAACATGGACCCGGAAACAGCGGTGGAGATGATTACGCCCAAGCTCATCACCGACGAGTTAATGCCCAGTATGCCTCCGCGAAAGCTGGGAGCGACGGTCTTGGTCGCCAGAGATTGCAAGGGCGGCAGCAGCAGCCCGTTGCCAACCGCAAAGAGCGCCACGGCAACAGTGGCGAAACGCGGTTCCAGAGCCACTGCCAGGAGAAACATCGACAGCCCGCGCAGCGCCGCGCCCAGGATGACGATCGCCGAATCGCTGAAGCGCTTCAAGGCGGCCGGCAGCAACAGGATCTGCGTGCCAAACTGCCCGATGCCCACAACCATAAGCATTAAGCCAACGCCCAGCGACACCATTCCGAAGTCGTAACCGGCGAATAGAACTTGCTCGGCAAAGAGGGCGAAGGTCGCGATTAGCAATCCGAAACCAAATTGCGAAATGAAGCTGACGCTCAGCACCGCCAATAGCGGCCCGCTGTTCAATTGCGCCAGCAAACTCACGCGCGCGCGTTTGTTGGCAAAATTGCGCGCTCTATCTTCCGGCTTCAGGGTTTCCTCAAGCGTCATATAGGTGAGCAGCACGGTGACCGAGGCGGCGCCGGCGGCAAAGACGAAGGGCAGCTGGGGACCGAACTGGCTCGCCAAAACGCCGCCAACCGCCGGACCAACGATCATGCCCAAACCGAAGGCGGCCATCACGTAGCCGAGCGCCAGCGTGCGCTTTTCTTCGGGCATAATGTCGGTAACGTAAGCCTGCGCCACGATGAAATTGCCGCCGGTGATGCCATCGAGCACGCGCGCCAAAAAGAGAATCCAGGCTGACTGCGCGAATCCTATCATGAAGAAAGACACGGCGGTGCCGACCTGGCTGAGCAGCAGCACGGGTAGCCGGCCGCGCCGGTCCGACAGTCGGCCGACAAAGGGACCGGCGATGAATTGCGCCGCGAAAAAAACCGTCAGCAGCAAGGTGATCACCTCGGCGTCCAGCGCGAACTCGGACTGCGCATAGAGCGGAAGGATGGGATTCGCCATTGACGCGCCCACCATCTGCACAAATACAATGAGCAAAATGGTCAGCAGACGCCGATCGATGATCCCGCGTTCTGATTTCAAGAAGTTGAGACCCGTGCGTTATCAGCCAAGCACATCATGCAATCATATTCTAAAGACGATGCAAACGTTAGTGACAAAGAGTGGTTCAGTTCTCCGCCGTCAATTGCGTCTTTGCGGTGTTAGAATGATGGGCGGACGTTCCCGGAGCCAGAATTGAAGTTTGTATGCCAATAACGACGATCTACCTCATGCGGCACGGGCATGTGCGCAATCCGAACAATATTCTCTATGGTCGCCTGCCTGGCTTCCATTTGAGCGATCTCGGCGTTCAACAGGCGCAAGCGGCCGGCGAGTGGCTGGCGGACAAGCCGATAACCGCAATTTACAGCAGCCCGATGGAACGCGCGCGCCAGACCGCCGCCATTGTGGCCGCAGCGCACGAAGATATTTCGCCAGTCGTCGACGAGCGGATAATCGAAGTGTCGACGCCGCATGAAGGTCGGCCAACGGCTGAGCTGGAGGCGGTCGGCTGGGATCTGTATACGGGCAACGAGCCGCCGCACGAATCGCCAAGTATCGTGCTGGAGCGAGTGCTGGATTTCTTTGAGCATGTCGTTTCCGCGCACGCCGGCGAATCGCTGGTCGCGGTCGCGCATGGCGATATTTTGGTCTTCCCCTGGCTCTACGCCCAAGGCGTCGAAGCGGACGCGCTTTTGAAAGACCGGCTCATCGAATACGCGCTGCCGGTAGACTATCCGGCGACCGCCTCAATCATGACTTTCGAGTTTGACGCTCCGCCGCGCGAATCACTCCCGCAGGTTGCCTATATCTGCCCATACTAGCCTCCGCTAGCCGAAGCGAGGTCCAGCCACGGAAGCCCGCAGTCATCGACAATTGACTTTCGACTAGATAGTTTGCATAATTGCATTGCGATAATCCCTGTAAGATTTGCCCAGGCTAGATCGTCTGAAAGCTGAATCCACCAGGCACGAGGAAGACAACAATGGAGAACTTGAGCATTATCGTTCCCAGCCTGCACAAGCAGCGCATGCACGAACTAATGGAAGAAGCGCGGATTGAACGCTTCTTGAACGACAAGAAGAACCGCAAAGCCATCAGCTGGCAGCAGCGGCGACTTCACCGCCACCACAAGCTGCAGTAAGCAGTCTCTACCCAGCACTTGAGAAGCCTCGCTGACGCGGGGCTTTTTGCTTTACAGTCATGGCGCTCGCAATTGCCCGCTCCCAGACTCGGCTCTATAATCGATTGTAGTTCTGTCGAGCCGGCCGGTCACTCATGCGACGCATCCTAATCGTTACGTTGGTCTTCATTCGCGCCATTTCGCTATCCGCGCAGGATATCGCGCAGCCCGAACTGCGACTGCAGAGTTGGGACGTCTTTGTCAAGCGCAGCGCCGAAAGCCCCCTGCCTGCCGACTTGATATTTGTGAATCTCTTGACTGGCGCTCAGACGGCGATCAGCGCAAACGGCGAGCGCTTTTCCCTTACTCAAGGCGGGGTCATTTACTTTGACTTGGACAACAGGCAGGTCAAATTGGCGAAGGCGGATGGCATCATCCGCGAACATCCCTTCATCAATGCGGCTCGTGATACGCATAGCGTCGACTGGATCATTTCAAATGACAAGAGACGGCTCGCTTGGTCCATAGTCCGCAAGATCGAGGATGACCAGCGAATCACAGCGATCTGGCTGACGGACGCCGCTGGCGCGGAGGTGCGCGAACTGCTGGTCTATGGCCCGCGTGAAGGCTTGCAACTTCGGCCAGTAGCTTTTGGCGCTGACTACTCTCAACTCTTCGTTGAAGTATACGCCGACGACAGCGAGAGCTTCAGCCCATACCTGCGGAGAAGCGGACTGTTCGCGCTTTCGATTGGCGAGGGCGAGGTGACGGCGCGTAACCTGCCGGGCGATCAGACTTGCTTCTGCCCAGTGGGCTTCGGCGCCGGCTCCATGCTGTGGTTGGCGCCAAGCCAGGCGCTGACTGGTCTCGATGTCGAGATCTTCAACTTGGAAAGCGGCGTTTCGCAATTGGTTCCGGCTCTGGCCCGCGGCAATTATCGCGACGCCGGCAACATACTCGTGAGCGCGGACGGCAAGCAGGCTGTGTATGCCCTGTCGCAAGTACGCAACTTCGCCAGCGATCATGCGGAAATCCGCACCGTGGTCGTGCAAGTGGATCTGGAAAACGGGCTGCAACGAATTGCCAGCCGCCCGATCGCGGATCTGGTTCGACCCCTCCATTTTACTGAGAACGACCGCGCCGTGATCGTCACCTTGGAAGGCAGCGACCGAACACTGAAGGTCGACCTCCAAGATGGCCGGTTGATCGATCTGGCTGAGGCGACTTACCTTGGTCGCTTGGATGACCACTAAGACGCGCGTGAGCGGGCGAATTTGGGGCGATTGGCCCAATCCCAAACGGCTTCGGCGATATCCCAGACGGCTTCCGGGCGGGCAATTCGCCGCGCGTTTTCCGCCCGCTGCCGCAGCTTGTCGGGATCTTCTTTGAGCCACTCGACGATGCGCTCGGCCACCTTTTCTGGCTTCGGCAAATAGATGCCGGCCTGGTTTTCCGTCACCAGCCGCACGTTGCCGGTTTCCTGCCCGGGAATGCGATCGCTGATAATCATCGGCAAGCCCGCGATGGCCGCCTCGCTGATGGTCGAGGGACCCGCTTTGGTGACGATGATATCGGAGGCCGCCATGATGCGCGGCATCTCATGATGATTGCTCACATAACCGAAGACGTGATGAGGGTTGGTCCATTGGCGGTTTTCCAGCCCCGTCCTGAGTTCCTCGTTGCGTCCGCAGACGACGATTAGCTGCGCGTCAATTGGCTGGGCGTCCAGCGCGGCCACCGTCTTGTGTATGGCGCCCATGCCTTCGCTGCCGGCAACGAGCAGCACAGCCGGCAATCTCGGGTCGAAGCCAAACTCTTTTCGCGCGAGCTCTTTTGATGTCATCGACTGAATGAAATGCGGATTGACTGGCAAGCCGGTTATCTGCATCTGCGATGGCGACATGCCCAGGCGCAGACCGCGGCGGTAGGCTGTTTCAGTCGGCACAAAGCAATGATCGACGCGCGGATCGTACCAGAACGATGGCGTCGTCACCAAGTCTGTCACGACAGTCAAGAATGGCGGGCGCTCGTCCAGCGTCAAAAAGGCGCGAAAGGTCGGATTGCCGATGACGGAATGCGTGCAAACGACGACATCGGCTGGATGCTCGGAGACGATGCGGCGCAAGTTCCGGCGATTGTTGCGATAAATCAATTGACGCGCGAGCCTGGTGCGGCGCTTGCCATCAAAGCTGTGATACACCAGCGCCCACAGAAGCTTGGAAGTATTTACGACTCGCGGGTATAACTCCGGCTGCTTGTTGAGGGGCCACTTGCATTCGCGCAGCACGTCCACCGCGTCGAAGTCGACTGCATCGCCGTAGCGGATCTTCATGGCGTCTTGTATCGCCTGAAAAGCGGAGCGGTGACCGCCGCCGGTATCAGAGAACAAGAACAATACGCGTTTTGTCACGGAGAGCGTTTCCGGGCAAGATGGGATTGCATGCGCCGCCATCTCTGAAAGGACGAATCGCGGGAGCGCTGGACGTATCATCAACGAGCGCCCTTGCATTACTTTAACACTGATCGCGCTATTTTGAACCTGCAAGTGGCTGCGGCATGTGACGACCAACGGAGATCGCAAGGGCAAGATTGCCTCAAGTCTATTCCATATTCCCGAATTGTCGTGTATATTAGGTTTATGAAAGTTGTCAACTAGCGAGACTACATGCCTTGCTTGACCTCAACCCAATCACCATCATCATCAACTTGATCGTCCTCGGCGTCGCGATGACGGTTCACGAATTCGCGCACAATTTCGTCGCCTGGAAGATGGGCGACGAGGTCCCGAAACTGCAAGGGCGTCTGACCTTAAACCCCTTAGTCCACATCAATTGGGTCGGCTGGCTGATGTTCGCCATCATCGGCTTTGGCATCCTGGGCAGCGCGCCGATATCAGCCGAGAGAATGCGTGACCCGCGCCGGGGCTTCCTGGCGGCGGTGGCGGCGGGCCCCCTGTCCAATCTGGGTTTGGCTATCGTCTTCGCTATCATGCTGCGTTTCAGCGGGCTTGGGATGTACGGATTGCTCGCCTACCGCGGCTTGGAACCGATGTCCGATCCGATCAGCGTGCTGGCGGCGCTGCTCTACGCGATGGTATTCTGGAACCTGTTGCTCTTTGTCTTCAATTTGATACCGCTCTTCCCGATAGACGGCTGGCATATCGCGCTCGCCTTGCTGCCCGGCCGCTGGCTGAACCACATGCAGATTCCGGTCGTCATTCAGCGAAGCCTTCGTCCGCTCGCCGAGTTTTTGATGCGCCCGGCTTTCAAGTGGCGCGATTGGCAGATGGCGAGCTATTACGTCTTCATCGGCTTGATTTTCATCTCCTTCCTGCCCATAGGCGGCTTCAACCCCTTCGGCCTCTTCATTGCGGGGCCGACGGGCGCCTTGCTCCGGTTCTTGCTCTTCTAGTTGGATGAAGGCGGCCGCTCAACGAGTTTCGCAAGGGTTAAGCGCACTGCTCGCCTTTGCGTCGGCGCCCGAGTTTGACCTGGCGCGGCGGCATCTCAGCAGTTGCGAATTCGCTGCCTTCCGCAAGCTGTCGCGCGCGGAGCAATTGCATAGTCTCGCCGTGCTGCGGCAGGCGCTCAAGTCGGAAGCGGCCGCGTCTAAAGAACTGGTAGCGGCGGCGCTGCTGCACGATGTCGGCAAAGCGCGTCACCCGCTAGCCCTATGGCAGAAGACGCTCGCAGTGCTGCTCGACGCCCTTGCCCCGGCGTTTTGCAGCAAGCTGAGCGAGGCGGAAGAGATCAGGTTTTGGCGGGCGCCATTCATCGTGCGGCGGCGGCACCCGCGCTGGGGCGGCGAGATTTTGCGTCGCTGCAACTCGAGCGCGGCGGTGATTTGGCTGGTGGAACATCATCAAGACGAGTTGGCGAGCCACCGCGACCATGAATGGTACAATCTCTTGGCGCGCCTTCAACGAGCCGATGGCGAGTGTTGAATTCGGCTAATCGCAATCGCAACGCCGTTGGTAGAATGATGGCATGCTGCTATCTTGCGCGTATGTGAAACGCTGCGACTGGATTGCGAAAGGAAGAATCCATGGCTAATCTGACAGTTGCGATACTTGGCTTGGATCGCCTGGGCGCTTCAATCGCGCTCCACTTGCGCGCGCATGAAAAGGGCGGGAAGCACCGATTCCGCTTGCTCGGCTACGACAGTCGGGAAGATTACGAAAAACCAGCCCGCAAGCTCAAGGTCCTTGACAAAGTGGAGCGCAAGCCCCACACGGCGGCGCAATCGGCTGATATTGTGATCATGAACCTGCCCTATGAAGACCTGCGGACGGGCTACGAATTGGTAGCCGCGTCATTGCGCGCGGGCGTTGTCATTCTTGATACAGCCGTGATCAAGCAGCCTTCGATTCAATGGGCGGCCGAGTTTCTGACCGACGCGCATCACATGATCGGTTTTACACCCATTGTGCCTGCCGACTATATGCTCGATCCGCAGTTGGGACCGGAACAGGCCAGCGATGATTACTTGCGCGGTAGCGTGATTTACATCACGCCTTCGCCAAAGAGCAACCGAGAAGCGATCGATCTGGCCGTCAATTTCACGCTGATATTGGAGGGCAAGCCGCATTTTCTGGATCCAGCCGAGCATGACAGTTTGACCACGATTACAGAAGAGATGCCGCAAGTGCTCAGCGTCGCCGCCTACAGCGCCGCCATGAGACACAATGCCTGGGGCGACGCCCAACGCCTGACGAATCCCCCATTTAATGTTTTGACGCGCTATCTTTTGACCCACCATCCCGATGCGCTGCGTGACGAATGGCTGGCGAACAGCGGAGCGTTGGCGCGCGCTATAGACGATATGGTGGGGACTTTGCGCAGCCTGCGAGACCGGCTGGCCGCAGGCGACGAGGCGGCAATAGAAGCATTCCTTGTCGATGCTTCCGACGACTATCAAGATTGGATTAACAAGCGTCATAAGAGCGCTTGGGACGAGACGCCCGCTACGCGCGCGCAATTGGACAATACCCTTGCCGGCGCCTTCTTCGGCAGCGCAATCAGCAGACGTCTCTTCGGCGGAAACAATGACGCCGACAAGTGAAAGCAAGGGAATTCACTCAATCATTTGACCGTAGGCGCCAAATCGTTTACAGTATGCGGTATAGTCCTTTGATGGATTCGCCGCGTGAACCTACCAACTAATCGAATGTAAGGGGGCTTCCCACTATGAAACGCATGACTGGCATTTTCATACGCATCCTGGTCTTGTTGGCGCTTTTAGTGACATCGGCGCTGGCTTACGCCCAGGACGAAAAGGAAACTGAAAGCGCCGCTGCGCCATTTATCGGCATCCGCTATTGGTATCACGACGACGGCCTTTTTGTTACCGGCATAATTCCGAATACCCCGGCCGCGGAGGTAGGTTTGCAGGCGGGCGATATCGTCGAGGCTGTTAACGGCGAGGCAATCCGCGTGGAGACGGTTCGGGACGTCGTTTGGAAACACGATGCAGGCGCGACCGTCGCCCTCAGCATAGACCGCGACGGCAGGGCTTTCGACCTGGATCTGACTCTGATGGCACGCCCAGCCGACCTCTTTGAGAATCCGGATTACGCGCTGCCGCTGGATCTGGCCGCTGTCGGATTGTATGTCGGACAATGCAACGACATGTTGATCGTCATCGGCGCTTTGGCGGGCTCCGATATAGCCGCCGCCGGCTTCCAAGTTTACGACCAGATCATCGAAATTGACGGCGAAGCGGTCAATACCATTGGCGAAGCGGACGCGGCTGTCTCCGGCGTTAACGAAGGCGATGAACTCAGCTTCCGGCTCTTGCGCGCTGAGCGCGAGCTGGTGATTAAAGTCATCGCGGAAGACCACCGCCGGCGCGATCCCCGGCATCGGCCGCCGCGGCGCCCGCATCCACGGCTAGAAGTCGAGCGCGCCTACGTATCCGAGAATATTGAGCTTGGTTACGGCGATGGCTTTGTTGTCGTCAGCGAACTGAAGCCCGCGCATGATTTGTATGCGGCTGGCTTGCGTCAATTTGACCTCATCGTGGAAGCCAACGGGGCGCCGGTGGAAGAAGCGGTTGATCTCTTCCGCGACGGCGACACGATTGAAGTCGCGATCGAGCGCGTGAACAGCACGCTGCACTTCGATATTCCGGTTTCCGCGGCGCCCTTGCTGATGATTGGCGATGCCGAGCCGGTCGAGCAGGATCGCTCGCAGTGGCTGGGCTTGCATGAGAAGCAGGTCACCTTGGGCGTCCGTTACATTCAGCTAGAGCCGGACAGCCCCCATTTTGAGGGCAGCGAAGTGCGGGAAGGCGCGCTGGTCGCCGAAGTGATTGAGGGCTTGCCCGCTGCGAAAGCAGGCGTCCAAGAAGACGATATCATCGTCGCGGTAGCCGGCGAGCCGGTCACGCTGGAGATTGACCTGCGCAACCGCATCTACTTCCATGAGCCGGGCGAGCGGGTGAGGCTGGACATCCTGCGCGCTGGCGAGGTCATCCAGATTGAGGTGACGCTGCGGGTGGCGAGCAAGTAGCGCTGCTGGTAGCTGTAAGATTCAGAAGCCCCTGTCAAATGGCAGGGGCTTTTTTGTTTGGCTTCCTTCGCCGGCCGCATGACCGGTGTTCCGCGCCAAAAGGATTGCCTGTACTGGGTTTGCATGGAGCCCTTGAGCGAGCTGCCGCCTCGCCCGTAAAAATGTTGGTTGGTTGGGAAGCGAGCCGAGTAGACACAGCCCGTCCGCGCTGACAGGCGACTCACAGAATCGCCCTACTGCGAGAGATACTTCGAAGTCAATCGCGGCGATCCATTCGGTTCGTGTTCGCGCATACGCGCGGATTGCCGCGTCCGCGAGCTAAAGGCTGGGCAATTGGCGCTACTTCGCGTACTCCACTCGCCGCGTCTCGCGGATGACGTGCACCTTGATCTGCCCCGGATACTGCATATCGTTCTCGATCTCGCGGGCGATATCGCGGGCCAACTGAATCGAGGCGTAATCGTCCACCACTTCCGGGCGCACGATGATGCGCACCTCGCGGCCCGCCTGCAGGGCGTAGCTCTGCTCGACGCCGTCGAAGCCGTTGGCGATCTCCTCCAGTTGCTTGACGCGGCGGATGTATGAATCGAGGCTCTCGCGCCGGGCGCCGGGGCGCGCGCCGGAAATGGCGTCGGCCGCCTCGACGATGAAGGCTTCGACGCATTCCTTCTCCACTTCGTGATGATGCGCGGCGATGCAGTTCACAACCGCGTCATTGCCGCCATAGCGCTTGACGAACTCGGCGCCGATCAGCGCGTGCGTGCCTTCAACGTTGTGGTCAATCGCCTTGCCGATGTCATGAAGCAGCCCGCCGGCTTTGGCGATATTCACATCGGCGCCCAATTCCAGCGCGATCATGCCGGCGATATGCGCCGTCTCGATCGCATGGGCATGCTGATTTTGGCCGTAGCTGGTGCGAAACTTCAGTTGCCCCAAGAGTTTGAGTATTTCTACGTGGAGACCGTGTATGCCGGTCTCGTAAGCGGCGCGTTCGCCCTCTTCGCGCACAATCTGCTCGACTTCGGTACGCGTGTCTTCGACCAGTTTTTCGATGCGCGCCGGGTGGATGCGCCCATCGACCACCAGCTTCGCCATCGTCCGCTTGGCCACTTCGCGCCGCACGGGGTCGAAACTGCTGATGGTGACGGATTCCGGCGAATCATCGACGACGACATCCACGCCGGTCGCCAACTCGAAGGAGCGAATATTGCGGCCATTGCGCCCGATGATGCGCCCTTTCATATCGTCGCTGGGCAAGTGAACCACGCTGACGGATACTTCGTTCACCTGCTCTGACGCCAGGCGCTGGATAGCCATGGCGATAAGGCTGCGCGCCCGCTGGTCGGCCGTTTCCCGCGCCTCCGCTTCCACCTGCCGGATGATGCGCGCCATATCGTTGCGCGCGTCCAGCTCAATCGAATCCAGGAGCTGTTGCCGCGCCTCATCGACGGTCATCTGCGCGATGACTTCCAGCTTCTCGATCATGGTGGCTTCAGATTTGCGGAGTTCGTTTTCCTTGCGGTCGAGACGGCTCTGGCGCTTGTTCAACTGCTGATCGCGCTGCTCAAGGCGTTCCATCCGATTGTCGAGGTCTTTGCGGCGGCGCTGAATGCGCTCGTCCTCATCATTGAGATCGCGGCGGCGGCGCGAGATTTTGGCTTCCGCTTCGCTGACGCGCCGTTGCGCTTCATTGTCGGCGTCCGCCAGGATGGTCGCCTTTTCCGCCTCGGCGTTTTGCAGCAACTGCTTGGCGTCTTCCGACGCCTTCAGCAGCGCGCTTTGGCCTTCTTCCTGCTGCTGCTTCAGCAGCGCCTGCGCGCCCCGGCTTCTGCCGATGACATAACCCGCCCCAACGCCAATGATAACGATGGCGATATCGACGACAATAACGAGGACAATGGTTGATAGATGTAATTCCATAGCGGCTTGACGGGTTCCATTGGAACCACCCGTCATGCTCCTTTCTCTAATCGAATCGGCTAAATTCCACCGAGTCTATTCCGCATCGTTGTCATGAAAGTAGGCGGGATCGCGCTCTTCAAGCTCCGTCAGCAATCGTCGCGTGACATCGTTGATCGTGAATCCGCTGAAACCGCGTCTGCGCAGAAATTCGCCCAACTTGCGCCGGAACGACTCGCGTGAAAGCCCTCTGTAGCGCGACGCTCGCGCATCGGCTGCGCGGTATGCCGAGCCGCTCTCATCGAAGTCCGCCAGGGCGGCATGGACGATGTCGTCGGCCAAGCCCTTCTGACGCAATTCGTATCGCAGCGCGCGCAGGCCCATGGGCTTGAATCGATTGCGATTCGCTATCCAAAACTCAGCGAAAGCCGCATCGTCGACATAGCCGCGCGCCTGCAATCTCTCAATCACAAGCGCGACTAGAGACGGCGGCACACTCTTCCTGACAAGCTGACGGCGGACTTCGTCAATACTGCGCGGTCGGTAGGACAAGAAGCGAAGCGCCTGGTCATAGGCGCGCTGGACGGCGCCAACGCCGGACAATGCAGCCACTTCCGACTCCGTCAAGGCTTGCCCTCGGCTCAGTCGCGCCGCCTCCATCAGCGGCAAGTCCAGGGCGTATTCGTCGTCGAGGTAGAGCCGAACGCGTTCTTTGTCGCGTTGATGGACTTCCAATCCGGTGACGACAGGCATCGCGTCCTTCCTATGCCAAGAACCGCAGATCTTCCGAAGCTGCGGTCGCGCCAATCACAAATTACGGATTGCGTCAGACCACCAAGGAAAGTATGACGTAGCCAACAGAATCAGCGTGAAACGCCCCGCAGTTGCTTTTCAATCACCACGGTCTGGCGTATTTGTGTTCTCACCAATGAACTTCCAACTTGAAAGCTCATTTGTCTGATCCATTCCTAAGGCGAGCAGACGGATCGCTCGTAATCTGCGCGGCGCACACCGCATGCGCAAACTCGGACGGGCTCTTTTGCGCGCGCCGAACCTGCGCGAACTTCGCCACCCATGCTTGTCGCGCCTACTTCCACCTGCGACTAACAGGTTTGTCGGTGGTCTTAACTAACCTTCAAATCAGCTGACGGCGACTCGTTTTGGTCAACCGCCAACCTAAACTATTATACAGCAAATCAAGAATTGACAAGTCTAGCATTGCGATGCCGCAGACAGGATGTAGAAACTGCCTGAAGCAATCGCCAGCATTTTTTACAAATGATGCCAGAATTGTCGCATGGGAGAACGCTGGCAATGCTGGCGGCTCGCTGCAAGCGGACGGATCCGCGCGCCCGTCGTCCACATGAACGCGAGTGAATCCCGCTGCATCGAATAAACACAAGCGCGAGCGCATTGACAATGAGACCTTCTCGCGGCATTCTCGTCACCGGTGGCGGAACCTTTCTTGGCGACAATATCGCGGCCGCCCTGCTCGCGCTTGGCGCCAAGGTCAGCCTCTTGGCGCGTCCGGGTACGGAAGACAAGCTGGGACCGCTGACGCAGCAGACTCGCTGGTCAACAGCTGACGTGTGGAACCCGGCCAGCCTGCGCGGCAAAGCCCGTTTTCATTCAGCCGTCATTCATACGGTCGGCAGTTTGACAGCCGATCCGGCGCGGGGACTATCATTGCACTGGCTCAACTTTGTTTCAGCGCGCAATGTGGCCAATATGTGCGTCAGCGATGGCGTCCGGCGCATGATTCTGCTCAGCAGCGCGAACGCTCCCTGGATCAGCCGCGACTATATTCGCGCCAAGCGGGAGGCGGAAGATTACATCCGCCGGATGGGTCTGAGCGCTAGCATCATCCGGGCGCCGCTGCTATACGCGCCGGGGCATCGCCGCCCTCTGTTTTACCGCGCGCTCTCGCTGCTGGGGGTTCTGCCGCCATTGTCCTGGTCTTATCTGGGCAGAATCGCGCCCATGTCCGCTGACGCCTTCGCCCGCGGAATTGCCCAAATTGCGATTGCCGCCGACGACGACAAGGCGATCCACTATGCGCGAGACCTGCGACGCCTCAGCCGTCGCGGCGCCGCTTCGCCTATCACTGGCAGGGGCGATAGCTTAACGACGGCTGAGGCGGAGAGCCTTGGAGCCTATGCCATCCTGGATGAAGATCTGCCCTTCGGCTGGTCGCCCAGCGATGAGCCGCCCAACTAATTCTTGTAAACAAGCGCGCGCCAAGTATAATGGGAATCCCTTGCGGCGACGTAGCCAAGTGGCAAGGCAGAGGTTTGCAAAACCTTCATTCGTGGGTTCGAATCCCACCGTCGCCTCAGCTTCAAGCAGCAATCTTCCACAATCGTTCTACGTAGGCGCCCGTCTGCGAGTCATAGAACGCTCGCTTGACGTCAGCTTCCATGGCTGCCAGGCTGTCCCAGAAGGTGCTGATCTGCGAATCGTAGCAGGCGATCGCACGGATTTTCGCCTGCATCTCCGCTTCGCTCAAGACGCTATCGGCTGCCTCCAGCTTTAGGTCCATGGTCGCCAATGCCATTTCCGTCGAACGATCGGCTTTGGAATAGGGGAATTCTACATAAAAGCGCAATACCGACTTGTCCGGAATATCGCGCATTTGCGTCAGCCCCCAGTCGCGCACGATCTGATGATCGACATGATGCCCAACGCCCAGGGGCAGATAAACGCGCCGCGCGGTTTCCAGCTCAGGAATCTGAATGCCTCGAAGCAGGCGCGGCGCATAATCGGCCGGGTGGACATCGGCGAAAAGCGATTCTTCCGACGGATAAAGCGCGAGATCGCCGGCCAGCCGATAGACGCAATCGGGCAGCGGCACATGCATAAAGTCGACGCCCAGAGCGCGCGAGGCTCTTTCGTCTTCAATTTGCCGCTGACGCAGCGGGTCCTCGCCCGCGCGCCAACGGCGATGCAGGTCGGCCAATATCGGCGTATCCGGCAACGCGCCCTGGTAGAGACCGCCCATCATCGTAATCACGAGCACCGAATGCCCGGCCGCCGCCAACTTGCTCGCCGTGCCGCCGCAGCTGAAAACGCCGTCGTCAAAATGCGGCGAGATGATCACATGAAGCTGAGACTGCTCGTTCCCCGCCAATTATCCCTCGGATTCACTCGGCTTAGCGCTAGGCGCTAGCTCCGGCGCTGGTATAAAAGTCGCAGTAATCGCAAATGCGGCAGCGCTCACAGGCTGGCTTGCGCGCGCGGCAGGTATCGCGACCATGCTGTATGAGTTGAATGTGAAACTGGTAATAATCTTCCGGCGGCGCGATCGCTTCCATCACCGGGTGGGCGTCATCAGCCGAGAGCTTCTCGGGCAAGAAGCCGATGCGCTTGCCGACTCGAAAGATATGCGTATCAACAGGAAAAGCGGGCCGACCATAGGCGAAGCACAAGACGATCGCCGCCGTCTTCGGTCCGATGCCTTTCAGCGAAACGAGCCATGCTTTGGCTTCATCCAATGACAAATCGTTCAGAAAGTCGATGCTGTATTCGCCCGCTTTCTCATAGATGGCCCGGAGCGCCTCTTGAATCCGCGGCGCCTTCTGATTGGCAAGCCCGGCGGGACGCACTGCCTCAATCAAATCGTCAAGACCAGCGAAACGAACCGCTTCCCAATCCGCGAATCTCTCCTTCAAGCGGGCGAAGGCGCGGTCGCGATTGCTGTCATTCGTGCTCTGGCTCAGGATGCAACTGATCAGTTCGTCCATGCCATCTTGGTTGCGCGACCAGTCCAGCTTTCCGTAGACATCCGTCAGCGCAGCGGCAATCGGCGCGTACTTCGCCTTGCGCGCGTCAAGATTATCAACTTTTGCCAGAGAGTCTCGTCTGCGAGCCATGCCTCAATTGTACAGCGCCGGCGGGACTCTGCCAGCGACGAATTCCGATGGCTCTGGCTCAGGCTCTAGTCGCCCGAAGCGATTGATCGCGCGCCGGCTCGATCTTGTCTGGCGGCAGGAAATACCAGGCAGAGATTGCGATGAGCGCGAAGACAAGAGCCGATGCCAGGAAGGTCCCGCGCATTCCGAGCAGAAGCGCGACCGTCGCACCGAAGAGCGGCGCGGCCGCCCGCGAGCCAGCCATCACCGAATTCTCGATGCCGTAGATGGCGCCGGCGCGCTCAGTACCCGCATAGCGCGAGAGCAGCGCGCTCGGGGCGGCGACCAACCCGCCAGCCGCGATGCCGGCTACCGCCTGCAAAATCAGGAGCTGCCAGACATCGCCGACCAGCGCTTGCGGCACGTAGAACAGTGCGGCAATGGCCGAACAATAGAACAAGACCTTGCGATGGCTTATGCGATCGCCCAGGTTGCCCAGGTAGACGGCGCCGACCGTGGATGCAGCCGCCGATACAGCCATGAAGAGGCCCGCGAAGGTATTGCCGCTTTCGGTCTCGCTTGCGATCAGCGAAAACACAAACAGCGGGGCGATCGGCACAATGATCGTGCGAGCCAAGCCGGACAGAAAACGAATCCACAGCGCCAAGCCCACGCCGGAAGTTTTGAGGATGTCTTTCCAGCCGCGCAGCAGCGAATCCGAATTAAACGCGACCAGCTCTTTCGACGCGCTAAAGTTCTCGCTGACGCCAAATACCACAACCAGCCCGCCAGCCGCTAGCAGCAAGGCGGTGACGATATAGGGAAGGCCGTAGCCGAAGTGATCGGCGAGGATGCCGCCCATGAGCGGGCCAATGGCGACGCCCGTCCATAAGCCCAGCTGCAGCGTGCCCATGGCGAAGCCGACGCGGTGTCTGGGCGCAGCGGCCGCCACGAGCGCGTTGTTGGCGGAAACGGTTCCGGTGACCAAGCCCTGCGCCGCGCGAATGATTATCAACTGCTCGGCGGTCTGCGAAAAGCCCATCAGCGCCATGGTGATCGCGCCGCCAAAGAGCGCCCGCATGATCATCTTCTTGCGTCCGTAGCGATCGGCGATAGCGCCCCAGAACGGCGCCGTGATCATCATGGTGATGCCCTGAACAGAAATGACCAAGCCCGCCGCCAGCTCGGTGCTTAACCCGGTCGAGCTGCCCAAGCTCTCGATGTGCAGCGGCAAGAAGGGGAACATCATCGAATATCCGACCGCCGACAGAATTTGCACCAAGAAGACAAGGCCCAGCGTGAATTTCCAGCTTTGCGGGAGCGCGAACGCGCGCGCCAGCGATTGCGTATTCGCCGTCAAGAGCCTAGCCATCTATGACCTCATCTCAAGAAGAAGCGAGTCGAAATGTCGGCGATCATGCCGTCTACGAGCGTGACGACGCGCGGCTGACTGCGCGCCGCCAGCGGTATGATGAGCACATTGAAGAGCCAGTGATGGGGACGCTCTGATTCCTCAACGCCTTGCATAAGCGCCCGCGCCTTGCAACTTTTTTTGCAAATTGCGCTAGCCTACACCAGTTCGTCGCATTTGCAAGCGCCAGTTGTGAACGATTTGGCCGACCTGATTCGACCTGTAATTCCGCCGCAATTTGTACTATTCTCAGCGTGCCAAAGTGTGGAAAACCAAGGCGGGAGCGGGCATAAACTCGCTCATATTATTCGCCGCTGGAAGGTCAGAGTATGTCTGACGCAAGCGGTGATGGCGCAGCCGTACCAAGAGAGCGACCATCAAATGTGGCAGCCGAGCAAGCTGGAACTTGAGCGCCTGGATAAGGCCACGCGCCTGCAAGACCGGGGCGTGGAGCTATACCCGGCGCGGATCGAGCGGACGCATACGATTGCCGATGCCGTCGAGCTATTTCTGCGCGCGGAAGCTGCCGAACGCGCCGACGACAATCAAGGCGCTGAGGCCGAGCTCATCGAAGTGTCGGTCACGGGCCGCATCCGCCGACTGAATACAAAAGGCAGGGTTTCCTTCGCGCATATAGAAGACGCCAGCGGCCGCGTGCAATTGTTCCTGCGCGTCAATTCCTTGGGTGAAGCCGCCTACGAACCAGTCCGACGCAAGCTGATTGATGTCGATGATTTTGTCGAGGCCCGCGGCTCCATGATGCGCACGCGAGCCGGCGAAGTCAGCGTGAATGCGCGGCGGCTTCGCCTCATCAGTAAAGCGCTGAGCCCGCTGCCGGTGGTCAAAGAGCAGCGCCTCCCAGACGGGAGCGTCATTGAATACGGAGAATTCACCGATACGGAGACACGCTATCGCCAACGTTATGCCGATCTAGCGGTCAACAAGTCGGTTCGCGACATCTTCGTCAAACGAGCGGCCACCATTAGAGCGCTGCGTGAGTTTCTCGATGGCGAGGGCATGCTCGAGGTCGAGACCCCGATCCTGCAGCCAGTGTACGGTGGCGCGGCCGCCAGACCCTTTACAACGCATCACAATCAACTGCGTCAGGATCTGTATTTGCGAATCAGCTTCGAGTTGTATTTGAAGCGCCTGCTGGTCGGCGGTTACAACGCGGTTTACGAGATCGGGCGCGACTTCCGCAATGAAGGCGTAAGCTATAAACACAATACGGAATTCACCATGCTGGAATTCTACAAAGCCTACATCGACTATCATGGCGTGATGGATATCACCGAGCGCCTGTTCGCCTATACCGCCGAACAGGTTACGGGCTCCGCGAAGATCGTTTATCAGGGCGCTGCGATCGACCTGACGCCGCCTTGGAAGCGCGTCAGCATCCGTGACGCCGCTCAGGAACTGCTCGGCTTCGATTACATGGATTACCCTACCAGCGAAGCGCTTTACGCCTACCTGGATTCGCGCGGTCTGGCTGAGGGCTTGAACCCAGCCGATACCTGGGGACGCATGATCGTCGAGCACATCTTGGGCAACTACATCGAAAGCCACTTGATCCAACCGACGATCATCAAGGACTACCCGCGAGATATGTCGCCCTTCGCCAAAAGGATTCAGTTGCCGGGCGCGATTGAGGACGAGAAGGAAAGACGCTATGTCGAGAGCCATACCGAGCGCTTCGAATTCTTCATAGCAGGCATGGAGATGGGCAACGCCTTCACCGAACTCAATGACCCGCGCGACCAGCAAGCGCGCTTCGTGGAAATGAAGCGGCTATACGCCGACGAATCCGACGAGACGACGCCGCTGGATGAAGATTATCTGCGAGCCATGCGTTATGGCATGCCGCCAAACGGCGGGTTCGGCAGCGGCGTTGATCGTCTGGTCATGCTGCTGACCAACCAGACCAGCATCCGCGATGTGCTGCTCTTCCCCCACTTGCGATCGCAACAGGTGACGGAAGCCGACCTGCGCGGGCAGTTCATGCTGGATGCGGCCCTGCGCGGTTTGGAATACCGGCTGGATCATCGACTTGACGGGTCGAAGCGGCCGCTGGCGCTTCTCCTGCCCGCCGCCAACATCGGCGTCGAGTTTCGCCTGGCAAACGCGCTGGCTGGTTCGCTGGCTCAGCTGCAGAAGCTGCGCGCGGCATTCGACGGAAATCTGTACGTGACGACTGAAGAGGCCATGTACCGCGTCGGCGACGACTTGATCCAGATTTCGGCGACCGATTTCTGGAATTCTCTGGGCTGAGCGATGCGTCCCGCGCCGCGCGGATGAAGAATCGAGCCGCTCATGAATCTTAACTTGCTGACGCCGGAAGTATTTGACGCGATCATCATCGTCAACATCATGGTTGGCGCCGCGCTGGCCTGGCGTCGATTTCGCCGGGATATCAGCGCTCCCCTGCCCGACGACGCGCCGCCGTCCGCGCGCGAGCGATTCGATTCCTCGCCGGCGGAGGTCCCGCCAGAGCAGTCCTAATGTCCCTGGCCATGCTGTCGGGGATCATCTTACTATTGCCCTCGCCGCTTGCTGACGGCACAATACTGCGCCACAAAAGCGAGTCGGAGTACCTGACGGAGAGAATGCGAATATGCTCGATATTGCGCTGATTCGGTCGAAGCCGGATTGGGTCAAGGAAGAGATCGCCAAGCTGCAAGACGAGGGCGCGCTGGAAAGAATCGACGCAATCGTCGAATTGGATGCCCGGCGGCGCGAATTGAGAACAGGAATTGAAACGGAGCAGGCGGAACGCAACAAGCTCAACCGCGCCATGGGCAGGCTGCGCGGCGACAAAGGCATGAGCGACGCGGAAAAGGCGAATCGGGCGCAAGCGGCTACGGCCGCGCTGGGCGCGCGTGATTTCGATCGCGCAAGCCGACTGATGGACGGCTCCATGGCGGCGAACCATGACGAGCATGTCGACCTCAAGCGGGCTTTTGATGAGCTTATCCGCGAACTTCGAATCATGGGCGATGAAATCGGCGCGGGCTTCGACCAAGCCGAGTCGATTGAAAACGAGCTGAATGAAAATATGCTCTGGATACCCAACCTGCCCCATGCGAGCGTACCCGTCGCCGAAAGCGAAGACGACAACATCCCGGGTCCGATGCAAGGCAATTTGCGCGAATTCGAATTCGAGCCCAAACCCCATTGGGAGCTGGGTCCCGCCCTCGATATCATTGATTTTGAGCGCGGCGTCAAATTGTCGGGCAGCCGCTACTATACGCTCAAGGGTTGGGGCGCGCGCCTGCAGCGGGCGCTAATCGGTTTCTTCCTGGATACGGCGCGAGCGAATGGTTACACCGAGGTTTATCTGCCCTACATCGTCCATGCGGACATGCTCTACGGCGCGGCGCAGTTTCCCAAGTTTCAGGACACGGTTTATGGACTGGCCGATGAGGGCAGGTATTTGATCCCGACGGCCGAAGTCGCCATCGCCAATCTGCACCGCGATGAAATATTGGAGGAAGCCGAACTGCCGCTGCATTACGTCGCGCATTCGCCCTGCTTCCGCAGCGAGAAAGCCAGCGCCGGTCGCGATGTGCGCGGCATCAAACGCGTGCACCAATTTGAAAAAGTGGAGATGTTCAAGATCACCAGGCCCGAGACAAGTTACGACGAATTGGAATCGATGACGGAGCAAGCGGAAGCCATCTGCGCCCAACTGGACATCCCCTATCGCCGGCTGGAGATCGTGACGGGCGACCTCGGCTTTAGCGCGACCAAGAAATATGACATTGAGATGTGGTCGCCGGGCTGCGGCGAATGGCTCGAAGTCAGTTCGTGCAGCAATACGGAGACTTTTCAGACGCGCCGCGCGATGCTGCGCTATTACCCGAGCGGCACGCGCAAGTCGCGCTATCTGCATACGCTGAATGGCAGCGGGCTGGCGACGCCGCGCGTCATGATTGCAATCATGGAGAATTACCAGCGGGCTGACGGCAGCATCCTGATACCGGATGTCCTGCGCCCGTACTTGGGTGGCGCGGAAGTAATCAACTAGCCGCCTTTGCGCGGCGCCCCGGCTAATTGAAACAGACCCGCTCGGATACCCCCAATAACTGGGGGCGCTTCGATTTTCATTGACAGCAATTTCAGGCAAGGACTATAATCAGCATAGGCTAGAGGCGGGTTTCTGGGAAATCGCGCAGAGTTCCGCCCTCGATTAGGAGTGAATTATGGCGTCCGAATCTGTGATCGAGATCAATGGGCTCTCGAAGTCTTACGGCAGCGGCAAGAAGCAGACCTTAGCGCTGAACGCTCTCGATCTGACTGTCAATCGCGGCGAGATATTTGGCTACCTGGGTCCCAATGGCGCCGGCAAGACGACGACCATTCGCTTGCTGCTCGATCTGATTCGACCCAGCGCCGGTTCCGCCAGAATCTTCGGTTTAGATATTCGCGCCGACAGCGTCGAGATTCACCGGCGGATTGGCTTTCTGCCCGGCGAGTTGACCTTGTGGGAGAACCGCACTGGCAGCCAGATCATCCATTACGTCGCCAGCGTGCGCGGCGACGCCAAAGGGATCGCCAAGCACGCCGACGAACTGGCCGAACGCCTCGATTTGGACACGAGCAAGCGCGTGCGCGATTTGTCGTCCGGCAACAAACGAAAGCTGGGGCTGGTGGCAGCCATGATGCACGCGCCGGAGCTGCTCATCCTGGATGAGCCCACCGGCGGCCTTGACCCGCTCGTGCAGCAGACCTTCCATGCGATGATGGATGAATATCGCGACAAAGGCAAAACCGTTTTCCTGTCCTCGCACGTCTTGAGCGAAGTGCAGGCCATCTGCGACCGTGTCGGTATCTTGCGCGGCGGCGAATTGAAAGCCGTAGAGTCGGTCGAGAAAATCACGAATGTCGAATTCCATTGGGTGGATGTGACCTTCCGCGACGCCATTCCCATCGGTTTGCAGCAGCAGTTGGAAGGATTGCCATCAATTTCGGACGTCAGCACCAATGGAAGGCGGATCCGGCTGCGCATGCTGGGCGACTTTGACCCGCTGCTGCGCGTCATCAGCAGCGGCTATGTAGAAATGGTGCACGTCGAAGAACCGTCGCTGGAGGAGATCTTCCTCGCCTATTACAGCGGCGACAAGGAGAACTGATTATGACTGGCATTGTAGTCGGAAATACGTTGCGCACTTCCTGGAAGCAGATTTTGTATTGGGGCTTGGGCTTGGGCGTATTGGGGCTCTACATTGATTTCATCGCCTCAAGTCCGGACATCATCGCTGGCTACGCCGACCTCTTTAAGGCGATGCCGCCGGCTTTGCTACAGGCTTTTGGCGCTAGCGACGTGGCGCTCTTCACCACGACGGAGGGCTGGATCGTCTCGATCTTCGTGTCCGAGGCGGGTATTTTTCTGTCGGTCTTCGCGGTGCTCGCTGGCCTAAACATCACGGCAAATGACGAGCAGTCGGGCTTGATGGACGTGATCCTGTCGCTGCCGATTTCGCGCGCGGCTTACTTGCTTGAACGCTGGATCGGCTACGCGCTGGTTGGCTTGGGGATCGTATTGCTCTGCGCGCTGATCACGGTCGCCGGCATTATCGGGATGAATGTCGATGCGCCGCATGACGTGATTCTGAAAAGCATTCTGAACTTGTATCCGGCCGCGCTGCTCGTGATGACTGTGACCTGTTTGCTGGCGACCGCGCTGCGCAGACGCGCCATGGCGATTGGCTTTGCAGCGGCTTTCGTCGTCGTCAGCTATTTGTTCAATGTCATCGGCGCGTCAGCCAGCGGCGCAATTGCCGATTTTATGGAGAGCGTCTCGTACTTTAGTTATATTCACGGCGAAGCTTTCGTGCTTGGAATCTACAATCCGACAGATTCCTTCATATTGATTGCCGCCATTCTAGTCGGTTTCGCCCTGTCGCTTAGAATGTTTGTCAGCCGTGATATCGGCATTTAGGAGGCTGAAAAATGATTGGTTCGGTATTCCTCGAGACCTTGAGAACGACCTGGAAACAAATGCTCTACTGGGGCGTCGGATTGTCGGCCATGGGCTTGCTGGTCGTCATCATGGTGCCGCTCTTCAACATGCAGGATATGGCCAACCTTCTGCAGAGTTTCCCGCCGGTCATCCTCGCGATGATTGGCGTCGGACAAGAACTGGAGATTTTCGCGACCAATGAAGGCTTCGTCGCCATCGGTTTCTTCGGCAAATCGGCGCTGATCTTCGCGGTCTACCCGGTCGTCATGGGCATGCGCATCACAGCCAACGAAGAAGACAGCGGCACGATGGATGTGTTGCTCAGCTTGCCAATCGAAAGAGCACGCGTAATCGTAGAGAAGTTCCTGGCGTACGGGCTCAGCTGCGTCGGCGTCGTTATCCTGATTTATTTGGGATTGCATCTCGGCGTCATTCTCGGCGGGGTCGACTTAGACGTGGCGCGGCTGTTGGAAGTCACCTTTTACCTGATCCCGGTGATGGTCTTCATCATGGCGGCAACGATGCTGATCGCCGTGCTGGCGCGCCGCCGGGCTGTCGCGCTGGGCATAATCACCGCCTTCGTCATCGTCAGCTACATGCTGCAGACAATCGGTTTGGCCGCCGAAGGCACTGTCGCGGAGCCAATCGGCGCCGTTTCCTTCCTGACCTATTACAACGCCGGCGACATTCTTGCGCAGGGCTTCATCTGGCCGCATATCGCCGGATTCGTCATCTTGTCGGGGCTATTGCTGCTGGCGTCGCTCTATCGCTACGAAGGCCGCGACATCGGCGTCTGAGTCAATCGGCTTCAGGCTTTCAAGTTGGCTTCCTCTACGACCTCGCTCCAAAACTGGGCGGGGTCTGCCTTATCACGCGATTTGCGGTATCATCCGCGGAAGCGTACCTTAATGACTCGCCTCAGACTGAGGAGGATTGAACATGAACTTAAATCGTAACTTGTCCATTGCGCTTGCCCTGCTCGTTATGCTGGCGGGCGCCGGCTTCGCGCAAGACGACATCGTCATTGATTTCTATTTCCCGTCGGCAACCGCCAACGACGCCGAAGGCATCTTCCAGCGTTACGCTGACGCATTCGAGGAACGCAATCCGGGCGTCACTGTCAATCCAGTCTTCACGGGCAGCTACACCGATACGCGCAACACCATCCTGACGGAACTGCAGGGCGGCGGCGCTGGACCCGATGTCGCCGTGATGCTGTCCATCGATCTGTACAGCTTCGCCGAAGAGGGAACTATCATCCCGGCGCAAGGATTCATCGACGCGATGGATGACGGCGGCGCTTACGTCAATGACTTCTTTGACGCTCTGATGGCGAATAGCGTCGACGAAGACGGCAACGTCTGGTCGCTGCCCTTCCAGCGCAGCACGCCGATACTCTACTACAACGCCGATCTTCTGGCGGAAGCCGGTTACGACTCGCCGCCGACCAACAACGCCGAATTGGTGGAGATCGCGCAAGCCTTAACCACCGATGACCGCGATGGCTTGCTGGTGCCGGTCGCCGGCGGCTTCCCGATATGGATGTATCAGAGCTTCGCCATCGCCTACGGTCAGAACATCGTCGGCGACGACCCGACCGAGGTTTATTTCAATACGCCGGAAGCGGTGGCCGCGGTAGAATTTGTGCGCTCCTTGGGCACGGACCTCGGCGTCGGTCCGGCTGGCGGCGCGGCCTGGGGCGATACTCCGGTCGCCTTCCTGGCTGGGCAAGCGGCGATGATATACCACACAACCGGCAACCTGACGCGCATCCTGACCGGCGCCGATTTCGAAGTTGGCGTCTGGTACTTGCCGAGCGGTCCCGCCGGCGATGACGGCACTGGCTACGGGTCGCCAACTGGCGGCGGCAATCTGTACATTTTTGATGACGGCAGCAAGTCCGAGGCTGAGCTGGAAGCCATTTGGCAGTGGGTGATGTTCCTGTCTTCGCCGGAGATCCAGGCTGATTGGGGCGCGACCACCGGTTATATCGCGGCAAACGCGACCGCTTGGGAGACCGAGCCGCTGGCCTCGCTGGCGATGGAGTATCCGCAGTACCAGGTCGCGCGCGACCAACTGCAATACGCCGACAAGGAATTCTCTAGCTACGCCACCATCACGATTCAGGGCATTATCAACAAGACCCTGGAGAGCATCCTGACCGGCGAATCAGAAGACGCGCAAGCGGCTATGGACGAGGCCCAGGCGCAGATTGACGGCATCCTCGCCGAATACAAGTAAGTCAAACTCTGGGGCCTGCAGCCTAAGGGCGATTGACGGTCAGTGTCTACGCGAACCGCCGAGTCGCCCTTACAAGGCTTGTCCGGTAGTGCGTCAAAGTGCGGT
The DNA here is from genome assembly GCA_026706455.1 of Chloroflexota bacterium. Lineage (GTDB taxonomy): Bacteria > Chloroflexota > Anaerolineae > Aggregatilineales > Phototrophicaceae > UBA6055. The sequence goes on along the minus strand of JAPOYS010000056.1, from coordinate 41 downwards.
TGTTTGAGTAGTTTATGTCTCCATACCCCCCACCCCAAACC
>JAPOYS010000119.1 GCA_026706455.1 Chloroflexota bacterium | reverse complement strand
GGGCCCTGGTGCGTGCGCGGGTACGTGTGTTTTTTTTTTTTGTGGTGAGGGGGGTGTGTGGGGGGGGGGGGGGGGGGCAGGCGTAGACTCTGGAGTGATGTCGCGGATATGCCGAACATGACAAGCGCTACGGACGGCAATTCGGAAAGGGCGAATAGAAAGTATTGGGGAGGGATCATGAAAAGAGCATTGTGCATGGGGCTCGCGCTGTTGCTAGCGGCGCTGGCGGGTATGCCAAGCCTGGCGCAGAAGCGCTTGCCCGCGCCGGTGATTTATAGAGACGAAGCCGAGTGGATGACAGCTTGGGACGACCCAGATATTCTATTCCCCACACATTTACAGGTGATTCAGGGTATATCAAACGTTGGCGGTAAAACAAGAAAATACTGGTGTGTCCTATGGAGAATAAGAGATAAACGGGGGATAACCAAAGCGAACAGTTATTTGTGGAGAATTCGCGTTGATCGAACCGGGAAGAAACCGTTGAAGTATATTCCCGGCGGAGCGGGCAGCCCGATATTCCTGGAGATGTGGGGCAGATCGGGCTGGCAGACATCCACCTATACGGGCATGATTACGACCGGCATCGCTTACAGCCAAGATTGGTGCGGCTTGGCAGGCGGGCAAAGAATTCGCGCTCAAATCCAGTCGATAGATGAGCAAGGCAAGCCGAACGGCAGGAAATCAAAGTGGGTGAAATTCGACCTGGATGAGTTGAAGCCGCCTTTATCCTGGTGAAGATGAGAGCAACTCGCGGAAAGAGGTGGGGCTATGCCGCCTCTATTTTCGCGCTTGTTAACCGATCGACTCAAGCCCGCTACAAGCCAGCGACCGCCCACAAGCGATCCATATACTCAGCCGTCAGCGCAGCCGCCTCGCGCGGATCTTCAATTGCGTTCACGCGCTGGCTGAATGGCTCCGGCGTCACTGGGCCATCATAGCCCAGCGCCGCCAGCTTCTTCATGAAGCCCGCCAGCGGCAGCACGCCCGTCTCTGTCGGCAGCCGCCGGTCATGATCGTTGTACTCAGCCATCGTCAAACCCGTCGGCGCGTCGTTTACATGCACGTTAACGATATCCGCGTTGCTGATCCTGTCCATGTCATCCACCGAGCCGCCCGATGTGTACAGATGCCAGGCATCCAGCAGCAAACCGACATTGCCCGTGCCACAGGCGGCCGCCAGTTCCAGCATTCCCGCCATGTCACAGATGAAATCGTGCTGATCGGGAGGACGCAGGCTCTGCGGACCGATGAACTCGATGCCGAAGCGAATACCATGATCCCGGCAGACTTCGGCGATCGCCTTGAATCGCTCCAAGTGCCAGGCGAAGTTCTCGTCGAATTCGCGTTCGGTCGAAGTCGGCGGGCACCAGGTCGATGCGCGCAGCGCGCCCATCTCAGCCGCCAGCGCCGCGTACTTGGGCAGCGCCGCCAAATCACCGCGCCAGTCCGGATGCTGCCAGCGCACCGTCATGCCCCAAGCGCCATACTGGATGCCCGCATCTTCAAACAGGGCGCGAACATATCCAGCGCCATGCTCGTCCGCCAAAGCCGCCGCCTCCGCGATGCTGAAATCCAAGCCCGCATAGCCCGTGTCCTTCGCCAGCTTGAGGCTTTCCTGCAAGGACAATCCGCGGATGCCGAGCGCGCCCGGACTCAATGTCTTGTACATCTTCATTCCCCTTCGTCGAGATAATGATAATCCGACAGCCGTTCAATTTCATCGCAAACTATAACCCATTCCGCCGCCCATTACAGCGTCCTCTGTGATTCTCCATGAGCTCAATATGTAGGGGCGGCTCTTGGGTCGCATGCTGCCGCTGCGACTTGTGCTTTTGGGCGACATGATATGTCACCCCTACAAATCTTCGCTTTAGTGAAATTTGCAATACTTTATTGGAATTACTTCCGTGCCTCTGTGGCAAAAAGATCTCAGTTCATGCGGGCGAGCCACCGGCTCGCTCCTACAGTTTTCATTGAAAATTCGCATGACTAACTTGGAACTACTTCTGTGCCCTCTGTGTTTCCTCGGTGTCCTCGGTGGTGAAAAAAAGGCTTGCACGGCGTACAATGTGCCGCATGAATGTCAAAGCGCTCAAACAGCAAGCCGGCGAATTCGCGGCTACCTTCGTCGAATCGGGCATGCTCGTGGGCTTGGGCAGCGGCAGCACCGCCATCTTCGCCACCCGCCGCATCGCCCAGCGCATCCACAGCGGCGACCTAAGGGACATCCGCGCAGTCCCCACATCGCTGGCCACCGAAGCGGCCGCCAGCGAGCTCGGCATCCCGCTGACGGACTTGACAGGCGCGACGCGCATCGATATCACCATCGACGGCGCTGACGAAGTCGATCCCGCTTTCAATCTCATCAAGGGCGGCGGCGGCGCCCACCTGCGCGAGAAGATCGTCGCCCAAGCCACTGAGCGCCTCGTCATCGTCGTCGACGACTCCAAACTGGTCGAGCAGCTCGGTACAAGCTGGGCGGTTCCGGTCGAGGTCATCCCCTTCGGCTGGGAGTCGCAGGCGGCCTACCTGCAATTCATCGGCGCAAGGCCCGCGCTGCGCCTGGACGGCGAGAGTCCCTTCAAGACCGACCAGGGCAACCACATCCTCGACGCCGCCTTCGGTCCTATCGCCGACCCCGCCGCCCTCGATGCGACGCTCAGCGCCCGCGCCGGCATCGTCGAGCACGGACTCTTCATCAACATGACGCGCGATGTCGTCGTTGCTAGCTCCGACGGCCTCCAACACCTGCCGCGTTAGACTTGCCATTCGCCCTCGGTTCCTCAGTGTCTCGGTGGTAAAACAAACTCCGCGCCTCTGCGCCTCTGTGGCAAAATATCTGTGCGCCCTTCGTGTCTTTGTGGTTAAATCACCCAAAAAGGAGCCACCTCCATGACCAACTCCCCCAATTGGCGCGACAATGGCGTCCGCATCGTCCGCAGCGGCGAGCTCGATAGCAACACGCCGCAAACGCCAGGCATGACCCGCGCCGCCGCCATCAACCACGCCAAAGCCGGCGCCGACAAACTCTGGGCGGGCACAGTCAATATCCAGCCCGACGCCAAGACCGGCGCCCATCACCACGGCGAGCTCGAAAGCGTCATCTATGTGCTCAGTGGCCGCGCCCGCATGCGCTGGGGCGACAAGCTGGAATTCGTCGCCGAAGCCGACGCCGGCGACTTCATCTACGTGCCGCCCTTCGTGCCCCATCAAGAGATCAACGCCGACCCCAACGAGCCGCTCGTCTGCATCCTCGTCCGCAGCGACCAGGAAGCCATCGTCGTCAATCTCGATATCGAACCGGCCGAAACCTCCGAAACCACCTGGATCGGACCCAACCACCCCGCCGACGCCACCTAAACGAACGCATTGAAGTGGCGGCCTGTCTTGCCGACCGCATCCTGCAAACATGCAATGGTTGATTTATTGATGCTGCGCACGGGTGAGCCGGCGGCTCGCCCCTACAACACTGACGGTCGGGGCGGGCTAGTTGAGCGCTCAATCACGGCCTCAGCAGAACCTTTGACACGGCGCCCGGCGCCTCGATCAAACGCTCGAACCACAAGCCGCCCTCGCCCAGCGGCGCCTCCCGAATCCAAGGATCCAGCCGCAGCGCGCCCGCGCCCAGCAACTCCAGCGCCCGCGCAAAATTCGCCGGCGTATAGGCGAAGGAGCCCTTCGCCATGATCTCGCTGCGGATCATCGCCGCCACCGGCATCGCGCTGCTCTCCTCGTGCAAGCCGCTCAAAATCAGCCGCCCGCTCGCCCGCGTCGCCGCCACGCATTGCTCGCGCGTGGCCGCCGTGCCCACCGCGTCAACAGAGACAGCCACGCCAGCGCCAGCCGTCGCCTCGCGCACAGCCCCGACCGGATCGATCGCGCTCGGCTGAATCGCGATGCCACCCAGCGCTTCGCCCATCGCCAGGCGCGCTTCGTCGAGCTCAGCGATGAAAACGCGCGCCGCGCCCTGATAACGCAGCATCTGCAGCGAGAGCAGCCCGATGGGTCCCGCGCCGATGACCAGACAGTCGGCATCAGCCACGGCGCCGGCCAGCTCCGCGATCCGCACGGCGCAACCGACCGGCTCGGTCAAGGCGCCAATCCGCGTGTCCATGCCTTCCGGCAGCGGCAGCGCCAGCTTGGCTGGGGCGCTGATGTACTCGGCGAAGGCGCCGGGCCGATGCGCGCCCAGCAAGCGCCGACTCGCGCAGAGCTGGTTGAGCCCCGCCGCGCATGGCTGGCAGTCGCCGCAATACCAAAGCGGGTTCAGCGTCACCAGCGAACCCACCGTCAGATCGGGCCGAAGCTCGGGAACGAGCGGACCGACTTCAACGATCTCGCCGGCAAACTCATGCCCCATGATCAGCGGCGGCAGGCGCAAGGCGTTATGCCCCAGGTAGCCGCTCAACTCCGAGCCGCAGATGCCCGCGTGGCAAACGCGAACCACGATCTCATCGGCGGCCGCCGTCGGCGCCGGCTCATCACGCAGCGTCATAACCCGCGGCGCTTCCCATACCAATGCCTTCATCGCATCATCTCCCCCACAACCACAACCCTGACATCTCGTGCAGGGGCGATCCTTGGCTCGCCCACAACGCTATCTCCAACGTGTCCGCTCGCCCCTCTTCCCACGTTAATGGCCTCGGCGCCCTCGGTGGTGAATCCCCCATCTCCAGGCCAATTTGCCTCGCTTCACGCGCCTGCATTATACTCGGCGGACAAGCGCAAGCCACCATGCAGAGCGAAGGAAACCTCATGAAGATCAAGAGCATTGAAGTCGTAACGCTCAACCTGCCGCCGCGCGAATACAGCGTGACGCCGCGCCGCAAAAGCTGGAACGACACCGATGAAGTCGCCAACCCCATGTCCGGCTATCCCCACGTCAAGCGCCACCGCAGCCGCTGGATTGACATGGGCTGGGGACCAGTCTGGGTCAAGGTCACGCTCGAGAATGGTGTCTGGGGGCTGGGGTCATCGGCATATAGCCGGCCCGTTGCCGCGATCATCGAAGATCACCTCGCGCCCCAACTTGTCGGGCAGGACGGCTTCGCTATCGAGCGCCTGTCTGACATGATGTTCCGCCTGACCAAGCTCTACGGCTCGACCGGCTTGGCTTCCTACGCCATCAGCGCGCTCGACCTGGCGCTCTGGGACGCCAAGGGCAAGGCGCTGGACCAGCCCGTCTACAGCCTCATCGGCGGCAAGCTAAAAGACCGCATCTACTGTTATTCCACCGGCAACGACATCGACTGGTATCAAGAATTGGGCTTCACCGCTCACAAGCTCGCTTGTCCTTACGGGCCCGCCGATGGGCTGGACGGCTTACAAAAGAATGTAGAGCTCATCGCTGGCGTGCGCGATCAAGTCGGCGACGATTGCGAGATCATGCTCGATTGCTGGATGTCTCTGGATGTCGATTACGCTGTGCGCCTGGCTGAGGCGCTGCGCCCCTATCGCGTCAAGTGGATCGAAGAATGCCTGATCCCGGAAGACTTTGACGCCCATGCCGAATTGCGCGCCCGCCTGCCCTGGCAAACGCTGACGGCCGGCGAGCACTGGTATACACACTTCCCCTTTCAGTACGCGCTGAAGCACAACCTGGTGGATATTTTGCAGCCCGATATCGAGTGGGTCGGCGGCTTGACCACCTGCATCAAAATCGCGCACGCCGCGGAGGCGGCCGGCAAGAAAGTCATTCCGCACACCGGCGCCCGTACGGCCTACGGCCAACACTTCTCATTCGCCATGGCCGCCGTTCCCTGGATCGAATACTTCATTGGCTCGCCGCCGGGTATTCCCTTGAGCGAATCGACGACGCTGCCCGGCATGGCTTACGCCGTTGACGGCTGGCTGGAAATCTCGGACGAACCCGGCTTTGGCTTGGGCATTGAAGAGGACTGGATCGCACCGCACCAAGGCTGAGGACAAGCGGGCGAGCCAAAGCTCGCCCCTACAGCGATTGAGGGGATAATTGTAGAGGCGACTCTGTGAGTCGCCCGCCGAAGCACAAACATGCTTTCAAAGGTCAGGCGCGCAAGCCCAGCCGCTCGTATTGTTCGGGCGGCGCCTCATTGGCGCGCATCAAATCGACCAGCTTCTCGATCATCTCAGCCTCGACCCGCGCGTCCGCTATCGGATTCAGTTGCCCCGGATCCGCCTCGAGATCAAAGAGCAAGTTCTCAAAGAAGGGGTTGTGCAAGGGCGAGCGCGCCGCCGGGATCTTCAGCGTCCGGCAGCCCTTGGTGAAGCCGAAGGGCGCCGCCAACTCGATGTCTTGCAACTCCTCCACCTGAAAGCGATGACGCATGTGCGTCGACATCAAGGTGTAATTGTAGAGCGGCAGATTGTCTTGGTTCGCCGACGCCCGCATATAAACATGACGCCCGTCCGTGACGTTGACGTGCCCGCCATGCGCGCCATACAGCGCCGCCTCGCGCACCGGCGAATCGTCAGCGACCGCATCGCGTAAGGGCGCGCCCTGCATATCAGCCGGCCGCTCGACGCCGAAGTATTCGAGCAAAGTCGCCGGCACATCAATGTTCTGCACCAGACTCCTTCGCCGCTCGCCGGCCGCCCTCGCCCGCGGATCCCAGACGAAGAAGGGGATATTCGCCAGTTCGTTGTACCAGGGCATGCGCATCTTGCCCCACCAATCGTGCTCGCCCAGGTGAAAGCCATGATCGGTCGTTACGATCAGCAGCGTGTCCTCCCAGAGATTCAGCTCGTCCATCGCATCCAGCACCGAGCCCAGATAATGATCGCACATGCTCATCAGCGCGGCGTATTCGTAGCGCATGTGCTGGACTTGCTCGGGCGGCTCGCTGACGCGCGTATAAGGGGGCCAGTCGAATAGCGGTCCATCGTACTCATGCGGGTAGAGTTCCTTCCAGCCCGGCTGCGTGAAGAAGGGCTCGTGCGGGTCAAAGGTCTCGATCTGCAGATACCAATTGTCGGCTTCCGCGTTCGTCCGCATGAACTCCAGACCCTTGGCGAAAGTCTGCGCCTGCGGCATCAGCGCTTCTTGATCGAGGTACTCGCGGTTGACCTGATCCTGCAAACGCGTGCGAAAACGGCGGTCAGCGCCCTTGCTGGCCACGCCCGCATCCACGACGCCCTTCCAGGGATCGCCCTCTTGCCCGCGTGAAAACTCGTGCGTGGTGAAACGCGTGTGATAGGTCGCGCCGCCGTCTTCCCAGTAGTGCTGGTGATCGGTCACCTTATGCGTGTGCACACCATTCTCGTCGAGGATCTGCGGCATGGAATCATCGAAGGGCTCGAGCGGTCCCCAGCTGCGATGCAAGAAATTGTAGCGCCCCGTATGCAGCTCGCGCCGCGCCGGCATACAGGGCATACTGCCGATGAAGGCGTTTTCGAAGGTGGCGCTGCGCCGCGCCAAGCGCGTGAAATTCGGCGTATGCGCCCAGTCACAGCCGTAGGGCGCCATCAACCGCCGGTTCAGCGAGTCGAACATAACCATGATTGCTTTCATTTGGTTCCTCCGCGAATTGCGATCCTAAAACATGTCGGGCGGGCGAGAGGGCGAGCCAAGGCTCGCCCCTACGGCATTCGCTTGGTGGAGTCAAGCGATGGCCGCCTTGAGCGCCAACACAGCCGCTTCTTCCGCTGCGCGAACTTGCAGCACCTTGTCGCGCAGGTCGGCGCGCAGGTCGGCGATCTCGCCGTCACTCAGGGGGAAGTCAGTCTCCGCCTCGGCTTTCAGAGCTTCCAATTGTTGATAGCAGGCGCTGATCTCGTCCAGCTGCGCGGCGCCGCTCTCGATGAATAGCGCCGTCTTGCGGTCAATCAATTCGCGCGCGGCGCCCAACATCGGCGCGTCCGCAGGCAGCAGGCTGTGCAGCAGACGCTCCCAAGCCGCCCCCGACTCGCGGTACTGCGCCGCGACATCGGTCAGCGCGCTCATTTCGAGGGCCGACGCCGCCTCATCCAGGAAGTCGGCGTACACATCACGTTCAGCGCCCATGGTCTTGCCAAATGACGGACCCAGAAAGGTGTAAGAGCTGATCAAGACAGCCAGCAGCGGTCGGCCCCTCGGGTACTCCTTCGCCCAACTGCCGCCGCTCGTCTTCGCCAGCATCTCCGCCCAGTGCTGCAGCGCCCGCAAACCGAAGTTCTTGGCGGAGCCTTTCGGCGGCTTCTCGGTCATCAGCTTGACGCAGTCAGCCAGCCCCTGGCGGATTGCGTCCGCTAGCTGGCTCTCATCCGGCGCGCCCAGCAAAATCAAGCCATGCCGGTCCTTCTTGACGCGCGCCCGCGCCTTGTCTAAATCCTCCGTCTTGACCGTCAGCGATACGCGGCTGCGGTCCGAAATATAGGCTTCGCCCTTTTCTGGCTCATAGCCATAGATGACCAGCGGCATGGTGTGCCAGTTGGCTTCGTCATAGGGCAAGGCGTTGTAGGGCAGCAGCGAACCGTCCGGGCTGGCGATCGGCGCGTAGCCCTCGTCCAGCGCATCAATGAGGTTCTGCCTGCCCTTATCCGCGCTGCCGCTGCGCCGCAACTCCCTCGGAACCTTCAAGCGGTCGAAGATCGCTTCCATCGGGCTAAAGGTGTTGCGCGTCAGCAAGTTGACCTGCGGATCATAGCCTTGATAGTGGAACGTAAAATAACCAAACGTTACGCCGCCGCTGATGCCCAGCAGCAGCGCTTCGCTATAGGGCTCGCCCGTGTGCGGCGCCCTGACACCATGATAATCCAGCGCGTTGCGGATGGCGGCCGTGTCCCAATAACGTCCTTCAAATTGCTGAAAGTCGGAAAGTGTAGGCATGTGGTTGCGCTTTCATTTCTTATTCGATACTCCAAAGTCTACAGCGAAACGCGCCATCATCTCAAGAATTGCGACATAGTCTGCATATAATCTGTCCGCCGCCCCGTATCCATAGGCTTGCCGTTCAGCGTCCAGGCGACCCGCGCGACCTTGAGCGCCTGAGCGTCGCCCGCGCAGTCGCTCGCCAAACCAACAGTGCCTTGTAGGGGCGATTGATCGCAAATCTCTTTGCACTATTTATACTCTATGTATACTGTCTCGCAAATAATTGAAGTCTTAGAGAAGAGGCTCGCATACGATTGCAAAGCGGCGGCCGCTCCGTTTTCCCACTTGAGATATGCAAGCCAGCCGATATTCTTCAAGCATCCGAATGCTGAAGCGCGCGGCGGCGAGCAGCCCATGCGACTCATCGGGAAACAAGAGCGGATCTACTACGGCTGGTACATTGCGCTGGCTTTGGCGATTACCGAGACCGTGTCCTACGGCGTGCTCTTCTACGCCTTTCCCGTCTTCATCGCGCCGATGGAAGCGGAATTCGGCTGGTCGCGCGGCGAGCTATCCGGCGCCTTTTCCCTTTCCCTACTCATTACCGGGCTGGTCGCCCTGCCAGTCGGTTACTGGTTGGACAAGCATGGCGCGCGCTTGCTGATGACGGCTGGTTCGATCGGCGCCACGATTATGGTGCTGCTGTGGTCGCAGGTCAGCGAATTTTCGGAGTTCATGGCCATCATGGCGCTGATGGGCTTCTTCGGCGCCGCCATTCTGTACGAGCCGGCCTTCGCCGTAATCGCGGCCTGGTTTGCGCGATCGCGCGGCAAGGCGATGGCTTTGCTCACATTTATCGCCGGATTCTCCAGCACCGTCTTCACGCCGCTGTCCCATGCGCTGCTGGAGGCAGTCGGTTGGCGCGGCGCTGTGCTGGTCCTCGGCCTCATCCTGGGCGCCATCACGATTCCGCTGCACGCCCTTGTCCTGCGCCGCAAGCCCGCCGATATGGGATTGGCGACCGACGGCTTCGAAAGCGCCGCCGCCGAGCAAACAGGCGCAAGCATGAGCTTGCGTTTGGTGCTGCGCTCACGCTACTTTTGGCTGCTCACTGTGGCTTTCTCCTTGTCAACCTTGAGCATTTCGGCTGTGCGCATTCATTTCATTCCGCTGCTGATCAGCGTCGGCATCCAGCCGGGCAGCGCGGCGCTGGCCAGTGGCGCAATCGGCGTCATGCAAGTCGTCGGCCGGCTGATCTTCGCGCCGCTCGAACGGCGCTTCTCGAGCCGCAATATGGCGCTGGGCGTCTTCCTGCTGCTAGCAAGCGCGTTGGCGATTCTGCTGCTGGGCAGCGCGCCCGGGTTGATCGTCCTGTTCGTCGCTCTCTTCGGTATGGCAATCGGCACGCATACGCTGACGCGGCCGCTCATAGTCGCCGATTCATACGGCACGGCTTTCTACGGCCGCATCAGCAGTTCGATGGTCATCGTGCTTACGCTGACCGGCACCAGCGCGCCCTTTGCCGCGGGCTTGGCATTCGATGCCTTCGGTTCCTATAACCCGATGCTACTGCTGGCGTCAGTCTTCAGCTTGTTCGCCTTTGTATTGATCTGGCTGCTGCCGAAGCGGGCGCTGGATAAACGCGCACCCGAACGTCATGTGTAGGGGCGACCCTTGGGCCGCCCTAGAGAGCGCAAAATATGTTCATGGCAGATGTAGGGGCGACTCTGTGAGTCGCCCGAAAATGAAAAAGCCGCAGACCCTATGCCTACCGCTCGCCCGCCAAAATCTAACCTGTGGGCCAACCCGCCGCCAGTCGCGCCCTGGTCGCTTCCCAACTGCGGACGCCGGTCGTGGCGTCGGCCGCTTCGATATTGCAGGCGGCCACAGCGCAAGCCATTTGCGCGCAGACACCCATGTCCAGCCCGCGCAGCAGCGCCGCTAAGAGACCAGCATAAGCCGCGTCGCCCGCGCCGGTTGTTCCCACGACCTCCACCTTGAAGGCCTGCTGCCAGACCCGCGCGCCTTGCCAAGCATCGGGCGACTGCCCAAGCGACGACAAGAATTCGAGGCGCGGCCGCTCGCTGGCGCCCTGCAGGTATAGACCGCGCTCGCCCAATTTGAAGCCGACGACGCCAGCGCCCAGCGCCAGTATCTCGTCAGCCAAGTCGCTCAGATAGGCGGCATTTAAGGACTCGAATAAAGTTTCTCGCTGGCGCGCGAGTTCCTGGCGGCGCAGCATGAACAAGATCTCTTCAATGCTGGGCACAAATATGTCAGTCAGTGGCAGGCAGCGCTGCAGGATAAGGCGCCAATCGACGCGTCCGCTGGGCGAATCCGGCGGCGGCAGCGACATGTCCATTGAAGTGACGACACCCAAACGCTTGACCGCGCGCAGAATCGCAAGGAGACCCTCGCCTTCAGCCGCGAAGAGGCGCGGCAAAAGCGTCGGATAACCCAAATGAAAGATTTTGCTGCCGGCGACCAGATCGAGATTGATCTGGTCCAGCCCGTAATCGGCGTAGACACCGGTGTGCGTCAACAAAGTGCGGTCATGGTTCCGCGGTTCGATTACCACCGTGTAGGCGCTCGCGCCCGATGTGGCGATCTGAATATGATCGCCGAGCGTTGACGCAAAGCCGCGCAGGTAATCGATGATGGCGCGCCCCACCCAATCATCGCCGACCAGCGCCTGAAGGCCAACAGGGACGCCAAGCTGATGCAGCGCCAAACCGGTATTGGATACTGCGCCCCCGGTTGAATACGACATCGGACCAATTTCGAAGACTTTGCCCGCGCCGATCACCTCTGCGGGCTTGAGCGCGGACATGTCCGGCAGGATGTCCAGCGCGATATGGCCCGCAACGCTCACGTCGGGCGGCATCAGCCACTATTCAGATCTGAAAGGCGAACGGAGTCGGATATGATTTCCCCGTTGACGGCGAAGGCTTGATGATTGTTGGCGTACAGGGTGACCGCCAGCGCTTCCGCATCGGGTGGCAGCGTGGACAGGTGATGCCACTCGCCATACAGCCGCGCGAGTTTGACGCCGTCGACATACAGGTGGGCATGCCCCTCGCCCCTGACAGGCGCCATATCAATGTTTTGCGGCGTGAAGATGAAGTTATTGGTTTGCAGTTGGAGATTGTAGCCGCCGTCGGCGAGGGCGAAGACCTGCAAATCAACGGTTGGGGCTTCCGCCGCGTCAAGGTTGATGATCCGGCTTGGATCGTGCATGAGTTCGGCCATCGGCGTATCGCGGTAGGGATTCGCGCCTTCAATGAGCGGCGTCCAATACATGCTGTAAGCTAGGAAGCATTCGAGATCGCCTCCCCATTCTTCACGCTGCCCGATGACGAAGGCGTAACGCCCGATCTGCCTGTCCGGGTGCCAGAGGGCGACGGTGTAGCGGCCCCGCTGTGGCGCGCGGAAGAAGTCGTCCTCGTAGTTCCAGAAATGGACGCGCCCGAAAGGCTCATAGAAGTAGTTGGGGACATCTCCCAGGCTGACCATTTTCGCGCCCAAGCCAGCCGGGACTTGCAATTCAGAAGGCAACTCCGGCGGCAAATCGCTGGGCAATTCGGGACCTATCACAGCCATCTGGGGCGCGTAGATCGCAGCTTCGTTCTCGTCGTTTGCCGGTATACTCAAGCTGAGCAAGATCGATTGCTCGGCTTGCGCGTCGAAAGCGAAATAGTCGATATCCCATTCTGGGTAGACGTTGCCAAAATAGGCGTAGGAGACAGCTGGGTCCGGAACTTGCCAGGGCGCGGCCGCCGTCAGATCGGCAAACTCACAGAAGGGTTGATGCGCCAGTACAGCCACATGCGCAACCGAGAATATGAATATGACGACGGCAAACCTCGCCAATCTGCATTGATTCACCACGGCATCCACCTTGCTGCCTGCCATTTCGATGCGTTTATGGCTCGCAGTCCATCCGCTCCCAGCTCACTCGGCAACGCAGGTTAACCGGCACACGCGCGTACTCGTGATAGGCGCCGTTAAGCCAACTGATGATGACGCGTTCAACCTCCGCGTCGCCCAAGCCGAAATGCAGCGTCATCTCGTTGCCCGCGCCCAGACTGGAGCCCGATTTCAACTCGCGCATTTGCGACAGCCCGTCGCTCGCGAGCACCGTCATGCGCGTGCCAATGGCGTCACGGTCGATCGTCCCGCTTCCTTCAAGCTCGAAGGCGACCCAGTTGTTCGTTCGACCAGCATAAGATATGTTTTGAAACAAGCCATGCCCCTCGTTCCACCAGGTCAGCGCGAAGTCGACGCGCCCGTCGCGGTCGTAGTCGGCTGTGCTGAAACCCATACTGGCTTTGTTCTCGCTGCTGAAGAGCCGCTGATCGATCGCCCTAAAGCTGCCATCGCGTTCGTTGTGATACAGCATATCCGGATAGACGAAATGCAAGCCGCCAGCCGTATACTCGGGCGGCATACCGTAGAGCGCGTCCGGCGAATCCAGTTGACGACCGCCAGTACTGCTCACAGCCGTAACCCCAGTGGACGCCAGATACAGATCGAGCCAGCCATCGTTGTCGTAATCAAGGAAGGCGGCGCCCCAGCCAACCGACGCGCCCGTTCGGTAGGCGACGCCGGCGTAAGCGGTGCTGTTTTCGAAAGTCCCATCGCCTTGATTCTCCAGTAGAACCATGGCGCCCACCATGTTGGAGAAATACAAGTCCAGGTCGCCGTCGTTGTCATAATCGCCCGAAGCCAAGCCCATGCCGTGCACCTTCGAGTCGGCGCCGGCGGCAATGGAGACATTGGTGAAGCACCAGCCGGCGCAGCCCGCGCCATCGTTGCGCCACAATACATTGCCGATCGCGTTGATCACTTTGTCGTTGACCACGTACAAATCAAGATCGCGATCATCATCATAATCCAGCCAACTGGCGGCGAAGCCCGCGCCCAGCAATGGCTCGAAACCCAGCAAGCCCGACACATCGGTGAAGGTGCCGTCGCCGTTGTTGTGGTACAAGGTATCGCGGCTGCGCGAGTGATCCACCAGATTGCATTCTGGATAGCAGGACCAATTGGTCACGTAGAGATCGAGCTGGCCATCCTCGTCGTAATCGCCCCAGGCGGCCGTCGTGCCTTTGCCAATATCGCCGACGCCGGCCGCCAGCGTCACATCAGCGAAACCCGCGCCTTCGAGATTGCGAAAAAGCTTGTTCGGTCCCATATTCAGCACATACAGATCGCGCCAGCCATCGTTGTCATAATCAGCCCAGACCGCGCCCCCGCTAGGGATATCGGGCAGGCTGAGCGTATCGCTGTAATCGGATAGCGTAAAAGCGCCGTCGCCGGTGTTGCGGTAGAGAACGTTGGGATCAAGATTGCCGGTCACGAAGAGGTCTACCCAGCCGTCGCCGTCGTAATCAGCCCAGGCTGAGCCAGCCGCCATATAGCCGTCGTCGTAGGGAACGGGCACATCTTCGTACCAGATTCCCCGATGCGCCGCCGTAATGCCGGCGCGCGCGCTGACATCGTGGAAGAGGGTCGTATCGTCAATCGCAAGGCAGAATGCGGCGCCGAGCAGAGCGATGGCCAGCAGCGCCAGGGATCTGAACGCCATCAAACGCGCCTAGACGGAGGCATTGTCGATCTTCCCATCAACCAGGTGAAGAATGCGGTCCGCATAGTCATCGACAATCGGATCATGGCTGGAGAGCAGGATGGAAACGCCTTTGTCGCGCACGAAGTCTTGCAAGACAGCCAGCACGTCGTGAGTCGTATCGCTATCCAATTCGCTGCTGGGCTCGTCGGCCAGAATCAGATCGGGTTCCGTTACCAAAGCGCGGGCGATGGCGATGCGCTGCTGCTGCCCGCCGGACATCTCGTAAGGTCGGTGATCAGAATAATCCAGCAAATCAACCAGCTCGAGCGTATCAAGGATGCGGCGGCGGCGGTCGCGGCGGGGCACATTGCCCAAGCGCGCCATCACATCGAGGTTCTCGTAGGCGGAAAAGCTGGGCAGCAAACCCATCTGCTGGAAGACGAAGCCGATGCTTTCACGCCGCCAGCGCGTTCGCTCCGCCTCTTCCATCGCTGCGATGTCGACGCCTTGAATCCAGATGACTCCGCTCGTGGGATTATCCAAGCCGCCCAGACAATTCAGCAGCGTTGTCTTGCCGCTGCCGGAGCGCCCGCGCAGGGCGACGAATTGCCCGCGCTCCACTTCAAAGGACACATCTCGCAGCGCATGCACATCACCAGAATCGGAGGCGTAAACGCGCCCGACATCACTGGCGGCAATTGCGGGTCGCGTCATCATTTCCTCCGAAAGCGATTGAGCAGCCGCGGACGCTTGCCGTTCTCACCAGCGCGAATCTCACGCTCCAGTTGGATTTCGCCCTGAGACGAGGTCTCGTCAAGATTGCGGGCGGGCCGGATGACGATGCTATCGCCGCTGATTTCCATTTCGACGCGGTTATCGAAACCGAGCTGCTCCCGATACTGCTTCGGGATCTGCAGGCGGCCCGCCGAGTCCAGCACGATGAGCTCTTCGAAATGATCATTCCAACGCTCGGTGATGGCAGTCCCGCTCTCGCCTTGACTGTGGGATTTAGGCAGGGGGCGCCGCCGGACCGTCTCGCTGGCCAGCTTGCCATCGCGGATGGCGACCAAGCGCCCGACATGCTGAGCGATGAGCGGATCGTGGCTGACGATGCAAATCGTCAAGCCCAGCTCCTGGTTGAGCCGGTTGAAAAGATCATAAACCTGATCCGAGGTCGCCGAATCGAGCTCGCCGGTCGGTTCGTCAGCCAGCAGCAGCTTGGGCTCGTTAGCCAGCGCGACGGCGATGGCGACGCGCTGCTGCTCGCCACCGGAGAGTTGAATGGGCTTATGATCATAGCGATCGGAAAGATCTACCAAATCCATCAGCTCGCGCGCCCGCGATTCAATCTGCCGGCCCGCGGCGCCCGCCAGCGTCATGGGCAGCTTGATATTGTCCAGAGCCGACAGATACGGTATGAGATTGCGGCTGCCCTGCTGCCATACGAAGCCGACTTCCACCTGGCGATAGGTTGTCAGTTCGCGCGTGCTGAGCTTGAGCAGGTTCTTGCCGTCCACGATAACTTGGCCCGCTGACGGACGCGTCAAGCCGCCCAGCACGTTCATCAGCGTCGTCTTGCCGCTGCCGCTGGCGCCGACTACGCCCACGAGCTCGCCTTGCTTCACCGTCAAGTCGAGCCCTTGCAGCGCCATCACCTCGATATCGGCGACTTTGAAGATCTTGTACAAGTCGTCGCAGATGAGGAAGGCGCCGTCAGTTGCCATCGTTGCAATCTCCCGCCTTGCTGAAGCCTGAAATCCTTCTGCGCGCCGTTCCCAAAACAGTAGCATCAATCGGGCGCGCGCCTTTGCTGCAATTGAGCTTCCGGCAGCAATCATAGATTCCACGCCTAAAGTATCGCAATTGCGAAGATTTGCCAATCCCGCAAACGCGGGTTTGAGCCTCAATATGGTTATTATGCCTCTATCATTTCTTCCGAGGCCATGTGTTAGAATACGCGCTTGGGGAAACGGGCGAGGCGAAAGCTCCGCCTTCCCCGGTTGCTTTTACGAGCCGACTACAAAGCGAGGCAAGGCTAATGCCCGACATCATAGTTATCGGCAGCGGCGTATCGGGCTTAAGCTGCGCCCGCTGCCTGCAGCTTGCCGGCTACAGTGTCCATATCGTCACCGAAAGCTTGCCGCTGCACACGACGTCCGTCGCAGCCGGCGCCGCCTGGTCCGGCTCAGGCATCGCCGGGCGTGGTCGGACCTGGGCTGCAGCCACGCTCGATTACTTTCTCAAGCTCACTGATGAACCCAATAGCGGCGTGACGCTGCAGCGCATGCGCGAGGTGTATGCGCAGCGCGTCGCCGATCCCTGGTATCGCGACCTGTTGCCGTTCTTTCAGCGTTTGTCGAAGCATGAATTGCGTCACGGCATGACGGACGGATATTTGATGGACGTGCCTATGGTTGCGCCGCCCATTTATCTAGATCGTCTGCATAGCCAGTTTCTGGCCACCGGCGGACGCATTGAAACGAAAACTGTGGATTCGCTGCTTGAGCTGACAGCGAAGGCGCAACTGCTGATCAACTGCAGCGGCGTCGGCGCGCGTGACCTGGCCAATGACGCGGGCGTCTATCCCATTCGCGGGCAAACAGCGCTGCTGGATGCAAAAGGAATCCGCGTGGGTTATATGGACAACGAAGCGGTGCATCATATCTTCCCGCGCGCCGACGGCGTTCTCATAGGCGGCGTCAAGGACGAGGGAAATTGGAACCAAGATCTTGAGCCCGGGCTCTTGGCCAAAATGATCGAGCGCTGCTCAAGAATCGAGAGCCGCCTGGCGCAAGCGAAAGTCCTGCGGGAGTTCGTCGGTTTGCGCCCCGGACGCGCCGACGTTCGCCTGGAGGTCGAAACGCTCTCCGACGGCGGCGCAGTGATCCACAACTACGGACATGGCGCCGTCGGCTACACCTTGTCTTGGGGCTGCGCGCAAGAAGTGACGAAGCTCGCGCAGTCTTTGCTGAATTGATTGCGCCGCATCAGCCAACGATCGAGGGAATAGTAGCGAATGACGCGCCGACAGGTCATCTCATCCGGCACTGACTACGAAGCCATCGCCGGCTACTCGCGCGCCATCCGCCTGGGCGATGCCGTCCACGTTTCCGGCACGACCGCCACCGATGGCGCGAACGCCGTTGTCGGCATCGGCGACAGCGCCGCGCAGACTGACTTCATCATCCGCAAGATCGAGCGCGCGCTGGCTGAAGCGGGCGCCCAACTCAGCGATGTCGTGCGCACGCGCGTCTATCTCGCGCCGCAGGCCGATTGGGAAGCGGTGGCGCGCGTACATGGCCAATATTTTGGCGATATCCGCCCAGCCAACACCTTGCTCTACGTGCAGGCTCTGGTCGGCGAAGACTACTTGGTCGAGATGGAAGCCGAAGCCATCATCGCCTCCGCCGGGCAATGAAATTCAGTCTGCGCTTCAACAACGACCTGCCGGTCGGCGATTATGTTCGTTACGCCAAAGCGGCGGAAGCGGCTGGCTTTGACCAATTCTGGGTGAGCAACGACCTCTTCCTGCGCAGCGCGCCGGTGATCCTGTCGGCTGTCGCGCTGGCCACCGAGCGCATCGAAATCGGCAGCTGCATCCTCAACCCCTACACCATCCATCCAGCCGAGATCGCCATGTTCGCCGCCACCCTGGACGAGCTCTCCGCCGGGCGCTTCAACCTAGGTATTTCAAGCGGGGCGGAGGATTTCATCCGTTGGCTGGGCTTGGACTACAGCTATCCGCGCACCCGCACTCTCGAAGCGATTGCCGCCATCAATGAGCTCACGTCGAATCAGAACGCGGCCGCGACTGGCAAGACGCTGCGCTGGACCGAAGAAGCCTGGCTGCGCTTCCGATCGAGACGCCGCGTGCCCATCTACCTCGGCGCCATGAGCCCCAAAATGCTGGAGGCGATCGGCGAGCATGCCGATGGCGGGCTGCCGCTGCTCTTCCCGCCAGAGCACTATCCCGACATCTTGCCCCACGTCCAGCGTGGCTTGGAACGCGCCGGGCGCGCGCTCGACGACCTTGACCTGGCCGCCTGCTTCTGGTGTTCCATCTCGCCGGACCAAGGCGCGGCCGAAACCGTGCTCGCCGACAAGATCGCCTATTACGGTCACGCGATGAGTCCGCTGCTGCTGGCGCGAGCCGGGCTGGCGCGAGCGGACTTTGAACCGATCCGCCAAGCCTATCATATTGCCGGCGACCGAGACAAAGCGCGGAACCTGGTGACACCGAAAATGCTGCGAATCGGCATCGCTGGCACGATTGACACGCTGAGAGAGCGGCTGGAGGCGCTGGCTTCCATCGGCGTGCGGCACTTCAGTTTTGGTCCGCCTTTGGGTCCAGACATCTCGCTGGCGATTGAAGCCATCGGACGGGATGTGATCCCCCACTTCGCCGCCTGCTGACTTGCCAGCGCGCCGGACTTGCGTACACTAGGTCATTGATACGATTAGCTGACGGCAGTTGCGCCTCGTCTTTGGCTTTGCGCGTTCTCGCCCTATCATGTGATCAACTGACCAGCGGCGACTGAGAAAGGCTTAGGAAATGCGCCGACTTGTGATACTTGCCTTGATCGGCCTGCTTCCGTTCTTGCCGGCGGCGCAGGCGGACGAACATCAATTGCCCATCTGTACGGATGCCGAGTTTCTAGCCTTCTTCAACAAGATCGTCGACTACCAAGTTCAATTTGACGGAACGATAAAAGACGCCAGCGAGCTCAGACGCGCCACCGAAGCGCTGATCGCGAATCGCGACGAACGACTTGCGCAACAGCCCGCGTGCTCGGACGCGATCACAATACAGCTCCTCCTGATTCAACTGGGCGGGGATTCTCTGGCGCGCGCCGCGCTGGAATTGGCCGACTTGCCCGCCGACGAAAACCCCTATCTCACGCATCTCGAGGAAGATCAGCAGCGGATCAATAACCTGGTAACCGCAATGCTCGCAACCGACCGATCGAATGCTCCGCCGCCCGGGCAGCGCAGCTTTCCCCCCTGCGCGTCCGAAGACATATCAGCGCTTGATGACGCGTCTGCCGCGTTTCTCGATGTGTATAGAGCAACGAGCGCCGGAACAGAGCCGTCAGAATCGCTCGCCGCCATCGAGCGCCTCCTGCTTTGGCGGCAGGATATCCTGCCTCGCCTGCCTCAATGCGCGGAGTCAATCGACCTGATTCACGCCCTAAGCGCAGCCGCGACCGACACAGCCGCCTACGAAGCTTTTCGCTACGGCGGCGTATCCGCGCGCGCCAACCCTTTTCCGCAGCTCGTATCAGCCGGCATCGCCAATGTGACCGAATGGACCGAACAACGGCAAATCGCGCGAGCGGCTCAAGCCGCCTCGTCGGCTGGCAACTACGAGGGTCAGCGCTCCCTGCCGAACTGCTCGGCGAAAGCCTTATCAACGACAAAAGACGCGCTTCTTTCCGCAGTCGCCGCGCTCACTGTTCGCGGCGGAGCCAGCGACAGCATCGTAGACGCGCTCGAATTCAGTAAAGACGCAGTCGATTTTCGCGCTGCCGGACTTGCCGGGCTGCCGATGTGCGCGGAAGCGCTCGACGCCCGCTGGTCAATCGCGGAGGTCCTCGCGGATGTTCCTGTGCGAACCGCGCTAGCCCAGGGGGCGGTCGCTGCGCAGTCGCGGCGGCTGCGCTCAGCCATGGACGTCAACGACCTGCGCCTGGAATCCGCATTGTCCAAGCTGGAAGGCGCCAATGCAGACGGCGCTCGGAGGGCGAATGCCCGGCGAGGGGACAGCGCGCCAAGCTGCAGCGATGGCGATCACATCATCGTCTTTTCCTACTTGATACCCAAGTTCTGGCAGTTGACCGATAAGGCGCTGCGGGCGACGCGCCCGGAGGACGCCTATGACCTCATAGCGCAGTCCTACGATTTTCGCCGTCTGCTTTGGGAATATTTGCCGCGCTGCGACGACGCGCTGGAAATGGGCTTGCTCATGCGCTCGATCGCAGCCGACACCGCCGGCTCCCTGGCATTGGAGCTGGCCGGCGCGCCCGTCTTGCGCATCCCGCACCTGCAAACCATCGGTCCCGATATGGAGCGGTTCTTCGACCAGATCAGCCGATTCTATACAACTTGCGGCAATATCAACGGCGCCGCCAAGACCTATTTTGTGGTGGCGGAAAACATTGCCAATATCCGCTCCTGCGCTTCCACCAACTGCCACATCGTGACCGCCTTCACGCGCGGTCAACGGCTCGATGTCGTGGATGATATGAATTCCTGGTATCAGATCGTTTTGCCGAGTTGCGAGACGGCTTATATCGCCGGTTTCCTCGCCAGCCAGACGCCGCCGCCTCGCTGAGCTTAGCCCGCAAGAAGCAATCGGCTCATCTCTGTCAGCGCCGCGCCCAATTCGATATTGCGATTGGTGCCGGTGCCGCCGCCGATGTGCGGGCACAAGATGACATTGTCCAGCGAGCAGAGCGGGCTATCGGCCGGCAGCGGTTCGTAGGTGAAGACATCCAGCCCGGCGCCAGCGATGCGATTCTCAGCCAGAGCCTCAATCATCGCCTCTTCGTCGATAATGCCGCCGCGCGCGATATTGACGATATAGGCGCTTTCCTTCATGCGGGCGATCTGCGCCGCCCCTATCATGCCTTCCGTCTCCGGCGTATGCGGCGTCGCCACGCAGACATAATCGCTGTCGGCCAGCAATTCATCCAACTCGGCATAGCTGGCGTCGAAGACGGACTCGAGCTCGGCCGACAGCGGACTCCGCTTGTAGTACAGATTGCGCATGCCCATGACGCTGGCTCGCCGCGCCAGTTCACAGCCGATCTCGCCCATGCCAATGATGCCGAGCGTCTTGCCGACGACTTCGTGAACGCGCATATTGTGCATCCAGTGAAAGGCGATTTTGCGTTCAGCCGTCAGTTCCGGCTTTAACCCGCGGTAGCGGTAAGCGCCCAGCGACACCGCTTCGTTGGAGATGATGATGTCTTTGCTGAGCGCCAGGATCAAAGTCATCGCCAATTCGGCCACGCAGTTGGGTCCCTTGCGCGGAACGCAGCCGAAGGTCAAGCCGCGCGCCTTTACCGCGTCGACATCGATATTGAAGTAGCTGCGCCCCAACTTCAACACGGCGCGCAAGCCCGGCAGGGCAGCCAGCAGCGCGGCGTCGACCGTCGCCGTCTGCGCGATCAAGCCGGCCACATCATCCGTCGCCAGCGCTTTGGGGTCGCTGGCCTCGTCCGCGTAGCACAGATCCAGATCGGGGAATTGCGCCGCTAGATCGGCCGCCGCCGTTTCATAGCCCGCGTCGGCTATCAGAACTGTATGTTTCAGGTCATTCTCTTTTGCCATTAGTTGCCAGCCTCTTCTTTATGAGGGAAGTGATTCTCGTCCAGCGCCACCGGATTCCAGCTTGCCATTCTCGGGGCGATGCAGCGCCGATTATAGATTTGCGCCAATTGCCTGTCAAGCAGACCTCTCGGCAATGCAAGGGCCTTGTAGGGGCGAGGCGGTGACTCGCCCTTAGAACGCCACACCAACATTTTGTAGGGGCGATTCTGTGAATCACCCGCGTCAAACCATCAATCCGTAGGGGCGAGGCGGTGACTCGCCCTTAGCTGGCACGATTTGCCGACCCTGGTATCGGCACAGAGAGGGCGAGCCAAGGCCCGCCCCTACAATTTGCATTCTGCGGGGCGGGCGACATGGTATGTCGCCCCTACATTCGTAATGGCGAAGGCTGCGGTTTCGGGCGATACACTCGCCCTTGCATCTTGTATCGGCAGATGTGAATCCTGGCGCGTTCAAAGGAAGGATTTGTCTTTCGATACGCATTATGGTAGATTCTCAGATTCAGGCTTGTCGACAACTTGCCGGTTTACGCGCCTTTGCACGGCGCGGCGAGGAGAAATCTATGGCTCTAGCAACCAATGCTGATCAACTGGTGGAGATGGCCGTCGTTGGCTACGTCAGCCAGCCGACCGTGCGCGGTTATATCCCGCACGCCTCGGGCGAGGCGATGATCCTGCCCGGCATGTCCGGCTTCATTTACGGCGTCCGCGTCGGCGACAGCGCCTTCGATTACGCCGCCGACCACCTGGAACCGGGCGCTTCCATCGCCCACCCCGATCTCGATGCCGATTACGCCATGCACTATCTGACCTGCATGGGCAATCAAGCCTTCCTGATGAACGGGCTGGCAAAAGGGATCGAGGGCATCGTCACCGGCGAGCACGCGCGGCTTCTCGTCGATTTCCCGCCCGAAGCGGCTGACCTCATCAATGTGGGCGACGCCGTGCAAATCCGCACCTTGGGCCAGGGCTTGCAATTGAAGGACTACCCGCATATCACGCTGAAGAAGTGCAGCCCGCGGCTGATAGAGAGTTTGCCGATTGAAGCCGTGGACGAGCGAACAATTCGCGTGCCAGTGACGATGGAGCTGCCCGTGCGCATCATGGGCTCGGGCGCCGAACTCAATCCCGACTTCGTCGATCAGGATCTGATGTCCGGTGACCGCGCCTTGATGGCTGAACTCGGGATTGACCAAATGCGCCTGGGCGACCTCGTCGTCATCGACCATGCGGACCACCGCTACGGGCGCGGCTACAAGCCGGGCGCCGTCACTATTGGGCTTTGCATCCATGGCGACTCGGTCATGACCGGGCACGGACCCGGCATTCTCACGCTCATGACTTGCGCTGAACCCTGCATCAAGTGGGTGATTGACCCGGAAGCAAATATCGCCAATTATCTGAACATACGAGAGGATCTATGAGCGCAAAGAACAACGCCGATCAAGTCGTAAGCGTTTCCGTCCAGGGCGTGATTACGCCGCCGCGCATGCCGCCCCTGCCAGCCATGCCCTACTCGCTCGCGGCTGACGGCACACCCTTCCTTCTGCCCGCCTATGGCAGCATCGTTTACAACGTCGCCGTGGGCGATTCCGCTTATGGCTGGCTGGCCGACTGCGTGCATCCGGGCGTCAGCGTCATGATGGGCGAAGCCACCGGCAACCGCGGGCTGAACGTGCTGGCTTGCGTCGGCAACACCGCCATCGTCATGACTGGCAACGCCCAGCGCGCGCGCGGCACGGTCACCGGCAAGACGGGCCGCTTCTCCGAGCACGTCATCATCCACTTCGAGCCGGATGTGCTGGAGCAACTGGCGATCGGCGACAAGATCGTCATCAAAGCCAAAGGCGTCGGCATGAAGTTCGATGACCACCCGGACGTCATGCTCAAAGGCTGCTCGCCCGAACTGATCGACGCACTGGAGGCGACGACGGACAGCGATGGCAAGCTCTCGGTGCCGGTAGTCGCCGCGGTGCCGCCGCATCTATTGGGCGCCGGCGCCGGCTTGGTCAGCGATGGCGGCTCGATCCACATTCAGACGGCTGATAACGACGCGGTCAGAGAGGCCGAGCTGGACAGGCTGCGCCTCGGCGATGTCGTGGCGCTGACGGACTACGACAGCAGTTGGAATCACGGCTATCTGCGCGACGCCGTGGGCATCGGCGTGGTCGCGCAGGGGGATAGCCCGCGCGCCGGCTACGGACCGGGCATCAGTCTGATCATGACATCAGCCAGCGGCGACATCGCGCCGATGGTGACGCCGGGCGTGAATCTGAAGGAGCTGTTATTATAGTTTTCGCCCCCATCCCCCAGCCCCTTCCCCCCATGAAGAGGGAAGGGGAGCAAGGCCGGAAGTACTTGCGAGACGAAAATGAATCGGGGCGACGTAAGAGTTAGCGTTATGACGGGTCAGTAAACGGGCGGAGAAAGTCCCTCCCTCCTTGTGGGGGAGGGATATAGGGTGGGGGGGAACAAAATGTCAACCATCAAACACATGGCCTTCGCCGTCAAGAGCGTTGACGAAACGCTGAAACGCTATCAGTCGCTGCTCGGCGTCGGCTTGGACGCTAAAGTCGTCGTCGCCGAGAAAGCGCGCATCAAGGTGGCGATCTTCAATGTCGGCGACATCGAATACCAGCTGAACGAATCGCTGGATGCCGACGGGCGCTTCAGCCAGTGGATCGCCGAGCGCGGCACCGAAGGCTTGCACCATATCTGCTACGCCGTGCCCGATATCGACGCCGCGCTGGAGTCGGCTCAGGCCGAAGGCGGCACGCTGAAAGAATGCAGCTCCTGCAAAGTGATTGGCAGTCATCCGCATCCCGAGGGCTATGTCGCTTTCCTTGAGCAGGAGACCGGCGGCATCGAACTCGAGCTGATGCAGGTCTACACGCCGGAAGAACTGGAGCAGTACAAGTCGATCCGCGGGATCTAAGAATATGCCCATTGAAATGATCCGCGTGGACGTCGATGCGCTCGATGGCTTCGTCCGGCGCGCCTTCCTGGCTATGGGCCTGTCACAGCGCGAAGCCGATCTCTGCGCCGCCGGGCTGATGCAGAGCGAGCTTCGCTGCCTGCCGGGCCAGGGCCAGGGCGTCGCCCGCTTGACTGGCTATTACGACCGCATTTCCAAAGGGCTGTATCAGCCCGGCACTTCTATTTCAGTCATCAAGGAATCGCCCGCGCTGGCGCTGATTGACGCCAACATGGCGATGGGCTCGGTGGTTGGCCAGGATGCGATGCAGATCGCCATGGACAAAGCGAAAGACTGCGGCATCGGCGCCGCCTTCGTCTACAACAGCACGCACTTCGGCTCGTCGGGCTTTCACGCGCGGCGCGCCCTCGAAGCGGACTGCATCGGCAGCGCCATCACCAACGCCGGCGCTGAGATGGCGCCCTGGGGCGGGCGCGAGCCGCGCGTCGGCACCAACCCCTGGGGCTTGGCGGCGCCCACCGGCGGCGACTTTCCCGTCGTGCTCGACATCGCCCTGACGACCGCCGGCAAAGGCATGATGCGCTGGCATGAACGCGAGGGGTACAAAATGCCGCGCGATTGGGCGCTGACGCCGGACGGATACGAAACCGACGAGCCAACGGCGGCGATGGCGGGCGCGCTGCTGGGCATCGGCGAATACAAAGGCTACGGCTTGTCGCTGTTCACCGATGTGCTGACCGGCCTCATCAGCGGCGGCGGCTTTGGCTTGGCGCCTTACCAGGATCGCTCGATCGCCAAGCTTGATGTGGCGCATACCTTCATCGCCATCGACATCGAGTGGTTCATGCCGGTCGAGGAATTCAAGGCGCGCATGGACACCTTCATCGCCGAGATCAAGAGCAGCGCCCTGCGCCCCGGCTTTGACGAGATCCTTGTGCCGGGCGAGATCGATCACCGGCGGGAGAGGCAATATCGCCGCGCCGGCGCCCAGCTCGATGCCGACGTCTACGAAAGCCTGCGCCAACTGGCTGAACCCTTAGGAATCGACTTTGATATCTGACACGCTCAAAAAACGAAACCCGTAGGAGCGACCCCTGGGTCGCCCGCCGCCCCGCCAATTGTGCTCTGTAGGGGCGACCCTTGGGCCGCCCATCAAGGAGGAACTAAGCTTCGTGCACACCCCAAAGCAACTTGCCCGTCCCCTCGCCCAGCGCGTCGCCGGTCTGAACCGGCCACCCCCGCCGTCGGCTGAGCCGCAACCGATCCCGACCAATGTGATCGACGCGGCGCTGGCCGCCCTGGACCGCGGCGAAACCCACTACACGGATCGACCCGGCATCCCCGAGTTCCGTGCCTGGGTCGCCGACCATCTGCGCGAGCGCTACAATGTCAGCGTCGACCCGGCCGAGGTCACCATCACCTGCGGCTCGACCGAAGCGCGTTATGTCTGCCTGACGCACTTGGTCCCGCCGGGGCGCGCGGTGCTCTGCCCGGGCGATGAATCGCGCATCCGCGGCGCCCTGCATCTCGTCGGCGCGAGAATTGTCGACTCGATTCGGGACGACGTCAGCCTGCTCTATATCACGCCGGACATCTATCGTGAAACGTCGATGGAGCTGCTGCAGCGCGCGGAAGACGAGGACTGGTGGATCGTCTACGATCTCAGTTTCGCCAAGGCCACCGCGCCATTCCACCCGGCGCAGAATCCAAAGCTGGCTTCGCGCGTGGTGACGATCGATACTTTGTCCGAGCGCATGGCTGGCTGGCGGCTGGGCTGGATGGCGGGCTCGGAGATGGCTCTGCGCCTGCGCGCCGGCAAGCAAGCCATGACTATCTGCACGACGGCTGTCTCGCAATGGGCGGGGCTTGCGTGGGCGCGGACGACGACGCAATGATGAACGCGAACCCAAACATTCCCGACGAAGTCCGCGCCGTCGCCGCCGATGGAACGCAACTGCGATACGCCTTGATGGAGATGGCGCGCGAGATGGACGATGTCATCGCCCTCGGCCGTGGCGACCCCGACCTGGATACGCCGCCGCATATCGTCGAAGCGGCCAAAGCCGCCATCCGCGACGGGCGCGCGAATCCCACGCCGGTCAAGGGCATGGCGGCTTTGCGCGAAGCGATCGCCGATCACATGCGCGCGGTCAACGGCTTGCCGGTCGGCGCCGACAACGTGATGACAACGACCGGCGGCCAAGAAGGCCTCTTCCTGGCGATACAAGCGCTGATAGATCCTGGCGACGAGATCCTCGTGCCCGACCCGCGCTACAGTTCCTATGACGATGCCATTCGCCGCGCCGGCGGCTGCATGGTCTCCGTGCCCACCAACCGCGTGGAGGCCTTCAACCTGGAAGCCGACGCGGTCGAAGCGGCCATTACGCCCGCTTCCAAAGCCTTGCTCATCGTCACGCCCAGCAATCCCACGGCCGGCATCGTCACCGAGGACCGGCTGCGCGCCATCGCCGATGTCGCCATCCGCCACAATCTCATCGTCATCGTCGACGAAATCTACGGAAAAATCGTCTATGAGCCCTGGCGGCATTTCAGCATTGGTTCACTGCCGGGCATGGCGGAGCGCACGATCACGCTGGACGCCTTCTCCAAGACCTACGCCATGACCGGCTGGCGCTGCGGTTATGTCGCCGCGCCGGCGGATGTCATCGAGGCGATGGCGCGCATCAAGCAGGTCACCACCGGTCCGGTCGCCACCGTCTCGCAATGGGCCGGTTTGGCCGCCATCAGCGGACCCCAAGATTGCGTTAGCGCATACCTGAAGATTTACACGGAACGGCGCGGCGTCTTGCTGGACGGGCTCGATCGCATGGGCTTCGCCTATGGCGAGCCGCGCGGCGGGCTCTTCGTCTGGGCGGATTGTTCATCGACCGGCATCCATGCGACCGAACTGTCGTACCTGCTCCTGAAGGAGGCCCGCGTCTTGATCTTCCCGGGCACAGCCTTCGGCGACGCCTGGCGCGAATATGTGCGGATAACCATGCTGGAGCCGATCGACACGCTAAGGGAAGCGGTAGAGCGGATGCTGCCCGTGCTGGATAGATACCGGTTGTAAAAATGAGCGGCGCATGGCATTTCCGGGCTCGATTCAAATGACTGTGTCGGGGCCTTTGATCCGCTGTATCGCCCCTACAGTGTTCGACAACGGCGGTTCAATGCGCTATATTTGTTGCCATCGCCGATAGAAACGAAAGGAGCGCGAATCAAAAGAACCGGCAAGTTTCGTAAATCGTTCACAATTAGCTAAGGAGTAGAAAATGAACAAGCGAATTCCGTTGCTGCTTTCACTGCTGCTAATCATGGTTCTCGGGCTTGTGCCCCTCATGAGCAGCGCTCAAACCGTGCCGACGCCGGACGATGATACCCTCGTCATCGCGATCAACGGCGAACCGGGCTCGATGGATCCGGCGCAAGTCGGCGGCTCGACCGGCGGCAGCAACTTCCGCATCATGATGCACACCTTCGCCACGCTCTACGAGTTGGGTCAGGCGAGC
>JAPOYS010000169.1 GCA_026706455.1 Chloroflexota bacterium | reverse complement strand
GATGACGTAGTCCTCTTCGCGCAGGGCGTAGACCATGCCGCGGACCTGGCGCGAGAGACCGCCCCAGTTGACCAGCGAGAGCACGATTGAAATGGCGAAGAAGCGCTGTACCGATGACCAGGTTGGCGGTATCAGCGCCGCCAGCGCCAGCCAGAGCGGGATCTGCGGGAAGGAGATCAAGACCTCGATGACGCGCTGCGATATCTCGTCGAAGAGGCCGCCGAAGTAGCCGCCGGCGATGCCGATGAGCGTGCCGAATATCAAGCTCAAGCTGACGCCGACGAGCCCGACGGTCAGCGATACCTGGGCGCCGTAAAAGATGCGTGAGAAGAGATCGCGGCCCTGCTTGTCGGTGCCGAGCAGGAATACCTTGGCCGGTTCATCCACGTGAAAGAGGTGAATATCGGTTTCGATGAAGCCAAGGATGGTGTAAGGCGTTCCGCGCGCGAAAAAGTGAATGTAGTGTTTCACGTCGGTATTGGGCGTCAGAACGCGCTTGAAGGTGGCGGGATCGACTTTGGATTCCATCGCGTAAACGAAGGGGCGGAAACTGAAGCCCCCCTCTTCGTCAATGAAGCGCGGCAGCAGCGGCGCCGACGCCGGGAATTTGTCGTGCGTCTCGCGCAAGCCGTAAGGACCGATGAAGCCGGCGAAGATGGCGGCGAGGTACATGAAGATAAGCGCGATGCCGCCGATGAGCGCGAGGCGATTGCGTTTGAAGCGCAACCACATCAAGCGGCGTACGGAGATAACATCCGTTTCCGCGGCGTCGAAGTCGACGCCGATTAAGTTGTCAGACATTGCGTCGCCAGAAGCGACCATCAGGAGCTATCCTTGCTCATTTGCGAGCGACTCACAGAGTCGCCCCTACGCGCCTGCGGTAAACGTCGATTGCGGGCGACCCAAGAGCCGCCCCCACATGCCTGCGAAGTGTGTTATTCATAGCGGATGCGCGGGTCCATCCAAGCCAGGATGATATCAGCCATGAGCGTGCCGATGAGAACCAGGACACCGATGAGAATAAGAATCGTGCCGGCCAGGTAGACGTCTTGCTGCAGAGTGGCGTTGAGATAGACGGTCTGGATGGTTGGCAGTTCGAGCACGATGCTGGTGATGGTGAAGCCGTTGATGAGCCAGGCCAGCGTCTGCCCCAGCGCGGCGATCAGCGGGTGCAGTGAATTTTTGACGGCGTGCTTCCAAATGATGACGCGCTCGGGCACGCCTTTTGCGCGCAGGGTTACGATGTAGTCTTTGCCCAATTGATCAAGCAGGTTGCCGCGCATGACGCGCATGACCCAGGCGGTGCCGGTGATGACGACGGCGAGCACAGGTATGATCATGTGTTTCAAGAGGTCAAGCAGCTTGGCGAGCGACCAGGGCTGGTCGAGATATTCGACCGATTGCAAGCCAGTCAGCACTTCGCCCGTTAGCTGCCAGCCGAGGATGAGGAAAGCCAGCGCCAGCAGAAAGTCGGGCAAGCCCAAGCCGACGAAGGTCACAGTAGTCAGGAAGTTGTCGGCTTTGGAGTATTGATGGGTGGCGCTGTAGACGCCGAGCGGAATGCCGACGCCCCAGGAGATGGCGAAGGTCGCCAGGGAGATGGTGAGGGTGAGGCCGATGCGATCGTGGAGGATATCACGGACGGGGCGGCGCAGGTCGAAGGAGTCGCCGAAGTCGCCTTGGGCGAAGCGCGCCAGCCAAGTGACGAAGCGCTCGTAGACTGGGCGGTCTAAGGCGAGGAATTCGCGAAGTTGGTCTTCGATTCTGGCCGCTTCGGTATTGCCGTGCCCGTATTCGCGGATGATGTAGCTGGTCACGTAGTCGCCGGCGGGCGCTTCCATGACGAGGAAGCCGAAGATAGTGATGAGAAAGAGCGTTGGCAAGATGGCGACCGCGCGGCGCAGGATGTATCGAGTCATGGCGAGCCAACCCCCCATCCCCGGCCCCTTCCCCCCACAGGGAGGGAAGGGGAGTGTGCTTGATCGGGAGGGACGAGTTAACCGTCTTGATCGAAGAAGAACTGCTCCGG
Organism: Chloroflexota bacterium; assembly: GCA_026706455.1. GTDB lineage: Bacteria > Chloroflexota > Anaerolineae > Aggregatilineales > Phototrophicaceae > UBA6055. The sequence goes on along the minus strand of JAPOYS010000169.1, from coordinate 1,117 downwards.
ATCGGCGCTGCCGGGGAAAGCCAGGTCCCAGCCGGCGACCAAGCCGAAGTCTTGTACGTTGCGGAAGTTGTTCTTGACGATGACCGGGCTGGGATGTTCGCCAATCGTACCGATGGTGATGGGTCCTTCGTCGATGTGGATCTGATAGGCTTCCAGCAGTTTCGCCATGCGTTCTTCCGGATCGACGATGCTGATCAATTCGGTATAGGCGTCTTGGAGCTGTTCGAGCATGGAGCCGGGGCGCGGCGCCACCCCGCGCTCGCCGCCGGAGTTGTAATAGTCGCCGATACGCGCGCCGCCGATCGAATAGGTAACGCCTTCAATCGGCGTCCAGACGGTGGCGGCTGACACCAAGCCCCAAGCCGCGGCGCTGCCCCAGGCGCGGATCATGATCTCGCCCGCCAGGTGGCGCGCGCTGACGACTTCGCCGGCGATGATGTTGAGCACGGTCTTCAAGCCGACGGCTTCCCAATCTTCCTTGACTAAGTCCATGCGGTCAATCGAGCCGGTGTCGGTGGCGGGGATATCGACGATGAGTTCCAGCGCCGAGCCATCGGGCCGATCGCGCCAGCCATCGCCGTCGGCATCGACGACGCCGATGCCATCAAGCAGAGAGCCAGCCAATTCAGGATCGTAACTGGCGTAGGAAGCAGCCCATTTCTGATAGAATTCCTGGCCCCCCGGCGTCTGGAATTCAGGGCTTTCGGCGCTCAGGGAGAACTGCCGAGCCGTCGCTAGGCCGAGGGACGTGATCTCGTTGATGCGATCGCGGTTGATGGCGTGGGACATCGCTTGGCGGAATTCTTTCATGTACATCAGATCGAGGATGCCCTCGTCCGGATAGTCGTACATGGGGATGATCCAGGGCCAGGCGTAATCGCCGCGGCTCCACATGATGACGCGGTAGTCGCCCGCTTCCTGGTTTTCCAGCACGAGCGGCACATCCAAGAGGTTGACATCGCGCACCTGCATATCCAGCTCGCCGGCAATGCCCTTCAGCGCAACCAGTTCGGTAGCGCTTCCCTGGGGTATCTCGACATCCAGCCGGTCAATATAAGGCAACTGATTGCCTTCGGTATCGACCTTCCAGTAGTAGGGATTCCGTTCCAGCACCAGC
>JAPOYS010000044.1 GCA_026706455.1 Chloroflexota bacterium | reverse complement strand
TAACGGACATTGAGCGGCAGCTTTCGCACTACGTCAGCGGGCGCTACGCCGCGCGTCATCACATGCCGATGGCTTGAGCCGCTCACTTTGCGCGAACTTTCAACCAACTCTATACTCTTGAAGAATGACCCATTCCAGCGATTGTCCCATTGGCTATGCTGACCTTGCGCGAAGCCCTTGAACTACCCATACTGAACAACGCGAAAGTGGTCGCGGGCGGCGGCGGGCTCGATCGCCCGATTCGCTGGGTGCACAACGCCAGCGTCCCGAACGCAGCCGATTGGCTGCACGGCGGCGAATTGGTGCTCGCGACCGTCTCCAACCTGCCGGAATCATCCGAAGCGCGAGCGGACTATCTGCGGCAGCTCGCGGGCAAAGGCATCGTCGCCCTGGTCATTACCACCGGCATGCTGGTCGACGAGATCCCGCATAACTTGCGCGCGCTCGGCGACGAGCTTGGGCTGCCCTTGATCGAATTGCCCTATCAGACGCGCTTCGTCGATATCGCCAAGGTCATCAACGAGCGAATCGCGGAAGAAAACCTGGATACGATTAGCCGAGCGCTATCCATACAGCAGCGCCTGTCGCGCCTCGTGCTGGAGGGCGGCGGCTTCTCCGAGTTGGCTGAGATGCTGGCTGAACAAGTCAGTCATTCGATCAGCATCGAGAACGAACGCTTCGAGGCTATCGCCAACAAGAATATCGCCGAGGTTGATTCGGCGCGGCGCTATACGATTGAGCGCGGTCGGACCAATCCGCTTCTCATCGAGGCGCTGGAAGTGGAGTACCTGCCGAAGATTCGCGCGAGTCTGCGCCCCGTGCAATTGCCGGTCATGCCCGCTTTGGGCTTGGAAATGGAACGCCTGCTGGCGCCGATTGTGGTGCACGGCGAAATTTACGGCTATATCTGGATCATCGCCGATGTGCAGGCGCTTTCGCCAATCGATATGATGGCGATCGAGATCGGCGCCACGGTCGCCGCATTGCTGATGCTGTATCAGGAGTCGCTGCAGACGGCTGAAGCGTCGCTGAAAGGCAGCCTGATGGCGCAGCTGATCGAAGGGAACGGCGGGCGTCAGACGATCCTCAGCGATCAATCGCTGCGTTACGGCGTCGATCTGCGCCTGCCCTATCGCATGCTGCTGGCCAGCATCAGGAACGGCCAGCCGCCACCATCTACCCGCGCCTACCGCAGGATTAATCAAGTTCTGACGCAGAATAAGGCGCAGGCGGTGGCGGCGCAGTTTGCCGGTCAAGTCGCCATATTGGCGCAAGCCGACCAAGATATCGACAAGTTGGCGCAGGTGCTGCGCGAAAGCCTGGCGGGCGATGAGAGCGGCGTGGACATCGGCGTCAGCAGCGCCTTATCCGGCGCCGACAATGTGGCTCTGGCCCATCAGCAGAGCAATGAAGCGCTGGACATCGCGCGCCGGGTGAAGAGCGCGGCTTCCATTCATCATTTCGATGACCTGGGGTATATCCATACACTTTACCACGCCGGTCCGGCCAGCCTGGCGCAGAACACGCAGGCGCCGATCCTGCGCCAGTTGCTGGTCGAAAAGCAAGCGGATCTCTTTCATACCTTGGAAACCTACCTTGACGCCGGCGGCAACAGCGTGCAGACGGCCGAGTCGCTGCATATCCACCGCAGCACCTTGAATTACCGGCTGGCGCGGATAAGAGACATCTGCGACGTCGATCTCTCGTCGGCGGGGACGCGCCTGAATTTGCAGATTGCGCTGAAGCTGATGCGCCTCTTCGACGAGCTCGAATGAAGCTAGTCTTCGGATTTGGCGACGGCGACCGCGATCGCCAGCGCCCGGCTATGGCTCAAGCTGATATCCCATTGGGACAATCCCATTTGTCGCGCCAAATCGCGCGCCTTGCCATGCAAGCGGAGTTGAGGTCTCCGCCGCTCATCTGACGTGCGGATCTCGATATCCACCCAGCGAACATCGCCGATCCCACAGCCCAAGGCTTTGGCGACGGCCTCTTTGCCAGCGAAACGCGCGGCCAAGCGATGCGGCTTGTCGGCGCAATCGCAGCGCTCGCCGGCAGTGAAGAAGCGCTTGAGGAAACGCTCGCCATGACGCTCGATGCCGGCGGCGATTCGTTCGCACTCAATCATGTCAACGCCGCAGCGTATCACGTCATCCCCCGCTCGCGGCTAAGTCTCGCGATGATGGTACACTTGCGGCCGCGCCTGTACAATGGTTCTGACAGTCCAGCGCGAAGAGGGAGCACATGGCCAGTCTACGCTTTCGTCTGCGGCAGCATTACTGGCGTTGGATCGCGCCGAGACGGATTGACCGCTACATTCAAACCTCGCCGTCGCCCAGGCTGCAAATCGGCGCCGGCTACAATCTGCTGAGCGGCTGGCTCAATACGACGCTCTATCCCTTCGCCGCCGGGGCGGTATATCTGGACGCAAGCCAGCCCTTCCCCATCCCGACGGGCGCCTTTGATTATGTTTTCAGCGAGCATGTCATCGAACACTTGGAGTTTGAGGAGGGCGCCGCGATGCTGCGCGAGAGCGCGCGCATCCTCAAAAGCGGTGGACGGATTCGCCTGGCGACGCCGGATCTGGCGCGGATCATTGCCCTGTATACGCAGCCGAACTCGGCCGCCCAGCAAGCGTACATTCGCTGGATCATGGACAGTTTTCGCCCGCAGGTCGGCGAATATAATCCCGCGCATGTCATCAACCACTCCTTTCATGGCTGGCGGCACAAGTTCATTTACGACGAAGCGACGCTTGCCAAGGCGCTGGAAGGCGCCGGTTTCGATATGATAACGCGCATGCTGCCCGGCGAGAGCGCGGACGAAAACCTGCGCGGCATTGAACAGCACGGCGAATACGTGGGCAATGACGGCGCCATGCGCTACGAGACGATGGTGTTTGAGGCGGTGAAGCCCTAAGCCGTTTCCCTATATGCAGCAGGCGAGTAAAGCGGCAGGAATTCCATTCGCTGGAAATTAGCTGTGCAATTCTCCGTGATTATCGGCTAAGATAACGCCTTTGATGCTACAGTCAGACATGTTAGTGGTGGTTTGCGCTTATGCCAGTCTACACCTATCGCCGTGAGGATGGTTCGACATTTGATATCCGGCAGCGTTTCCTGGACAGCCCCCTGGAAGAATGCCCCAGCACGGGCCAAGCGGTCAGCCGCGTGATCCAGCCGGCCGGCATCATCTTCAAGGGCAGTGGCTTTTATGTAAACGACAACAATAAAGCCAAGAATCCCGCCAAGCCAGCCGGCGAAAATGGCAGCGACAAGGCAGCCAAAGACGGCGAGAAACCGGCCGAGAAGACTGAAAGCAAGAGCGAAAGCAAAGCGGCAAAGCCAGAAAAGGCGCCCGCTGCGAAATAAGCGTCTTGCCGGCCGCGCGCGCATCACCGCCAGGGATTATTCACATGAGATTGTACTTCGTTCGACATGGCATCGCGGAAGATCTGGCGACCAGCGACTTCGCCCGTGAATTGACCAAGCGAGGCGCGCGCCGCGTCGCCGCCTCAGCAAAGGTGATGGCGCGCCTAAGCCTGCAACCGAGCCGGATATGGAGCAGTCCGCGCCTGCGCGCCCGCCAAACCGCCGAGATCATCGCCGAGGCGCTGGAGCTGGATGTGACGCTGACGGACACGGTGAATTTCGGCTTTGACCGCGCCGGTCTGCGCGCGTTAACCCGCCATGCGAGCGAGGACGATGAACTCATGTTCGTAGGCCACAACCCGGATATGAGCCTGCTGGTCAGCGAGTTGACCGGCGTCGATGTATCCATGAAGAAAGGCGGTTTGGCGCGGATTGATACGATCGGCAAAACCGTCGAGCAGGGCGAATTGGTCTGGCTGATCGCGCCGAAAGTCTTTGACGCCTTGGCGGAAGCGGCTCAACCAGGCGCGGAGCCAGCGAGCTGCCAGCCGGGGACGCCGGCGCAAAAGATGCCCTCTACATCGCAGCCCGTGCATCGTCTCATTGCTGGTCGCTGGAGCCCGGTGGGCTTCGACCCCGAGCGCCCAATCAAGCGCGAGACCTTGCTGAGCATATTGGAAGCGGCGCGCTGGTCGGCCTCATCGGCGAATTTGCAGCCCTGGCGTTTCATCGTGGCGCCGCGCGACAATCGCGAAGAATTCGACAAGGTCCTGTCCGTTCTCAAGGAAGGCAATGTCACATGGGCGCGGCACGCCGCCGTCTTGATGCTGGCGGTCGCCCATCGCTATCCCAAACCGGACTTCTATCACCGGCATGCGTCCCACGATCTGGGGCTGGCTGTTTCTCAAATGGTCATGCAGGCGCTTGACTGCAACATTTATGCGCATCAGATGGCCGGGATATTCCCGGACAAGGCGCGCGAAGTCTACGCCATTCCAGACGAGTTTGAACCGCTCACGGCCATCGCCTTGGGTTATCGCGCCGCTGGTCTTGATCATCTTGACGAGCGGCAGCGCGGGCGGGAGGCGGCGCCCCGGCAGCGCAATGAGCTGCGCGACATCGTGTTTACTGGCAGTTGGGCGCAGGCGGCTGATTTTCTGGGCGAGGACCGAAAATGAGAACCGACCGCCTGCCCTCAGCGCGGATTGCCACCTACCGTGACAGGGTATAGATGGCGCGCTATCTAATCACCGGCGGCGCGGGCTTCCTTGGCATCAACTTATGTCGCCACTTGCTGGCGCGCGGGCATGAGGTCGTCTCGCTTGATATCGCCGAATTCGCCTACCCCGAGCGCGAGCGGATAAACGAGATTCGCGGCGATATTCGCGACCGCGCCGCCGTCGATCGCGCGATGGCGGACGCGGATTTCGTTGTGCATGCCGCCGCCGCCCTGCCACTCTACCCCGCGGACGAAATCCACAGGACTGATGTCGATGGCACGCGGAATGTGCTTGAATCCGCCAAAGCGCAGGGTGTGAAGCGCGTCGTGCACATCTCGTCGACGGCTGTGTACGGCATCCCTGACCACCACCCGCTGCGAGAAGATGATCCGCGCGTTGGGGTCGGACCCTACGGAGAAGCCAAGCTGGCGGCTGAAGATATCTGCTTCGCCTTTCGCGATCAAGGCCTGATCGTGCCCATGATCCGACCCAAGTCTTTCGTCGGTCCTGAGCGCTTGGGCGTCTTCGCGCTGCTCTACGATTGGGCGCAGGGCGGCCGTGGTTTCCCGCTGCTGGGCGCTGGCGACAACCGCTATCAGCTGCTGGATGTCGAAGACCTCTGCGACGCGATTTATCTTTGCTGCACGCTGGCGGACGAGGCGGTCAACGATACCTTCAACATCGGCGCGAAGGAATTCGGCACGATGGGCGAAGATTACCAAGCGGTGCTCGATTACGCTGGCTTTGGCAAGAAGGTCACGCCCTTGCCGGCCGAGCCGGCCATTTGGCTGCTGAGGACCTTGGAAGCGCTGAACCTCTCGCCTTTATACAAGTGGGTCTACGAGACGGCGGCGAAAGACTCGTATGTCTCCATTGAGCGGGCGGAGGCCAAGCTCGGCTTCCAACCCAAGTACTCCAATAAGGACGCCCTCCTACGGAATTTCCAATGGTATCTCGACAATCAGGCTGCAATTGCCAAGCAATCCGGCGTATCGCATCGCGTACCCTGGAGCCAGGGCGTTCTGCGTTTGGCCAAGCTTTTCTTCTAGCTGGCGCGCGGACAGGCGGGGCCGAGGCGTCGGCTCGATGACAATCCGTTACAATGCAGTCATGAACGACTTGAAGACGGGCGGCATCGCCGTCATTGATTTTGGGTCGCAATACACGCAGTTGATCGCGCGGCGCATCCGCGAGCTCGGCGTTTATTCCGAGGTCTATGCCCACAGCAGCAGCGCGGCGCATATCAATCGGCATCGCCCGACTGGCTATGTGCTCTCGGGCGGACCCAGCAGCGTATACGACGTGGACGCGCCGCAACTGCCCGCCTTCCTGCATGAGGTCGATCGTCCGATTCTCGGCATCTGCTACGGCATGCAACTGCTAACCGCGGCGCAGGGGGGCGAAGTCGCGCCTGCCAGCCAACGCGAATACGGACCGGCCGCCATATCGCACAAGCCGGTCAGCCCGCTCTTCAGCGGACTGGATGCTGAGTTGCAAGTCTGGATGTCGCATGGCGATCGCATTGAATCGCTGCCGCCCGGCTACCGCCCCTTGGCCGCGTCGGACAATTCGCCCTTCGCCGCTATCGGCGATTTGGAACGCAATCGCTACGGCGTCCAATTTCACCCTGAGGTGCGGCACAGCCCGGACGGCAGCGCCATACTCGGTAATTTCCTGTTTCGGATCTGCCGTTGCGCGCCGAAGTGGAGCGCGGCCGCCTTCATTGACGACGCAGTCAGTCGGATTCAAGCGCAGGTCGGCGGCGAGCGCGTACTGCTGGCTTTAAGCGGCGGCGTGGATTCGGCCGTTGCGGGCGCGCTGATTCATCGGGCGATCGGCGAGCGCTTGACCTGCATCTTCGTCGATCACGGCATGCTGCGTATGGGCGAGGCGGAAGACGTTGCGCGAGTCTTCCGCGACGAGGGCGGCATGAATCTGCTCGCTGTCAACGCTGTTGAAGATTTCCTGTCGGCGCTGGCGGGCGTCACCGAGCCGGAGGCCAAACGCAAGACGATCGGCGCGCTCTTCGTGGAGCGATTCGCGGAAGAGGCGCGCAAGTTGCAGGGCATTCGCTTCCTCGCCCAAGGCACCATCTACCCGGATGTCATCGAGAGCGCCGCCGACGGCGCCAGCGCCAAGACGATTAAATCGCACCACAACGTGGGCGGGCTGCCGGCTGATCTGCATTTTGAATTGATCGAGCCATTGCGCGACTGCTTCAAGGACGAAGTGCGCCAGATAGGGCAAGCGCTCGGCTTGCCGGAGGCGATCATCTGGCGCCAGCCCTTCCCGGGTCCCGGTTTGGCGATTCGCTGCCTGGGCGAGCTGAGCTGGGCGCGGCTGGAGAAACTGCGCGCGGCCGACGCCATATTCACGGGCGAGCTGGCGGCCGCGGGCTTGCTGCGCGCGGGCACGGCGCAGAGCTTCGCCGTGCTGCTGCCGGTCAAGAGCGTCGGCGTCATGGGCGATAAGCGCAGTTATGAGGAAGTGCTGGCGCTGCGTTCGGTCACGACCGATGATTTCATGACCGCCGATTGGGCGCGGCTGCCCCAGGATCTGCTGGCGCGCGTCAGCGCCCGCATCGTCAATGAAGTGCCGGGCATCAACCGCGTCGTCTACGATATCACGAGCAAGCCGCCCGCCACCATCGAATGGGAATGAGGCGCGCGGAATTGCTCATGCAGGCGAAACGTTTTATAAATGATGAAGGTTTCATTGCGCGGGAGGACCACTCATGCCGGCAGCCTACGTTCTAATCCAGCTCAATATGGCTCTTGACTTCGCCGACTCGCTGCGCGAGATCCGCGCCGTCGAGGGCGTGCGGCGCGCCGATCTAGTCGTCGGTCCTGATGATTGCATCGCCTATGTCGAATCGGACGATATAACGCAGATGATGAACACGATACGGGCGATCCGCCGGGTAAGCGGTGTGGGCAAGACCGACACTCGGTCCATAGCGGAAATGTAATCGCTTGATCGCCGTTCGGCGCTTTTGCTCAGCGCTCGCCGTTTCACTTTCCGCCTTGCACGCGCTGGTCGCCTGCGCTCCGGTCGTCCCAGCCCGTGTCCCGCCGTATGTCCATAATACGCCCGGCGCATTTGTTGTCGTCACCGATACGGAATTTGACGCCGGATCATTCCGCCTGAGATTTCCGCGGTCGTGGCGCGTGGTGATATTGAGCCCGGCGGACGCGGAAAAGATACACGTGGCCTTTGTGGCGCCCGACGGCAGCATGGTTGCGCTGCAGCAAGTGGACGCGGAGGGCCCGCCTGTTGAAACCTACATCACTTTGCCGGATGGGCAGATCGTCCGCATATTCATCGAGCCAGCTGCCGAGCCGTCCCCCAGTTTCCTGGCGCAGGCTCGACAGCTTGTCGCTTCCGTCAGAAACTAACGACGCCGCCAACACAGTCATCACGGACGAGTCGCCGGCTATCGCTTTGTTGGCGAGCAAGTCATCTCAAGACAGCAGCGACCGCAGCAGCTGATCCGTTTGCCGCGCCATCGTCCTAAGGTCAAAGCGTCCCATATCGACATGGCAATTGGCGGCGAATTCCCGTCGGCGATCCAGCAGCTCGACGATGCCTCGTCGGAGCGCGGCTACATCAACATACGGCGCGAGCAAGCCATTGACCCCATGACGAACGATTTCCGGATTGCCGCCGACCGCGCTGGCCAGCACCGGCGTCCCCAGCCGCAGGCTCTCGATGATTGAATGCGAGAGGCCCTCGTAACCGCTATACAAGGCGAAGCCGTCGGCGGCGCGCAGCAGTCGCTGGACCTCCGCCTCATTTAGCGCGCCCGTGAAGACGACGCGGTCGCCGAGTGATTCAGCCAATAGCTGCAGGCGCGGGCGCTCGGGACCGTCGCCGACCACGACGAGGCCTACGTCCGTCAATCCGCGCAGCGCCGCGAGCAGGTGGTCAATCCCTTTCCAAGGCTGGAGACGGGCGACAGTGATCAGAGTCGGGCGATCATCCCAAGCCAGCTGAGCACGGAGCTCGGCGCGCGTCTGACGAGCCGCGGAAGGAGTTGGCAAAGCGTTGTAAATCACATGTATTTTTGCCGGATCGACGCCCCATGCGCTCACCATGCGTTTGAGATATTGGCTGGGCACAATCACGGCATCCATCGCCGCGACCTGGCGAGAACGGGAGCGCCGCTGCCAGCGAACGCGCCAATCGCCAGCGAAAGACTGGAACGCTTCAATGTCCAGAGCGGGCGGGATCCAGCCGCGGCGGATGCAGCGCTCCCAAGCTTGATCGCCGACGACTTTGATGACGCGCGGCCGCTCGCGCCAGCCCATCAGCGGGAGATCGATGGTTTGCGAAAAGACCAGATCAGCCCAAGCCAAGTGCCTCCTGGCGGCAGCCGCGTATCGGGCTTGGCGTATCGGGTAGGGAGCGCGGGCGATGCGCGTAACCGGATAGGGATACTCGTCCGTCGGACCCGCGCCAAAGGTCAGTAGTCGCGGCCGCCAGCCCAGGTCTTGCAGCGCCGGCAGCAGCGCCTGTAAGTATGTCGCCGGACCGCCCGGCTCGGGATGGAAGATGCCGCTCGCGACAAATAGCTTGGGCACGCGCCGCCTTTCCGCTAGCTGACGCGGCCGCGCAGCAGGATGTGCCGATTGAGGAAGGTCGTCTTTTCGCGGCCCCATCCTTGCGGATCCAGCCAGGCGCGCGCGCTCGGCGACGCGTCATCAAGCATGGCGATGAGCGCGGCGATGGTGGCGTCATCGCAGCCCTGGCGCCGCGCCCAACTGAGAAAGTCATGCCGTTTGAGGTACTGTTCGCTGTGTTCGACTTCGATGCCAGCGCGCGCAAACATCGCCCGCCACTCCCGCTCGTTGAAGGCGCGATTGTGGCTGGGATCGCGCAGCCGTTCGAAGGCGTCCACGAAGCGAGCCGCCTCCGCATCGAGCGGCAGCGCGTGATCTTGCAGCAGAAAGACGCCGCCCGCTTTCAGCACGCGCGCGCACTCGCGGACGAAGCGCTGGGCATCGGGAAAGTGGTGGGGCGCGATGCGACAGGTCACGAGGTCAAAGCGGTCCTCTTCAAAGGGCAGGTTCTCGGCGTCCGCCTGTTCAAAACTGACGTTGCCGACGCCCCGGTCTTCAACGATGAAGCGCCTCGCCGTTTCCAGCATGCGCGGCGTGAGATCGCTGGCGATGACATGAGCGACATGGGGCGCGAACTTCAAAGCCGTGTGCCCGCCGCCAGTGGCGATATCGAGAACCTGCCAATGAGGCTGCGGCTGCGCGATGGCCAGCAGGCGGTCCAGGTCGGAACCGCGCGCGTGGGTCTCGCTGGTGACGTAGCCGTCGGCGAAACGCGTGTAGCGCGCTTTGGACAAAGCCTTTGAGTCTCGCGTTTCGGTCATGCTGGATCCTTGCTCTTCCGCCTTAGCAGCGCCGGTAGGTTGACGGTTGATTTTGTCGCTTCAGTCTGCAATCTCGCTTCTCCGGTTTAAGACTATCTTACAGGACAATAACCACAGCCGCTCGCAAGTCCCAACTTGGCTCACACAAAATAACAAACCCGTGAAAACAAGAATCTGTAGGGGCGAGCCGGTGGCTCGCCCGCTGATTTCTAAATTTTGGACGCGGGCGACTCACCGAGTCGCCCCTACATACGTCTGGGTTTATTAAAAAGAGACAGCCTTTGCGCCGTAGCGAATGCGGCGGTTGGCGCAGCACCTGGCGGGCGAGCCCGGCTTAATTCGCGCCAAACCCTGCTACAATAGCAGCTGCCAGCCGAATTGAAGCGAGGGTATTTGCCGAGGCGAACATGTCCGAATCACGCACGATCCAGAAAGAAGACCTGCTTGAGCTGCATTTTCTCAATGGCGCCGACCTCGCGGCGGACGGCGCACGCGTCGTCTACTGCGTCAATAAGATTGACCGGGAAGCTGATAAAGAATTCAGCACGATATACCTGCTTGAAGTTGATTCTGGCAAGACGCGCCCAATGACCAACGGGCGGGCGCGCGATACGCAGCCGCTTTGGTCGCCGGACGGCCGGCAGATCGCCTTCCTATCGGACCGCGGCGGCGAGACGCAGCTTTATCTGCTGCCAGCTGATGGCGGCGAGGCGCGCCAATTGACCCGTTTCAAACGCGGGATAGGGACGAGCTTCGCCTGGTCGCCCGATGGCAGTCTCATCGCTTTCAGCGCCGTGAAGGATGAAGCCGCGCCCGATCTCACGCGCGAGCCCTATCGCCTTGACCGCACCGTCTACCGCTTTGACGGCATCGGCTATCTTGATGACGCGGTGCAAGACATTTACAGCCTGCGCGTGCAGGACGGCGCGATCAAGCGGCTGACGGACGATCGCAGCAACAACAGCAATCCACGCTGGTCGCCGGATGGGCGCAGCATCCTGTATGACGCTACCATGCGACCCGACGCCATTCGCACCATGTGGCCCGAGCTTATGACAGTGGATCTCGCCGGCAATCAAGCCTCTCTGCTGACAGGTTGGGTGAGCGTCACGCGCGCGAGTTTCACGGCGGACGGGACGCAAGTCGTCTTTGTGGGGCGCCCGGATGACGGCAAACCAATCGGGACCAAGTCCGATCTGTACACCCTCGACTTGGCGAGCGGCGCCGTCGCTTGCCGCACCGCCGGTTTGGAGGTCGGCGTCGACGGCCGCATGCCGCTGGACATGCCGGTATCTGGACTGAGCGAGAAGAATCTGCTGGTGTCGGACGATGGCGCCTGCGCCTGCGCATCGGTCCAGCGCGGCGGCACTGTTCACATCTTCCGAATCGCATTGGAGGGAGAGGAAGATTGGCAGCCAGTCACGCAGGGAGATTGCGCCGTCTTCCCGCTCGCCAGGCGCGGGGAGCGGCTGCTATATGCGAAGTCCAGCATGAATTCGCCGCCCGACCTCTTCCTGGCTGAGCTGGGCAACGGGACATCGAAGCGGCTGAGCGCGCTCAACGACGACTTTCTGAACGCGCGCGCGCTGCCGGAAACCGAGCGCTTGCAATGGGACAGCATTGATGGCGAAGCGGTCGAAGGCTGGTACATCAAGCCGGCTTTCGGAGAGGCGCCCTATCCGACTATTTTGTACATCCACGGCGGTCCCCACGCCGCTTTCGGATACGGTTTCCACTTTGATTTTCAGATGCTGGCTGGCGCGGGCTACGGCGTCCTCATCATTAACCACCGAGCCTCAACCGGATACGGCGATAGATTCTCAACCGCCATCAAAGGCGACTGGGGCAATCTGGATTATCACGATCTGATGAGCGGCGTCGACCACGCGATCGCGCTGGGCTTGGCGGACGCGGATCGTCTGGGAGTTTGCGGAACATCGGGCGGCGGCAATCTTTCTTGCTGGATCGTGGGGCAGACTGACCGCTTCAAGGCGGCCATCCCGCAGAATCCCGTGACCAATTGGCGCAGCTTTTACGGCACAAGCGACATCGGCCTCTACTTCGCCGTCGCGCAGTTGGGCGGCCACCCGCACGAGATTCCCGCAGTCTATGACCGTTGCTCGCCCATCACCTACGCCCACCGCTGCACAACGCCGACGCTGTTGGTGCAGAGCGAGATAGACTGGCGCTGCCCGGCGGAACAGTCCGAGCAATTCTACTCCGCGCTCAAAGCGAAGGGCTGCGTCGTTGAGATGCTGCGGCAGCCGGCCGGTTATCACGGCGCGTCAATCAGTGGCGCGGTCAACCTGCGGCGCGCGCATAACGACGCCATGCTCAATTGGTTCGCTCGCTACGTCTTGGCTCGTTGAGGCGGCGCCCAGCGAATGGGCTTGAGCAGACGCCGATCCAGATCGCCCAAGCCCTCCGGTCCCAAGCGTTGCAATTCGGCGCGCAGGGCGTATGAATCCCGCCGCAGCTCTTCGACATCCACGCCTTGACAGCAATCCGGCAGCGGATGGAGCCACTGCACGCTGCGCTGCAACATCTTCAGCGCGCCGCGATAATTGCCGCGCTCAATTTGATAATAGGCGACGCCGACTTGCAGAATGGCGCGGTACAAGTCGCGGACGGGACCGGTCGTCTTGACCCACTGCTCTTCAAACAGGTCATGCTGATGGTAGAAATCGCCGCGGTTGAAGGCTTGCAAGCCCCGCCGAGCCAATTGCGGCAGCGCCTGCCGGCATTCGCACTCAAGTCGCTTGCGCGTTTCGGGATCGGCGACGCGCGCCAGCCCTTGGACGATCTGGCTGAATCGGCTTGAAAGTTCAGCCCAGCCAAGCGCGAGATCCGCGCCGCAAGCCAGCGCCTCCGCGCGCGCAAGGTTGTCATCGCTGGCGAAACAGATGGGAACGCGGCGGGAAGCCGCATTATTCTTGGCAGCCAAAATAAGCCTGCGCCAGTCTGCAAGCGCGCCGTCAATAAAAGCCAGCGCGCCGCGCCGCTCGATTAAGACGTCGACAAACTGTTGCGCCTCGCTCAACTCTATGTTATTGTACTGTGAGCCATTGTTGACCAATGCGTCAAAGGCGTTGGACCGGCTGGCGAATATGATTGTTGGAGCTTGCACGCGGTCTCCAGATGAGAATCTTGGCAAATAAGGTGAGTTGTGTTAGTGTAAATCTGTTAACTTTCGCATAACACTCTTTGCATAATTCTTAGCGCGCGCCACCTAGTTTCGCTTTGCCTTCTACCCTTCGAGCCGTGTAACCGCTTGACATGGACGGGAACGGACGCCTATAATTTTCTAACATAAATTATCTTAGTATCATACATTGTACAAAGTGAGCGGTCGAGGAGGGGGATGTAGATTGGCTGGCGTCAGCAGCAATTATCTTAAGAAGAGGCTGCTCAAACTGCAAGTCGGTTTTCTGTTGTCGGAAGGTCCGGGCAATTCCAAGAAAGTGCCGATGAATCTTCCGCGGCGGATACAAGTAGATAACGATTTGTTCTTGGAATCGCTTGCTGGCAATCTCGTTTTGACGCGCACGAAAGAGGGTATCCTCATGCAAGGTGCATTGGGCCTTACGCAGGCGCGCGAATGCGACCGCTGTTTAGAAGCCTTCAATCATACGTTCGATCTGCGCATCGCCGAGTTGTTCGCGTCGCCGCCCGATGCTAACATTAGCGCCTTCGCCGTCGACAGCAACGGCGAAATTGATCTAGCGCCGCTGCTGCGCGAGGAGGCGCTCATTGAAGAAAGCTATCGCAGCTTTTGCCGCGCGGACTGTCGCGGATTGAGCGCCGAAACGGGCGTCAACCTGAATTACGAGCGAGAAACGGGCGCGGACCCGCTGATGCAAATCGAGGGCGCCGCCGCTATTGATCCGAGATTGGCGGTATTGAAGCAATTGTTGGAGTGAGCCAAAGCGACTCAAAGATTGTGTTTGGCAAATGGTGTGACCGCGCGTCCGGCATGTTAGGGGTGTAACTGTGGACGAGTTTGATGGCAGGTATGAGTCTGACTTAGACTTGATGACCTTCTTGGACGAAGACAAGAATGACAAGAATGACAAGAACTCGATGGAGTTCTACTTTGACGAATCAGAAATAGATCTTATTGACGAATCCTACGAGGAAGAACTCGATCTCGACGAAGAAGAAGACCACGATCTCGGCGAGATCGCTTCGAGCGATACGGTCGGCTTGTACTTAAAGGAAATGGGGCGCGTTCCTCTGTTGAACACAGAGGAGGAAGTGCAGCTGGCGATGCGGCAGGAAGCGGGCCAGAACGCCGAATCGCTTTTGCGGCAGGCGCCGGAACACGACCGCCGAGCGGAGTGGCAGTTCCTGATCCAGGACGGGTTAAACGCGCGCGACCATCTCATCAAAGCGAACACGCGGCTGGTCGTTTCGATTGCCAAGAAGTATATGTCGCGCGGCGTGCCCTTACTCGATCTGATTCAGGAAGGCAACCTCGGCTTGATAAAGGCGGTGGGGAAATTTGACTACCACCGCGGTTATCGCTTCAGTACCTACGCCACCTGGTGGATTCGGCAGACGATCACGCGGGCGATCGCCGATCAGGGTAGGACGATCCGCGTGCCGGTGCATATGACCGACCGCATTCGCCAGCTTTACCGCGTCGCGCGCGACCTGGAGCAGGAGACCGGCTGCAAACCCTCGGTCGAAGAAATTGCCGAGGTGATGGAATGTGACCCGCGCAAGGTCCAATGGATGCTCAAGGTATCCTGGCGTCCCCTAAGCCTGGAGCATCCGGTCGGCAAAGATGATGACAGCGAACTCGGCAGTTTCATTGAGAATGATCGCGAGCCGAACCCGTCCGACAGCGCCTACAGCAAGCTGTTAAAGGAGCGGATTGAGGAGCTTCTCAACACGTTGACGCCGCGTGAAGCGCGCATACTGCGCCTGCGCTTTGGCCTGCAGAATGGCCACAGCTACACCTTGGAGGAAGTCGGGCAGAAGTTTGGCTTGACGCGCGAACGCATCCGCCAAATTGAGGGCCGCGCCCTGCGCCGCTTGCGCCATCCCCGCCGCAGCCGCAAACTGCGCGACTATCTCGACTAGCGCAAAGCCCAATCGGCGCGTCTAGGACAGCCAAGCTTCAAGCAACTTACATTCAAGCTGCGTCGGCAAGTCAGCCGGTTTCCCCCGGTCTTTGGGCTGGGCGCTCGCCCATTCGTGAGTATCGCGAATCGTCCGCTCCAAAGGGCGGAAGGTCAAGCCGGCGGCGAGCGCGCGGTCGATATTGAATGTCATGAAGCTTTCGGCGATCTCCCGATTGAGCCAGAGCGGCAAGCCCATGAATTCGGACACATCATGCGCGCGCAAGAAGTCATCACTGACATGATGGAAGCGAACATCGCTGTCGAGGGCTGCTCGCGCGGTGGGCAGCAATTCGCCGAATGTCAGACGCTCAGCCGGTCCAGTCACATTGTAGATTCCCGCCAGCCGCCTTTCCGCGCCTCGCAGAATGAAAGCAGCCAGGTCTTGCGCGTCAATAAATTGCACGGGCTGCCGCGCAGGCGGCGCGATGGCGTCGCCTCCTTTCGCGGCGCGCGTCACCCAATAAGTGAAGCGATTGCTCGGGTCATTGGGTCCGACGATCAAGCCCGATCGGATGATGAGGGCAGCTTGGGGAAAGGCATCCAGGACAGATGCCTCGCAGCCGACTTTCAAGGGTCCGTAAGACTCGTCGGTGACGGCGTCGATCGAGTCATCGTCCAAGGTCAAAACCGGCGCCGACTCGTCGCGGTTCGGCGCGCCGGCTGTCGGGTATACAGAGAGCGTC
Organism: Chloroflexota bacterium; assembly: GCA_026706455.1. GTDB lineage: Bacteria > Chloroflexota > Anaerolineae > Aggregatilineales > Phototrophicaceae > UBA6055. The sequence goes on along the minus strand of JAPOYS010000044.1, from coordinate 12,726 downwards.
GAGACGAATGTGTAATGATCAACCGAGCCCCGCAGCGCCGCCGTTGACTGGCGGGCTTGCCTGGGCAGATAGCCGCAGGTATCGATGACCGCATCCCAGCGCCGGCTTCCCAGTCGATCCAGATCCGCGTCGCGGTCGCCGTGAATCGTCTCGATAGCGGGAAAGGCCTCCGGCTTGCTGAGGCCCCGGTTGAAGAGGGTGAGGCGATGGCCCCGCCGCAGCGCCTCATTCACCAAAGCGCGCCCGAGAAAAATCGTCCCGCCAATGATCAAGATTCTCATATTGCCGCTTTCCCGATTTGCGTCGGTCTGCGAGCGCCCGGCCTGTTGCCGCCGCGCCATCGATCGGTCGCCGGCGCCAGGTCGCCTTTCGGTAATCATACGGGTTCTGAACGATTGGTCTATAGCGCGTCGGCGCCTGGTTATCTATGCTAGAATCGGCTTTATGGACAGGCGAGCCACCCACCGCAAGACCGCCCTGATTCTGGCTGGATTCGTATTGCTGCTGATTTCTTGCAACATGGGAACCAGCGAGAGCGCGCCGCCCACCCTGGCGCCATTGCCGACCATTACCCCGCAAGCGACCCTGGGTTACGCCGAGTCGCGGCCCGCTGTGGTCGCCGAAATCGGCGTAACGCCGCGGCCGCCCAGCGAGGATGGGGCGCGGCTGCTGCTCGACCAGGTCGAATCCGACCGGCTGATGTCGCATATCCGCAGCCTGCAAGACCTGGGCACGCGCCACATCAGCTCGTCGCAATCATCCGCCAACGAAGGGATCGGCGCGGCGCGGCGCTACATCAACGATCAGTTCGAGATATTTCGGGGCGCTTCCGCGGGCCGCTTCTACACTTTCGAGGTCAGCTTTTACGCGTACACCACGCCCGATGAAAGGACCACCCAATACAACATTGTCGGCGCTATTAGCGGCACCGAGTTGAACGCCGGCGCCGTCATCGTCGGCGCCCACTACGACAGTATCGGCACACCGCGCGATTCGGGCACAGCCTACGCCCCCGGCGCCAATGACAACGGCTCGGGCGTGGCCGCCGTCCTCGAATTGGCGCGCATTATGAGCGCAGCCCAATACAAGGCGACGGTCATGTTCGTTCTGTTTTCAGCCGAAGAAATTCAGCGGCAAGGCAGCATCAATTTCGCCCGATGGATTTATGATGACGGCGTTGACGTCATCGGGATGTTCAACCTCGATACGATCGGCAACATACACGATTTCAACGGCAACCGGGAGGACCGCTACCTGCGCGTATTCTCCGCGGGACCCAACGACACCTCGGCATCGCGCAAGCTGGCGCGGGAGGCAAACTTCCTGGGCCACAATTACAAGCTCGATATGGGTTTGCACGTGATGGATGCGGTCGACCGCGAGAACCGCTGGGGCGATCATCAGTCCTTCAGCGACTTGGGTTATCCGGCGATACGGCTCATCAACGCCTTCGAAGAAAAGCGCAATGCGGACCCGACCGATACGATCGAGTTTATCGAGCCGGAATATCTGCGCCGCTCGACGCAGGCCGCCTTGGCGCTCGTCAGGGCGCTCGCTGATGGGCCGCGCCCGCCGGCCAACATCGCCTTGCGCCAGCGGGCGGACGACAAGAAGGAATTGGTTTGGGAGCCGGTGGAAGGGGCGGTCAGTTATATCATTGCGCTGCGTCCGGCGGGATCATTGATCTATGCCGATCAATTGCCCTTCACGGAGACAAAGGTCGTCTGGGCTGGCTTTGCCGATTACGCCGGCATCGCAATCGCCGCCATTGACGAACGCGGAATCATCGGCCCCCTTTCGCGCGAGATCGTCCCGCGCTAGGCGCCCGCGGGCTACTGCCAGCCGGCGCCATGCAATCCGGTCGCGTGGACAGAGAGCATCCATAAACCAGGTCAATCGCCGATCATCGAGGTTTCATGCGCGTAGCCCACATCATCAAAGTGACTCGCATAAGCGGCGCCGAAAGGCACCTGCTCTTCTTGCTCGAGGGTTTGCGCAAGCGCGGCATCGACGCCCGTCTTATTATTCTAGTTGAGCGCGACCGGCCGATGGATGAGATGGCGGCGGCGGCCGAACAGCGAAACATCCCCATCACCAGACTCCGCATCTATCGCGATAATGACGTGACGCTGCTGTGGCGGCTGCGGCGAGCGCTGCGGGAAAGCAAGCCCGCCATCGTCCACACGCATCTGATTCACGCTGAACTATTCGGCTACGTCGCGGCGAAGGCGGCCCGCGTCCCCGCCATCGTCAGCAGCCGCCATCTCGATGACGCCTTTCGCTATCGGGCGCGCTGGCGCCGGATCAACCGCCGGATGTGGCGCTTGATTGACGGCGGCATCGCCATCTCCGAGGCGATGAAACAGTTCGCCATCGAGATAGAAGCGGCGCCAGCGGAAAAGATCCATGTCGTGCATTATGGCATGGAATACAAATGGCTTAGCGATGAAGCCATCGCCGCCACCCGCCAGGGGCTGCGGCAAGAATTGAAGCTGCCGGCCGATGCGCAGATCCTGGGCATGGCTTGTCGTCTGGTCGAGCAGAAAGGCATCCCCTACGCGCTGGAGGCGCTGCGGCGAATCCGTTCGGACTGGCCGCGCGCCAATCTGGTGATCGCCGGCGATGGCGCGAAAGGCGCTGAATTGCAACGCCTGGCGAGCAAACTCGGCGTCGCCGATCGCGTCTTCTGGTTGGGCTGGCGGCCCGACGCGGCCGATCTGATGGCCGCCTTTGATGTCTACCTGCTGCCGAGCCTGAGCGAGGGTTTCGGGCTGGTGCTCTTGGAAGCGATGTCGCGCCGCGTGCCGATCATCGCCAGCAAGGTCGGCGCCATTCCCGAAATCGTAGTGGACGGCGAGACCGGCGTCCTCGTCGAAGCGCGCGATGTCGCCGGCTTGACCCAGGCGATGACGCGGCTTTTGCAAGATCGCGCCCTGCGCAAGTATATGGGCTTGCTCGGCGCCGCCCGCCTGGAAGAGCATTTCAGCGTCGAGCGCATGGTGGCCGGCACGATCGCCGTGTATGAAAAGGTTCAAGAGTAAGCGGCAGCTTGATGAGCAAGATCTATTTGTCCCACGCGCCCGAAGACGCCGAACCGGCTGAGGAATTGCGGCGTGTTCTGCTGGCGCAGGGATACCGCCCTTGGATCGACCCCCAACCCATTGCGGAGGCTTTATGGCATTTCGAGATGGATGGCGCCATTCAGGCGGCTGACGCGCTGATCCTGCTGGTGACCGCGACCGCCGCCTCGTCGCCCTTCGTCACCTATGAATGGGCGCTGGCGCTGGGCGCTGGCCTGCCGGTATTCGCCCTCATCTACGAAGAAGCGCCCGAGCATCCGCGTTTGAGCACGGTCAATCGATATGACCGGCGCGCCTTCAGCGATGAGAATCACTTTTGGGATCACTTCCTGTCGGACTTCAAGCGCCAGATGGAACGCGCGGCCGCCGCGCGATTTCCAGCCGCCGCTTCCTCCGCGCAGATGCTCGAGATCGACAAGAGCGTCATGCCGACTGAGCCGGGTTATTGGATTGTCGCGCGGCGCGGACCCCTGCAAAACCAGACGATTCAGCTTGAGCGCGCCGTCATCGGCATCGGGCGCGACCTGGCAAACGACATCGCAATTCGAGACGCGCAAGTCAGCCGCTATCATCTGCGCTTGACGCTGCGGGGACCCGACTATCATATTGAGGACTTGGGCAGCACCAACGGCACGCGCGTCAATGGAATACAGATAGCTGGACGCGCGCGCCTGAATGATGGCGACATCATCGCGATTGGCGACTCGGTTGTATTGACCTATGATCTGGTCTATGCGGAATAGTCGACGGGGACGCGCGGCAATTCAGTCTTCGGGCACGATAAAGATGACATCGCTCGCCTGGACGATATTGCCGGACCGGACCAGCGCAAGCCGCAAGACATAATTGCCCGGACGCAGGGCATCGGCATGCAAGGTCTCCAATTGACCCTGCACGACGGGCGCCTGATGCGGGCTGCCCAGCGGCGTCCATTCGGCGAACTGGCCGCCACGAATATAGAAGTGGTAAATCTCGGCTTGACCGGGGTTGAAATGAGCCGTGCCCACTATCGGGATTGGGGCGCGAACGGATTGGCCCGGCGCCGGCTGCTGAATCTGCAGGGTCGCGCCGACATCGCCGATGGCGCCCGCGCTGTAGACGCTAGGCCAGCAATCCACCGTCGGCAGGTAAGCCAAGCCCTGCTCGCGCGCGTAGCGCTCCGCTTCGATAGCGTCATCATGCGATGTTGTCGGACCGCCGATGAAGAATAGATTCTGCGCGCCGGCGGCGATCGCCTCATGTGCGTCTTCTACGGGCACTCGACAGAAATTCGGCGGCAGGGGCGCTTTCTCGCCCGGTCCTAGCTGGAATCGAATGGCGGCGCCAACCGCGGGCGGCAGCGCATAAGCCAGCGTCTGATACACGCCGGGACTGACCTCGCGCAGTATCGAACCCCGCACCGGCACGGGCGTCGGATAGCGCTGCGCGGCCGGCGGAACCATGAGACCGCCCTGGCCATCGGGCCTGCCCGCTGGTCCATCCAGCGTCCATTCGTTGATCATGGCCGGGCAGCGCAGCGAGAGCTCAGTCAGGCGGCGCACATCGCATACTTGGCGCAAGGTCAAGCCACTTGGCGGAGGCGGTCGATCGCTCAGGAGTTGGCCGTCCGTGGCGAAGGCGGCGAGCAAGGCTCGATTGGCGTAAATGCCCGACAATACGGTGTTCCAGATTGGCGCCGCGCCGGTCAAGCCGGAGGAATCGATCATGGGGTCGCCGTCATTATTGCCCACCCAAACGCCAACCGCGACATTACGCGTGTAACCGATCGTCCAATTGTCCTTGACATCGTCGGTGGTGCCGGTCTTGACGGCCGCGTAGACATCGTCGGTTCGTAACGCGCTGAAGGCGCCCATGGCCGGGCTGCGCGCGTCATTGTCGCCCAGGATATCGGTGATGAGGAAGGCGACGCGCGGGTCGAGAACGCGAACGGGGTCCGCGCCGCGCAGGACCGTCCCGTCGCTGATGCGGCCCGCGGGGCAGCCATCGTCATACTGATACAGGATGTGATCATCGCTGTCGATCACGCAGAGGATGGACGTTACCGGAGCGTAAGCGCCTTGATTGGCGAAGACGGCAAATGCGTTGGTCAGCTCGATGAGGGTGACTTCGCCGCCGCCCAGTGTCAAGGACAAGCCGTACTTGGAAGCGTCTTCGTCCAGGGTGGTGATGCCGAAGCGCCGCAGCAGCTCCAGCAAGGCGCCCACGCCAAATTTCCGCAGGGTCTGCACGGCCGGAATGTTGTAGCTGTTGGCGAGCGCGGCGCGCATGGTCATGGGTCCGTGAAAGGCATTGTCGAAATTGCGCGGTGAATAAACGGGCAAGCCCGGCAGCGCAATCCGCGCGCGCGTATCCCAGAGCACATCCACGCTGGACATGCCGCGCTCGATGGCAGCCGCGTAGGTGAAGGGCTTGATCGTGCTGCCCGGTTGGCGGAAGGCGGTGGCGACATTGACGCTGCCGTCAATCGCTTCGTTGTTGTAATCAATGCTGCCGACCATAGCGATGATCTCGCCGCTGGCCGGCTTGATCACCACGACGGCGGCGTTGCTGGCATTCTTCGCTTGCAACTGCGCCACTTGATGGGCAGCCGCTCGCTGCGCCAAGTCGTTCACAGCCTGATCAAGCGTGGTGTAGACGCGCAAACCGCCCTGCGCGATATCCTCCGGGCTGTAGCCCAAGCCGCGCATCAGCCGCTCGAGCTCGCCTTGCGCGTAGACGGTGAAGTGCGGCGCCGTCAGCGATACCTTGGCCGGCACAAAGGTCAAGCCCTCTTGCAGCGCCAGCTTCACCTGCTGCTGGCTGATGAATCCTTCTTCCGCCATTTCGCCCAACACCTGGCGCCAGCGCTCGTCAACGGCGGCTTGCACCGCCGGGTCCGGATTCAGCGGGTCGAGCCAGGCGGGCGCTTGCGGCAAGCCCGCCAGCAGCGCCGATTCGCCAACGCTGAGTTGGTTGACGTCTTTGCCGAAGAAGGTCTGCGCCGCCGTCTGTACGCCGTAGGCCAAATTGCCGTAATAGACCTCGTTGAAGTACATTTCGAGGATTTCGCTTTTGCTCTTGGTTTGCGTCAAGACAAGCGCGAGCAGGATTTCCTCGGCTTTACGGGCGATGCTCCGTTGCGCTCGCTTCTCGAAGTCAAAGAAGATATTGCGCGCCAACTGCTGCGTGATCGTGCTGCCGCCTGGGCTGCGATCGCGGTCGGCTCCACCGAGATAATTGAGAGCGGCCAATAGCGTATGGCCGACATCAATGCCAATGTTCTGGAAGAAGGAATCGTCCTCGATGGCGATGGTCGCCAGGATCAGCGCGTCGGGTATTTGCTCGTAGCTGACGCGCGTCCGCCGCCCCTCGCCGAATGCCTCGTACAGTTCGTTGCCGTGGCGATCGTAAATGAAGGTGCTTTCGAAACCGCGATAATTGTCGACTTCAGCCACGCGCGCCGTCCACTCGGCTTCGACCTGCGGCAAGAACAGAGCGGCCGCGCCCGCCGTTAGAAGCGTCAAGCCACCGCAGAAAGTCAGCATGAGCCCTAGCAGCATCCATAGACAGCCCCAGGGCAAAAGCTGGCGCCGCCGTTTGCGCCGGCGATTGCGCGCTGGATTGATCGGCTCATCCCTCGGCGGGCGCGGCATCGGCGCTGCGGCTGGCGGGCTCATCCGAGCCGGGGGCGACTCCAGCAGCGTGGGCGCCTGATCGACCGGCGCCGGCCGCGAGGCGATGGGACCATAAGCGGGCAAGGTGATCCGAGAGGCGGCTTCGCGGCGCGCGTCACGCGGGGTCGCTTCATCCAGTTCCGAGACATGCGGCAGCGAGAAGGGCGCATCCCCGTCGCGCTCCACTCTCACGATCTCGGTGGTCATCGTATTGTCGGTCGCCGGCGAGGACGCGGGAGCGCCTTCGGCAGTCTCGAAGTCTACTCCCTCGTTAGCGGGCAACTTGCCGTCGTCGGTCATGGCGATTCCTGTGCCGCTCTCGCGCTTATTCTATCAGCATAGAGGCGTCGCGGTCCTTTCGCCAGACGCCAGGGCAACGAGTGACCTACGCTGCCGGTAGGGATACATGATACGATTTGCGGAGTGTCGAACTTGGTGGCCATGATTCGCACAAGATTGTGTGTAGGGGCGACACTTGCGTCGCCCTCAATTGCCAAGACAGGTTTAGGGCGAGCCAAGGCTCGCCCCTACAAATCGTTTGGGGCGGGTAACATCCTTCACATTAGACCCTACGCGGTTTGCGGCAAACCATTCCGATGCCGGTAATCATGCTAGAATGATACAATGGGCGCAAAGAGCCCGCGGAGAGAATCCATGAGCGTCGCGCCAGACCACATCGAAATCCCCGAATTGGCGCTGTCCGTCGTCATCCCCATTTACAACGAAGAAGGCAATGTCGAGCGGCTGTATGCAGAGTTGACGGCAGCGCTTGAAGCGATCGGGCGCGATTACGAAGTCATCGCCATCAATGACGGCAGCGAGGACGGCAGCTACCGCCTGCTGAACGCGCTGCAAAGGCGGGACGAGCGCTGGCATATTATCCACTTCAGGCGCAACTTCGGGCAGACGGCGGCTTTGGCGGCCGGCTTTGACGCGGCGCGCGGCGAGATCGTGGTGACCATTGACGCTGATCTGCAGAATGACCCGGGCGATATCGCGCCTATACTTGAGAAATTCGACGAGGGTTACGATATCGTCAGCGGCTGGCGGCAAGAGCGCAAGGAATCACTCTTCCTGCGCCGCATCCCCTCGATGATGGCCAACCGACTTATCTCACGCAGCACCGGCATCAAGCTGCACGATTACGGCTGCACGTTGAAAGCCTATAGTTTCGACGTCGTCAAGGGCGTCAAACTCTATGGCGAGCTGCATCGCTTCATCCCGGCGCTGGCCAGCCAGATGGGCGTGCGCGTCGCCGAGGCGCCGGTCAAAGATCGCGCGCGCCGCTGGGGCAGCAGCAAATATGGCGTGGGCCGGACCTTCAAAGTAATACTGGACTTGATCGTTGTCGTCTTCGTGCTCAGCTATTTCAATCGCCCGCTCTACGTTTTTGGCACGGCCGGTTTCCTGGTCGGCGGCGTCGGCGCCTTGCTGGGCGCTTATTTGACCGTCTTCAAGCTGCTGACCGAGAACAAGATCGGCGATCGACCGCTGCTGCAGTTGGCGGCGATGTTGATGGTGCTGGGCGTACAGTTCATCAGCACGGGCATCGTCGCCGATATGATCATGCGCACCTATCACGAGTCGCAGCACAAGCCGATCTATTACATCCGCGAGCGGCGGCGGAGCGAGCCGGTCGAGGAAGCGCCGGAACTGGAGCGTGTTTAGCCGTCTGGTGGCTCGAAAGCGCGCGGCGCGTCATAGTCATAGAATTTGATATGCCAGACCGAGGGCTCCTGCCCCAAGTCGGAGACGGTTTCCAGCATCAAGATCTCTATCCGAAGCAGGCGCCCGTCATCGACGCCAATGTAGGCGTCGATCGCCACATCGTCTTGCGGGGCGATCAAGCCGAAGAGCAGGCCTTCGACCGCTTCAGCCGGCGCCCTTGCCTCGATGCGCCAGACATCGCCTTCATTGAGCGCCGTTTCAGCAGGAACGACCCGCGCCTCCCGCAAGTTTGACAGCGCCCAGTCGATGCCGTCGTCGGGCGCTAATAGACGGCTGATATCGAAGCCTTCAAAAGCCGGCAATGGAATCCAGGGCGCGCCGCTGGGGAAGCTCAGCCATTGACGATCGACCCTGGCATAGACGTCCAGCGACAGCGGAATGAACATGCGGATTCGCGCGCTGATGTGCAGCTCGTCCGGGCTGATGACTTGAGCCGCGGCGCTCTCCAAGGCAGCGGGCAGCATGTTGACGCCGTCCAGTGTCAGCGCCAGTTGGTAGGGTTCGCCCGTCTGCTCGATCTCCAGGCGAAAGCTCTCGGCGGCCTGCAATTCGGCGACCGCCCCATCCAGCAGCGCGCGCGGGCTGCTATCAATCGCCTCCTGCGCCAATGCCCAGCCAGCGACGGCGAATAGGTGGGCGACAATGATAAGCCTCGTAAGCTGATTCATGTAGCGCTCTCGCATTCTCTTCTGCTCGAAAACTACTGTTCGACAGCGTGACGGACGGTCATTCATCGCTGCCGTGTCTCGCCGGGGTCGCGGCGCGGCTCGCCAGGACGCCGTTGGCGCTGCCGCTAAAACTGACGCTGAATCAAGTATTGCGCCCACTGCGCCAGCAGCGTCCGATACTCTGAGTTTGGCAAGGCGCGCAAATGCGCAAGCGCGTCGCTCACCATTCCGTGAGACACCGCCTGCGCCTCGCTGATGACACCCAGTTCGCGAAAGAGCGCCGCCAGCGCTTGCACGTCTTCGGCGCTGGACATGGTATCGCCAACGATGCGCTCGATTTGCCGCCGCTGCCGGTCGTCAGCCAACTCCAGCGCTTTGAGGGTCAACAAGGTGGATTTACCCTCGCGAATATCGGAACCGACCGGCTTGCCCAGCTGACCGGCGTCGCCGACGACGCCAAGGATATCGTCCTGAATCTGAAAGGCGGCGCCGCAGAGGCGGCAAAAGCGCGCGATCGCAATCGCTTCTGGCTGGCTGCCGTCGGCGTCATTCAGCGCGATGGCGGCGCCGGCGCGACCGGCGAATTCGTACAGCGCGCCGGTTTTCTTCCAGAGCATATCGATGATCTGGTCTTCATCAAGTTCACGGGCGCGGCCAGCATATTGGACATCGAGCGTTTCGCCTTCGACCAGTTGCGGCGTGACCTGGCTGGCCAACTCCTGCGCCAGTTGCAGCACGACTTCGGCCGCGACGCCGCGCTCGAAATGGGCTTCGAAGAGCAGTGACCAAGCCCAGGCTTGCTGTACATCGCCGGTGAGCATGGCGATGGTCATGCCATAATGTTCCGCGTCCGCGGCGCTCCAGCTGAATTCTTGCGCCGCGCGCCGCGCGAAATCGCGGTGCACTGTCGGCAGCCCGCGCCGAGTATCGTCCCGGTCGATGACATCATCGTGAACCAGCGTCCAGGTGTGAAATACTTCAATGGCGGCCGCAACCGGCAGCGCCCGCCGCTCGTCGCCGCCCAGCGCGCCGCAAGCGAGCATCGCCACCGCCGGGCGCAGTAACTTGCCGCCGCCCGCCAGGTAACTGTAGACAGCCTCACGGATATGCGCTGGACAAAAACGCTGGACGAAGCGCTCCTGCATGAGATAGTCTCGCAGCATGCGCTTGCGGCTCTCCACCGCATCCAGCAGCGCGTCGAAGTTCCTCTCACCCGCAGATGAAACCATAGAAATGCGCGAACCTGTGCCTTTGCTCCTCGCTCATTGTATCATCATGCGCAGCCGCGCCCAATGCAAAGGAGGGGCCTAACCCGCAGCCTGTGTGTAGGGGCGAGGCGGTGACTCGCCCTTTCGATTCTTTTCGGCGGGCGACATGGTATGTCGCCCCTATAATCGTATTGCCAGGAGATGGGCGACGTATTGTGTTGGTCCGGTCACAAGCGCGTGATCGTGATGTCGCTTAACTCGAGGGATTGCGCATGGGGGATAGCAAGCAGGCCGCGGCCAAAGCGGCCCTGTGGCGTGACAATCGCGTACTGATTGTCGATCCAGGCGATGAAACCCAGGCGGTCGCGCGGCACATTCTGAGCGCGCAGCACGAGATCGCCGTCAACAGCGAAGGTGGCGCCGTCCGCCCGCCAGTCCAGCGTATAGGTATGAAAGTCAGCCAGCAGCGACGGGCAAAGCGCCGCTTCGTGGACGCCGATGGCAGCTTGACCCAGGGGCCAGAGCGCCTCGTACAGCCGCCGGCTGCGCATGAGCAGAAAGCCGAGCGGCGCGGCCGGCAGCAGCGCGCGGAAGCGCCAACTCCTGGCGTTGAAAGTCGCCGCTTTCCAGCCCCGGCCAGCGACGCCTTTGGCCAGGGCGATGTCGTTCGCTGGTCCGCCGAAGAAAAACCAAAGAGCTTGTGGCAGGCGGAAGCCGCGTTCGCCAGGGACGAAGGCATGATTCCAGAAGCCGAAGCCGGCGGTGCCGACCAATTCACCTTGGGCGCGGGCGCGCAGTTCAAGGCGAAGCGGCGGCGAATTGGCGAAATCGCGGAGGGGCGCGCTGTAGTCGCTGATCTGGGCATCATGGTAAACGGTGGCGGACGCCGGCGGCAGCGTCAGGCGGATCCCAGCGTGCGACTGGAGGACGAAGCCAGCGCCGATCTCAGTCGCGCGCCACTGCTTGAAGCGATCCACCCCGTTTACCTCACGGTGAAGTTGCAGCTTTCCTCTTCAAATTCGGTGGCGGTCCCGGGTCCGTAGGACGCGTAGCCATCGCTGATCGGATTGCGCCAGGTCACGCGGTAGGTGATGACATAATTCCCGGCATCCAGGGGTCCGAAGGGCACGTACCAGTAGACGGCATGCTGATTCCCGCTGCGCGTCGGGCTGAGACGGTACTGATTGACGTTGCTGAGGGCGGCGCCATTGATGCGCAGTTCATGCGTCGCATGGGTCATGTGCTGGCGCAAGTAGGCCTCAGTGCTGGCGAACCAAGCCCAGTAGACCTTGATGGTCGAGCCGGCTGTCAGGTCGGACGGCGCGCCGATGCCAAAGGCGGGATCGTTGCAGAAGGCGAAGACGTTCACATTGAAGCGCGGCGTCGCTTGGAGCCGCGAGGCTGTTGGCGAGCTCGCAGGCCTAGCTGGTTCGGGCGCGACCGCGTCAGCCGCCGCGGTCATGCTCGCGCGGGCCAGCTCGGTAGCGGTCATGCGCATGGCATCGACATCGGCGATGGGCACATTGATAACCAGAATGCCGTCTTCCGACCCGGGGTCGGCATCGGCATCGCCCAGTTCAACAACGATGCGCGTCTGCTGGCTCGGCCTTTGCGCGTCGCCATCAGACTCGGCAGCCGTCAAGGGCGCCGAAGTCTCGAGGCGGAGCAAGGCGGCGCTCACCCAGCCCTCGTCGCCCTCGGCCAGCCGCACCTGATACCAGTCTTCTTCGTCATTCGTCCCAATGATCTGCACGCCGCTGGCGGGCGCCAGCGAGCCGATCGCCGCGTAATCGGTGCTCGGTCCAGCGCGAACGTTGACGCGCTGCTGCGAGCGGACGACGGCGTATACGGTCGGGGTCGCCGTTGGCGTGGCGGTGGATGTGGCGGTGGCAGTGGCGGTCGGCGTCGCCGTGGCGGTCGCAGTGAGAGTTTGGGTGGCGGTCGCCGTGGCGGTCGGTGTGTTGGTGACTGGCAGCGTGGCGGTCGGCGTCGACGTGGGCGCTGGCGTGGCGGTGGCGGTGCTCGGCAGCAGCGCTTCCAGACTGCAACCGGCGAGGCAACTGCACAAAGCCAAGACGGCAAGCAAGCGGCACAGTCTGCCTACGAGTCGATTTCGCCAGATATTTCGCGCTGTGCCAGGCAAATGCAATGCGCTCCCCTGAACGATGCCAGGCGGCGCGGCGCGCCCAATAGCCCGACCTCATTCGCTATGATTATCAATTATAAGGTAGGAAGCGGCCAGCGCGCAAAGCCATGGCGCCTTGCCCTGCGGACGGAAAGAGCATATCGCTCTTGACTTTCGACGGCGCGCCGATTATGCTTGAGGCCGCTTCAGTGCCTGTAGCTCAGCGGATAGAGCACTGGTCTACGGAACCAGGTGTCGGGAGTT
>JAPOYS010000183.1 GCA_026706455.1 Chloroflexota bacterium | reverse complement strand
ACCTGCGACCAACGGTTTAGAAGACCGGTGCTCTGTCCACTGAGCTACAGAGGCGTCAGGCGCGATTTTAGGATTGCTCCCCCCGCATTGTCAATACTTTGCGGGCGCTTTTGCCGCCGCTTCGGATTGTCTGAATCTCAATGCTGCTGTATAATCTAGTTGAGTGAAGAGGTCTGCCAAAGGTGGCAATTTCCGGCGAATCGTTAGCGATTTACGCGTGCGATTCAGGCGGAATGCATTGAACATTCGACCGAGATCTCAGGAGAGAAGATGGCTAAAGACAGGGATCTTGTCTTGCAGCACGAGCATGACTACTCGGCAAAACACATCCAGAAACTTGATCCTCGCGAGCATATTCGGCGGCGCCCGGGCATGTATGTTGGCGGCACGGACGCGCGCGCTTTGCATCATCTGATTTATGAAGTGGTGGACAACTCGATCGACGAGGCATTGGCCGGGCGCTGCGACGATATTTCGGTAACGCTCCATGAGGGCGGCGCGGCCACCATCAGAGATAACGGCGTTGGAATCCCGGTCGATAGACACGAGAGCGGCAAGCGCGCTCTTGAGTTGGTAATGACGGAAGTGGGCGCCGGCGGCAAGTTTGATAATGAGGCCTACAAGGTCAGCGGCGGATTGCACGGCGTTGGCGTTTCCGCGGTAAATGCGCTCTCGGCGAAGTTGACGGCGACGATTCGCCGCGATGGCCATGTTTGGCGGCAATCCTACGAAGCCGGCATCCCAACCGGCAGCGTTCGAAAGGGCCGAAAGCTCAAAGAGGGCGAGGACACCGGCACTGAGATTGGCTTCACGCCCGACTTCAGCGTGATTGAGCGCAACGAATTCAGCTTCGATACCTTGGCGACGCGATTTCGCGAGATGGCTTTCGTCACGCGCAAGGTGACTATTCGGCTGCGCGATGACCGCGTCAAGCCGATTCCCCGCGAGATGACATTTTATTTTGACGGCGGCTTGCGCAGCTTCGTGCGTTATCTAAACCGCAACCGCAAGGCGATCCACAATATCATCCATGTTGAGCGCGAGATCGAGTTCCGGGATCGCAATGACAATCCGTACCGGATTGGCGTGGAAGTGGCGTTTCAATACGCTGATGTGGCGACCGCTACCGAGCTGGCTTTTACCAATACCATCAATACGCCGGATGGCGGGACGCACATCACGGGCTTGCGCTCGTCGATCACCGGGGTCATCAACCGCTATGCAAAGAAGGCGGGGCTGCTCAAGGACAAAGATGGCAATTTCTCTGGCAGCGATACGCTGGAGGGCTTGACGGCCATCGTCAGCATCAAGCATCCTGATCCGCAGTTTGAAAGCCAAACCAAGGTCAAGCTATTGAATCCGGAAGTCCAAGGCGCGGTATCGCAGGTTGTGACGGAAGCCTTCAACGAGTTTCTTGAAATGAATTCGCGCGAGGCGCGGCGCATCGTGGACAAGTGCATGACCAGCAAACGCGCGCGTGAAGCAGCCAAGAAAGCGCGCGATCTGGTGCGCAGCGGCCCCAGCTTGCTGGAGAGCAGCACCTTGCCGGGCAAGTTGGCCGATTGTTCCGAACGGGGAGAGAATGCCGAGATCTACATTGTCGAGGGCGACTCGGCCGGCGGCAGCGCCAAACAGGGTCGCGATCGGCATTTCCAGGCGATTCTGCCCTTGCGTGGAAAGATCCTTAACACCGAGCGGGCGCGCATTGACAAGATTCTGGACAACAACGAAATCAAGGCGCTGATATCAGCGCTGGGCACGGGCATCCACGACGAGATGACCGTCGACCGCTTGCGTTATGGCAAGGTTATCATCATGACCGACGCCGATGTGGATGGCAGTCACATCCGCACGCTGCTGCTGACTTTCTTTTTCCGGCACATGCCTCAGATTGTGCAAAGGGGACACCTCTTCATCGCGCAGCCGCCGATATTTCTGTTGAAGAACGGCAAGCAGATGGAGTACGTGTACCCGCTCGGCGGCGTGCCGGACGAAGAACTGCTCAAACAGTCGATGAAGCGCTTCAAGAATCCTGACAAGGTCGCGGTGCAGCGCTACAAAGGTTTGGGCGAGATGAACCCGGAGCAGCTCTGGGAGACAACGATGGATCCCGAAGCGCGTACGCTATTGCAAGTGACGATTGAAGACGCGGCTGACGCGGACAAGGTCTTTGACATGCTGATGGGCGCCAGCGTGCCCCCGCGCCGCCGTTTCATTCAGACGCACGCGAAGCAGGTGCGCAACCTCGACATCTAGTTAAGTCCGCATTCGCTACAAACCAGAGGTCCTGGCGTCCTCTTCGGTCCAGCCGCGCGCTTCATTAGCGGCTGCTTCACGTTGCGCCCGCTGCAGCGGTCCGCGCTCAAAGACGGCGTGGAGCAGAGCAAAGACAAAACTGCCGAGACCAAGCGATAGGACGATGAAGAGCAGCGGGTGCCATGTCAAGCCCGCAAAGCGCACCGCCTCCGGATGCAACACCAACACGCTGGCGCAAACCGTTGGCAGTATCGCGACGAAGCACAAGCCGGAAAGAAAATTGGCTGCAAGCGAGAGCGCGCCGCCATGTATCGGTTTGCTGGCGCCCGACCGCTGGTGAACGAGCAGCGCCAGCCGCAATACCAGGGCGGCCAAGGCAATCGCCGTAAGTGGTTTGACGAGCGCAGGATCCATATAATTCACGCAGCGATCTCGCCGCCTGCCTAGAACAGCGTATAGATGAACGGGCTGATAGGGCTTGAGCCGCCGAGCACGATCAGCAGCGCAAATACCAGCAGCGTGATGACCATGGGCAGCATCCAATAGAGTTTCCGTTTCCACAGAAAAGCCAGCAGTTCACCCAAGACGCCCATGCGCATGAAGAAGTCCTGCAGCGCGCTTGGTGAATCGACTTTCTGCTTTGCTTTCGACGTCATGATCTCTCCCTGTCTGGCGCTACTGTTTCAATGGCTTTTGCGTACGATGTGCGAACCCAGGACGAGCATGTCAATATCGCTGTTGCGGAAGGTATTGTAGGCTTCGCGCGGGGTGTTGACAATGGGCTCGCCCCGCAGATTGAATGAGGTATTCAGCACGATGGGAACGCCGGTCGCCTGGCCGAACTGCTGGACGATATCGTAGTACCTCGAATTGGTCTCGCGGTCGATGGATTGCAAGCGGCCCGTGCCTTCGTGGTTGACGGCATGGATCTCCGTCTGCTTGTCCTCTTTGATAGGCGCGACCATCAACATATAACGCGGCGAATCGTGATCGGCGACCTGCGGGTAATCAAAATACTCAGGCGCGCGCTCGCGCAATACGACTGGCGCAAAGGGCCGAAAGGGTTCTCTAAACTTAATCTTCGTATTGACGATTTCTTTCATGTCGTCGCCGCGCGGGTCGGCCAGGATGCTGCGATTGCCCAGGGCGCGCGGACCCCACTCAAATCGGCCTTGATGAAAGCCGATGACCTGCTGACAAGTTAAGGCGTCAACAATCGTTTCAGTTAGCTTGCTATCGTCAGTAAAGGATTCGTATTTGAGATGCGCCTTATCCAGAAAAGCGCGACACTCGTCATCGCTGAAGGCGCGGCCGAAATAGGCATGCTTCTGCACCCACTTGCGCGGCTTGCCAAGGAGGGTATGCCATGCCCAAAGCGCCGCCCCCAGCGAGCCGCCATCATCGCCGGCCGCTGGTTGGATCCAGAGTTCTTCAAAGGGCGTCTCATTCAAGATGCGCCAGTTCGCCTTTGTGTTCAAGGCGACGCCGCCCGCCATGACCAGCTTGCTCATGCCCGTTCGGCGGTGCAAATAGCGGGCGATTTTGATCAAGGTGTCTTCCGTGAACTGCTGGATGCTGGCGGCGACATCGGCGTAATACTGGTTGGTTTCCATCGCTTTGCGTTCGGCTGAGCGTTCCGGATTGGTGCGCATGGTGAAGAAGTCGGAATCGGCATCGCGCTTATCGCCGAAGAGCTCGAGAAATCTGGCGCTGTAGCTCTGCGATGTTGAGCGATGGAAGTCGAAATAATCCATGTTGAGCTTGAAGGCGCCGTTCCTGTCATCGGCTGAGACGACCTTGCCGATCTTGTCCATGTAGTTTGGCGCTCCGTAAGGGCTCATGCCCATGACCTTGTATTCGCCATTGTTAACGCGGAAGCCCAGCCAGGCGGTAAAGGTAGAATACAGCAGCCCCAAAGAATGCGGAAAGCGCTGCTCTTCGAACAGCTCGATGGAGGGCGCTTCATCGTTGTCCTCGCCGAGTGAGCTCGAGCCGCGGCCGAGCGTTGTTGTGGTCCATTCGCCGACGCCGTCCACCGTCAAGATGGCCGCGTCTTTGAAGGGGCAGGCGTAAAAGGCGCTGGCGGCATGGCTCATGTGATGGTCGCAGAAAAGGACCTTGTCGTAAGGGACGCCCAGGCCGCGGGCAATATGGCTGCGCACCCATAGCTTGTCGCTCAGCCAGGTCATCATGGATTCGCGCCATAGCCCAGACGATTGGGGAAAGGTATTGAGCGTCGTTTGCAGGATGCGCTCGAACTTCTGCAAAGGCTTTTCGTAGAATACGACGTAGTCCAAGTCACTTGCGGTTATGCCCGCTTGCTCCAGGCAGAAATCGATTGCCAGCTGAGGAAAGCCGTTGTCGTGTTTCAGCCGCGAGAATCGTTCTTCCATAGCGGCCGCGACCAGCTCGCCATTGTCGAGCAGGGCGGCGGCCGAGTCGTGATAAAAGGCGGATATGCCGAGAATGTACATCGCTAGCCTTGTTCTTTTGCCGATGCAATATCGCTTGGCACGGGCTCGCGTTCCGACCAGGCTGCGGCGCCGGACTTCTTGCGCAGCGGATCCATGAAGATTGCCGACAGCAAACCAAAGGGAACCATGATCGTAAAATAGAAGGCGGTGGCGATGAAGCGGCCGTTTAGGTCGGCGACGATAGCCGAATTGACGCTGAAGCGTTCCCAAGCAATTTTCAAAAGGTTCGTCATGAGTAAGCTCCTACGCGGCGCACCTGCGCTCATCAACGAAGCGTCAGCGCATACCGGCCGCGCCATGCCGCTCACGTTTCAAGGTTAGACTGATTCAAGAAGTCAAGCAAGGCGTTTCGGGCGATATTGTGTCCGGTTTGGTTCCAATGGGTGTCGGCAAAAAAATAGGGCGAGCTGCCCGCGCGGATCACCTCGGCAAGCGGCGGCGTGAGATCGAGGAAGGAGACGTCAATCTCGTCCGCCAATTCCCGCATCGCGGCTCGCTGGGCGGACAGGTTGACATCAATTTCCTCCAAATTAGTGGTATGAAAGAATCTAGAATCGGCGGCTATGATCGTCCTTTTGCTGGTTTCGTCCAAGTATTGCCAATACAGTTCCGCCTTTGCCGGGATGTACATCACGATCAGTTCCGCTTCATCAGGGCCTAGGGCGGTCGCCATTTCGCTTATGCTCGTCCTGGTCAATTTGAACGCCTCGCTCTGTAGCAGGCTCTCCTTATCCGCGCTAAGGAGAGGGAAGAACTTGTAGAAAAAGGCAACCGGCGCCGGCGGATCCGTCTGAGCTATAAGCGGATAGTGGCAGTCGGCCCCGCCGTCCAATGTCGTGGATTCGCTAATGAAATGGAGCAAGCGAAAGACAACCGAGTAGTCAAGCGGATTCTTGTCTTCATGCTGTCGGTCTTTCCGCGTTTTGCCTTGGCGCAACATGTCGGAGAATAACTGGTTGTCGTTCATGTCATTCCCGGCGAAGAATGCGAGAACGACTCGCTTAGGATTTCGCTGCCGGGCAAATGCCTCGAAATAGCGCTGCTGTTCCAGCGTACCGGTACCGGGCGCGGCGAGAACGAGAATTGAATCCGAAACTCCCTCCCAGTAGGGCCGCTGAATGTGCTCGGCGGCGGTGAAGGAATCGCCTAGCACGACCAGGTCAAGATCGTCGGGCCAGGGCTCAACATTGCGGAATCCGCGATGGTCGCGCTTGAAAGACACGCGGTATGGCTCAAGCGGTTGGGCGTCGGCGGGCGACAAACACGAGATGTGATATAGGTCGCCGCTGAGTGGCGTCACTTCGTATTCGACCGCTTCACCCGCGGGAAACTCACGACCTCCGTGCTCGGTGGTCAGGCGATGGCCGAACCGTTCCAGGTACTGCGGCATGGGTTCGACGATCGTTGGCGGCAAGTGTGTAAAGGCGGCCTGCAAAGCGAGTTCCAATGCCAGTAATGTGACGGTCAGAAGCGCGAAGGTTCGCAACACTATGAGCAAAATGTCTCTCAACGCATCGCCCCCAGCGAGCATTCTTGGAAAGCATGAATACTCAGTATACACGAATACGATGATCAAATTATCACGGCAGAGATTGCTGCTGAAGGCGAGTTAATTGCTGGAGAATGGTCCGATATTGAAGTCTTTATCGGGCGGCGCCAGGCGCACCTTCAGCAGCAGCGTCTCCAGCCGGTAGATATCAACGAGCGTTTCGAGGAGGCGCGCTAGGCTTTCCATCGAGAGGAGCTCCTGCTTCTGCTCGTTATCGGCCTGCAAGAGAATGGAAGCCAGTTGCGCCACCGCCCGCGGTCGATGAGGTATCTGGGTGGGATCGAAACTTGCGTCTTCCGGCGAAGCCAGGATCTCCAAATAGCGCAAGACCAGCGGCCGAAGGCGCTCGCCATAGCTGCGGATCAACCCGGGCTGGTCGTCCACGGGTGAAAAGAATTCAACATCGCCGAGCAGGAATGGATTGCTGCGGTCTATGGCGCGAATGCGAAAGCGTCGTTGCCCGGTCGCGGTAATGTTCATCCGGCCCAAGGGCAAGCGCTGAACATTGCTGATAGCGGCCGCACAGCCCACGAGATGAGGGGTGGCGGCTGGCATACGCGCTTCGCGTCCCGATTTGATTAATACGACGCCGAAGGGCTCGTCACTGTCTATGCAGCGGTTGATCATAAGCTTGTAGCGCTCTTCAAATATATGCAGCTTAATCTGCATGCCGGGGAAGAGCACGGTATTCAATGGAAAGAGCGGAAGGGTCGCCATCAGCGCTGGTCTATGTCTCTCCCTTCGTGCCAATGATCATGGTCAATGGTAGCGCAAGTTCGGGGAATCGAGGCGCCGCCTCGCCGGCAGCGTCCTAGCGAATGCCTAGCGCGCGTCGTGATTCTCTTCATTCAGCACGCGCCGCAGCACTTTGCCGATGAAGGAACGCGGCAGCGCTTCGCGGAACTCAATCTCCCAGGGCACGGCATATTCTTCCAGCCGCCGTTTGCAAAGATCAATCAACTCCTCCTTGGACAACCCGCTGTTTGGGCGGGGCACGACGAATGCTTTGATCTTCTGGTTGCCCGCTTCCCGCCCGACGCCGACGACAGCCGCCTCCAGCACCTTGTTGTGCTCATAGAGCACTTCCTCGACATCGCGCGGGTAGACGCTGTAATCGCCAGTGAAGATCGTATCGCGCTTGCGGCTAATGATCTTGAAGTAGCCGTCATCGTCCATCACGGCGACATCGCCCGTACGCAGCCAGCCGTCTTGCAGGACGGACTCATCGCCGGCATCCTCGCGCCAGTAACCGCGCATGACCTGGGGACCCTTGACGGCCATCTCGCCAATTTGACCGTTCGGCAGGTCTTCGCCGCTGAGGAGGTCCATGATCTTGGCGTCTGTATTTGGTATCGGCACGCCGATAGAGCCCACCTTGCGCAAACCATAAAGCGGATTCGAGTGCGTCACCGGCCCCGCTTCCGTCAGCCCGTAGCCCTCAACCAGACGCCCTCGTGTAAGTTTCTCGAAGGCTTCCTGCACTTCGACCGGCAGGGGCGCCGCGCCGCTGATGCAGGCTTTTATTGACGAAAGGCCATAAGATCTGACGTTTTCGGCGTAATTGATAAGCGTGAACATGGATGGCACGCCGGGGAATAGAGACGGCTTGTAGCGGCGGATCTGCTCCAGTACTTGCCGCAACTCGAAGACCGAGATGATGACGATCTTCGCCGCAATGAGGATCGGGAGATTCATCGCCGCGGTCATGCCGTAGCTATGCTCAAAGGGCACGACCGCCATAGCGACTTCCTTGCCGAATTCGATTTCGGGCATCCAGTGGCGCGTCTGCAGGGCATTGGCGACCAAGTTGCGATGGGTCAAGCAGACGCCTCTGGGCTTCCCGGTCGTGCCGCTCGTATAGGAAATGACGGCGAGATCGGTATCGGACACATTGACTGCGGGCGGATGGTCCTCCTGGTCGGCCATGATCCCCGACATGCGGCGGCCAATTCGTCGGGCGCGGGCTTCATCTTCGTCGGTCGCATGTTTGTGTCGGCCGAAGGCGGAATCACGGCTGGTGGTGACGTGCTGGCCGATGCCGGTGAATATCAACGTCCGGGCGCCAGCCTTGTCCCGCAGCAATTCGGCGAGCTCGCTAAAGGCGCTCAGCGTAATCAGGACCTTCGCCTCGGTCTCGCAGGCGTGGCTGACGATCAAATCGGCATTGGCGTCGGGATTTGACAAGACGACGACCGCGCCCGCTTTCAGGATCGCGTAATAGGCGATGATGAACTGCGGCGCGTTTGGCAAGACGATCTGCACGCGGTCGCCCGGCTCGACGCCCAAGCCAATCAGTCCATGCGCGAACTGATTGACCCGGGCTTCGAGCTGCCGGTATGTCAAGGTCTTGCCGTAGAATACGGTGGCGATGCGCCGGGGCGCCCAATCAGCCGCGCTTTCCAAAAAGCGATAGAGCGGCTGATGCGGTATCGGAATCGTGTGCGGGATGTCTTTGTCGTAGTGCCCGAGCCAGGGCCGTCCTTTGGCGAGTTTGTCAATCGCTGAGGCGGACCGCCAGCTGCTTCGCCTATTGGTCTCGATGAAGCGCTCGATGGCGCGGTTGACGGCGTCGTGCCGCTCCAACTGGACTTTGTGTTTGGCCGAGCCGATATCGTATACCTCCGCGCCGGGGATCATCTTGGCGACATCGTCATAAACGTAGCGCGGAAAGTAATTGTCGCGCTCGCCGGTAATCACCAAGGTTTCGTTCTTGATATCCCGCAGCTTTGACCAAGCCTGCCAGCCGTGAAGGTTGTTGTGAAACATCGACTTGAGCACGTGATACTCGGCGTCCCAGCGGCGGCGGTAGCGCCAAAAGGGCAGCGCCAGATGCACCGGTATACGGAATAGCGCGGAGGCGATTTTGGGCAGCGGATACTCGCCGGCGCTCGCGACCAGCACCAGCTTGGCGATGCGCTCGGGATAGGCGGTCGCATATTCGATGCAGATGGCGCCGCCGAAGGAATGGCCAATCAAGACGAACCGCTCGGGCAAGTCCAGCGTTTCGACCGTATCGTGCAAATCCTGGACCAGTTCCGGCATTGAGTAATCGCTGTGGGGCGCGTCGCTTTGCCCGTGGCCGCGAAGATCGGGCGCGACGACGCGAAAGCTGTTGGCGAAGTGCGCCAGCTGCCACTCCCATGATTCCGCGACGCCGGCGAAGCCATGCTGGAAGAGAATGGTTTTGTCGACATCTTGCGGAGACAAGTCGATGACGCTCAGGTTCGCGTCAGCGTAGCCGGGTATGGGTACTTTGACACGATAAAGATCAAAGTCCAACTGAAATACGGCGCGCTTGAGCCCGCGGATTCGCTTCTTCATCAGTCCCTGAATCGATGGCTTCGCTTCATTATAACCAAATCAAGCGGCGGGGGAAATTGCGTCGGAACTCGCAGCCGACGGTGATCAAGGGTAAAATTACCGTTATCAAGATTGTAGACCGCGAGAGGAAGGTTATGATGTCGCCCTTGGTTACAACCGCTTGGCTTGAGGCGCGTCTGCATAACCCGGGCATCCGCATCGTCGAGTTGCGCGGGGAGGTACGGCCGCCGACGGAACCGCCGCCGCATTACCTCACCGATCGAGCCGGTTATGAAGAAGCGCATATTCCCAACGCTGCATTCATAGATTGGCAAGTCGATATCGTCGAGCCGGGCTCGCCCTCAAATGACGTCGCTTCGCCCGAGCGTTTCGCGGCGCTGATGGGCGATTTGGGCATCGGCGATGATACGACGGTGGTCATCTATGACAACGCGGCGAATATGTTCGCCTGCCGCTTCCGCTGGGCGCTGCGCTATTATGGTCACGAGACTGTCTTCATCCTTGACGGCGGCTGGCAGAAGTGGCGGTTGGAGGGCCGGCCCCTGAGCGCGGAGGTTCCGCAATTCGAACAGTCGACATTCATGCCGCGCGTGAATGCGGACTTGAAGGCGACGGCGGACGATATTGCGGGCGGCTTGGCGGCTGAGGCTTTGCAGCTGATTGACGTGCGCTCGCAGGCTGAGTTCCTTGGCGAGGTCTCGCGCGCGCAATTTGGCGGTCATATTCCCACAGCGATCCACTTGCCGCGAAGCGCGCTGGTCGCCGACGATGGGACTTTGAAGCCGGCGGCGACATTGCGCGACGCTTGCGCGGAAAAGGGTATCGCGCTAGACGCGAGCGACACCGTGCTTTACTGCAACTCCGGCGTATCGGCCACCTACGGCATGCTGGCGCTGGAGGTGGCGGGGGCGAGGAATCTACGCATCTATGACGGATCCTGGAAGGAATGGGGAAACGACCCGGCGACTCCGAAAGCGACCGGGGAATAAGTCGGCAGTTGAGTCAATTGGCAATCTTGACGTAAGAATCAAGCGACCGCTGGTGTCCGCAGGTTTGAGACACACGGGTACAGAAAGTGTGGGAGTGAGCGAGTAGAGTGGAAGTTTCTGCGTATAGGAATGCGTCCGCCTTTTCTGAGTTGAAGTCAGTGTGGCGTGAATTGCTGCCCCAGGCGCCGATGCAGCGCGTCTTTTACACCTGGGAATGGCAGAAAACCTGGTGGGAGGCTTATGAGCCGGGCGACCTCTGGATTCTGGTTTGCCACGACGAGGGAGCGCCGGTCGGGCTTGCGCCGCTCTTCGTCTCGGAAGGGGAAACAGGGCGCTCGGTCCAGATTATCGGTTGTGTGGATGTAACGGATTACCTGGATTTCATCGTCGCCGAAGGGCGGATGGATGCGGTGTACACGGCATTCGCTGATTACCTTTCAAATCATCGCGCCGAATTTGACCATCTTGATTTCTGCAATATCCCTTTTGATTCGCCCACTCGCCGGATTCTGCCGTCATTGCTTGCCGATCGCGGCTTCGAGACAGCCGTCGAGCAACAGGAGGTCTGCCCCGTAATTGAACTGCCGGCGAGCTGGAGCAGCTACCTCAGCCTATTGGACAAGAAGCAGCGACACGAAGTGCGCCGGAAGATGCGGCGCCTGCAAGGCAGCGAACAGTCTACCGACTGGTATATCGTAAATGGCGGTCAAGATCTCACTGAGGAAGTAAGTCAGTTTGTGCGTCTGATGGCGGCCAGCGATCCCGAGAAGGAGCGCTTCTTGCAGGACGCGGGGAATCTGCGCTTCTTCAAGACGATTGTGCCGCTGATGCAGAAGCGCGGCTGGCTGCAGCTGACATTCTTGACGATTGGCGACGAACGCGCCGCCGCCTACATGAATTTCATCTACGAGAACCGCGTGATGGTCTACAACTCGGGGCACGCGCATCAAGACTTTGGCGACTTCAGCCCGGGCATCGTTCTCCTGGCATATAACATTCGACACGCCATTGAGCAGGGATTCACCCATTACGATTTCTTGCGCGGCGACGAAGCCTACAAATATCGTATGGGCGGCCGCGATACAGCCGTGATGAATATCCGCGCCAGCTAGCCTTGTCCATGCGCGCCGGGTGAAAATGGGGATTCAACGCGTCGCTTTACTGAGCGTACATACGAGCCCGGTGGCGCCGATGGGAGGCGCCAAGACGGGCGGCATGAATATCTACATCCGTGAACTGGCGCGCGAGTTGGGAAGACGGGGGATTCGCGTCGATATATTCACCCGCCGCGCATCAGCCTGGTCGACAGCAATCGATATGACGATTGGCGAAAATGTTCGCGTTATATGCCTGGACGCGGGTCCTGCAGAGCCTTTGCCACCCGATGAACAGTACCAGCACCTATCCGAATTTACCGCGAACTTGATGGCTTTCGCGACCTTGCACAACATTCAGTACGATGTCGTGTACAGTCACTACTGGCTGAGCGGCTGGGTGGCGGCAAAGCTCAAAGAGTCTTGGGGCATTCGTTTTGTGCATATGTTTCACACCTTGGGTCACATGAAGAAGCGCATCAAGGTCAGCGAATTTTATCAACCCGATCAGCGAATCTTGACGGAAACGCATATTTTGCAGTGGGCGGACCGGGTGGTCGCCGCCACGCCGGCCGAGCAAGCGCAGTTGCGCTGGCTCTACCGCGCGCGACGCAGCCAGATCGTGGTCATACCACCGGGCGTCAATACGGAGCGTTTCAATAAGTCGATTTCTGGCGAAGCGGCGCGCCAACGCTTGGGCCTTGACGCCGATAGCAGCCTATTGCTCTTTGTCGGGCGCATCGAACCGCTGAAGGCGGTGGACACCATTTTGGAAGCGCTGCATGTTTTGCGCGAAAGGGCGCCTTCTCTGCTGCGGACGCTGCATTTTATGATTGTCGGCGGCGACCCGCAGGGCATTCTCGACCAGGAAATGCGTCGCCTGCAAGCGCTGAGCGGCCAGTTGGGCATCGACAGGCTAGTCAGCTTTGTGGGCGCGAAAGAGCAAGCTGAACTCCCGACCTATTACGCGGCGGCGACCGCGGTCATCATGCCCTCTGATTATGAGTCTTTCGGCATGGTGGCGCTGGAAGCGATGTCCTCGGGCACGCCGGTCATCGCCTCGCAGGTGGGCGGTCTGCAATTCCTAGTGCGGGACCGGGAGACGGGTTATCACATACCGGCGCGCGAACCGATATCGCTGGCCGATTGCATCATTCAGCTGTTGAATGAACCATCCCGGGCGAAAGACATGGGAATCGCCGCCTCGCGCATCGCTCGCGATTACGCCTGGGCTCGGATCGCCGAACGCTTGCTGCGCGTCTTCAATGAGGTGGCTTGTCCCTCGGTCAAGCGGACCTAACCGCCGTAAGCATTCGGTATATCGTCGACCTCCGCCGCAATGTAAGGCTCGTCCAAGGCGCTCTCCAGAGCATCGTCCTCGGACAGTGTGGTTTGCCCTTTGTGATACAAGGTGTTGTTGAAGCCGTCATAGCGATAGCGGCGGTCCACCCAGCCATGCAGGTGGTGCTGGAATAGAACGTGGAATTGTATTGACTCTTCTTCAGCCAGGAAATCTTCGCGCAGCAACCAAACCGGCGCGTACTGCGCCAAATGAGGGCGGGCTTTCTCGTCGCGCATTTCTTTCAGTCTGGCCAAGGTCGTCATAGCTACCCCCTGTTTGCGGCAGGCTTTTCTCGCGCTCATTGTAGCGGCATGAGGCCAGCGCGACAAGCGGCGAAGCGACGCCGGCGTCCACTTCCAAAAAAAGAAAGTTTGATTACACTAAGCGCGAAACGGTCTTTCGTGCACAGGAGACATGTGATGGCGAATGCTGACGTGAAAAAGGTGGTCTTGGCCTACAGCGGCGGGCTGGATACCTCGGTGATCGTCCCGTGGCTGAAGAACAACTACGGCTGCGAGGTGGTCTGCTTTTGCGCCGACCTTGGCCAAGAAGAAGAGCTGGACGGGCTGGAGGAGAAGGCGCTGGCCTCAGGCGCTTCGAGGCTTTACATTCGGGATCTGCGCGAAGAGTTTCTGACGGATTTCGTCTTTCCCACGCTGCGGGCCGGCGCCGTTTATGAGCGCGAATACCTTCTCGGCACATCATTCGCTCGCCCCTTGATCGCCAAGCACCTGGTCGAGATCGCGGAAACGGAAGCAGCGGACGCGGTCGCCCACGGCTGCACCGGCAAGGGCAACGATCAAGTGCGCTTTGAAGTCTCGACGATGGCCTTGAATCCGAAATTGAAGACGATCGCTCCCTGGCGCGAATGGGATATCCGCAGTCGCGAGGATGCGCTGGCTTACGCCGAGGAGTTTCGCGTGCCCGTGTCGCATACGGAAAAAGACATCTACAGCCGCGACCGCAATATCTTTCACCTGTCGCATGAAGGCGGGCTGCTGGAAGACCCGTGGAACGAACCGGAAAGCCCGATGTACCAGTTGACGCAAAGTCCGGAATGCGCTCCGGACGAAGCCGAATATGTCGAGATCGGCTTTCTGCATGGAAATCCGATAAGCCTCAACGGGGAAGAAATGAGCGCGGTGAAACTCTTCACGAGGCTGAACGCCTTGGGTGGGCAGCACGGCATCGGCCGGATCGATTTGGTCGAGAATCGCCTGGTCGGCATGAAGAGCCGCGGGGTATACGAGACGCCGGCCGGCACGATTCTGCATCGGGCGCATCAGGTGCTGGAAAGCATCTGCTTGGACAAGCATACGATGCAATACAAAGACACGGTCGCCGCCAAGTACGCGGAACTGGTTTACAACGGCATGTGGTACAGCAAGCTGCGCGAGGCGCTTGATGGCTTCGTCGATGTCACCCAGGAGACGGTGACGGGCACCGTGCGCCTGAAGCTGTACAAAGGCAATATCATTGTCGCCGGACGCAAGAGCCCCTTCAGCCTGTATCGCGAGGACTACGCGTCCTTCGGCGAAGAGGATGTCTACAATCAGCAGGACGCCCAAGGCTTCATTCAACTCTTCGGCTTGCCGATTAAAGTGGAGGCGATGCTGCAAGCCGAAGGCGGCGGTGTAAGTGACTACCTGCGCCCGGATTACAGTCGCTTCAAGCGTGATTAGGCCTCCGCTGCGGAAAGGTTAGCGCATGAGTCTCTGGGGCGGGCGCTTTAGCGAGCCAAGCGACGACGATTTGCGTCGGCTGAACGACAGCATCGGCTTTGATCAGGTCCTCTACGCCGAAGATATCGAGGGCAGCCTGGTCTACGCCCGCGCGCTGGCGGAGGCGGACGTGATTTCCATGGATGAGGCGGAGACGATTGTCGCCGGCTTGCAGCGCGTATTAGACGAATTTGACTCGGGCCGCTTTGCGCTCGCTGATGACGACGAGGATATTCATACGGCTGTGGAGCGCCGGCTGATCGAGATCGTCGGCGCTGTGGGCGGGAAGCTGCATACGGGCCGTAGCCGAAACGATCAAGTGGCGACCGACCTCCGGCTATGGACGATGCGCGCCGCTGACCGCTTGCATGACGGGCTGGGATATCTGCAGGCGGCCATCGTATCGCTGGCTGAGCAGCATACCGAGACGCTGATGCCGGGCTACACGCATTTGCAGCCAGCCCAGCCGATTACCGCCGCGCACTGGCTGATGAGTTTCTTCTGGATGCTGGATCGCGATCGGGACAGAATCGCCAGCGCCCGGCGCCGCATGTCAGTCTGCCCCTTGGGTTCGGGCGCTCTAGCGGGTACGCCCTTCGCTGTGAACCGGCACAAGATCGCAGCCGATCTCGGCTTCGAATCGCCGAGCCCGAACAGCCTCGACGCCGTCAGCGACCGCGACTATGTGACGGATTTGCTTTACGCCATCGCCGTCTGCGCCATGCACCTAAGTCGCTTGGCTGAGGACATCCTGATTTACTCCAATCCCGCCTTCGGCTTCATCACCCTCGATGACCGCTATAGCACCGGCTCGAGCTTGATGCCGCAGAAGCGCAACGCCGATCCGATGGAGCTGGCGCGCGGCAAAACCGGTCGCCTCATCGGCAATTTGGCCGGCTTTCTGTCGACTCTGAAGGGATTGCCCAGCGGCTACAACAAGGACTTGCAAGAGGACAAAGAGGCTCTGTTCGACTCGGTAAGCGCATTGGAGCAGCTCCTGCCCGTTGTGACGGCCACGGTGGGCAGCCTGCAGATCAACGCGGAGGCGATGGCGAAGGCGCTGACTGAGGATCTGCTGGCGACTGATCTGGCCGATTATCTGGTGCGCAAGGGCCTGCCTTTTCGACAAGCGCATCACATCATTGGGCAAGTTGTTCGGGCTGCCGACGAGCGTCAGACGTCTTTGTCGCAGCTTCCTCTAGCTGTACTTGTGGAAGTATCTGACCTATTCGAGGACGATGTCGCCGCGGTCTTCAGTTTCGAACGATCCGTGCGGCGGCGCGCGGCATTTGGCGGCAGCGCGCCTGCGGCGTTGCAGGAACAAATAGCGCTGGCGAAAGCCATAATGGCTGGCTAGTTGCGCATTTTCTCAGAAGGCATCGCGTCAATCTGCATAAAGTCAAGTTTGTTTCTCAGGCAATTCGCGCGAGTTCCTTGACAGCCTGGAATTAATTCGGTAGGCTATGCGGAAATTTGCCCGAGCTTGAGGCTATTGATGCGCGACGCGACCAAATTGATCTTGATTATTATTCTCGTCCTCGTCCTTGTGATTATCATTGGACTGTAATGGCTTGGGCGGGTCTTGCGCAAGAAAGCAAAGCAAACAAGAGCCTCCCGAGCCACGGGGGGCTTTTTTGGTTGAAGGCTTGCGGCTGCGAGAAGCTTCCGTAAGCTAGACAAGACAGAGCTAGATTCTGGTAGCAGGTTGATGGCGGTTGACCACGAGGAAATATGAATGACGGCTGAATGGATTTGGCGCAACGGCGAGTTCGTAAAATGGGACGAGGCGACGGTGCACGTCAGCGCGCACGCCTTGCATTATGGTTCGAGCGTGTTTGAGGGCATTCGCGCTTATGACACGCCGCAGGGACCAGCGGTCTTCCGGCTGCGCGAGCACAGCCAGCGGCTGCTGCAGGGTGCGCGCGTCATGCGCATCGAGCATGACAACGATGCTGACTCGCTGGACCGCGCGATCATCGAAACGGTAAGAAAGAATGGCCATGCTTCCTGTTACATCCGCCCCATCATCTTCCGCGGCGCCGGCTACCTGGGCTTGGAGGGGCGCGGACGCACGGATATCGAGACGATCATCTTCACGATGGAGTGGGGCCGCTACCTGGGCGCCGAAGCGATTGAGCAGGGCGTCGATGTTCAGATCAGCTCTTTCCGGCGGATGGCGCCGGATACGCACATGGCGCTGGTCAAAGCGGGCGGCAACTACGTCAATAGCCAATTCGTTAGCATGGAAGCGCATGACAACGGCTTTGAGGAAGGCATCGCGCTCGATATAGGCGGCTATGTGAGCGAGGGCGCGGGCGAGAATATCTTTGTCATTTTGGATGATGTCGTGTACACGCCGGGCGCTTGGTCATCGATTTTGATGGGCATCACCCGCGACAGCGCCTTGCGGATCCTGGCGGATCTGGGTGTGGAAGTGCGCTTCCAATCGGTGGCGCGCGAAATGCTCTACATGGCGGATGAGATCTTCTTCACCGGCACGGCCGCCGAGGTGACGCCGGTCAAGTCAGTCGATCGCATTTCGATCGGCTGCGGCGGCCGCGGTCCAATCACCGAGGCGCTGCAGCAGGAATTCTTCGCCATAACAGCCGGCGAAGCGCCGGACAAATACGGTTGGTTGACGCACGTAAACGGTTCTTGACGGGACAAGATCGCGAGCGAGCGGTTGGTTAATGCGGGAGGCGATGATGAAACTCAAGGGCTCGGAAATCATCATGGAGAGTCTGCTGCGCGAGGGCGTGGACGTGATGTTCGGTTATCCGGGCGGCGCGATCCTGCCGACCTATGACGCCATGTCGCAGTATGAAGATCGCCTGCATCATGTCCTTGTGCGCCACGAACAGGGCGCTTCGCACATGGCCGATGGCTACGCGCGCGCAACGGGCAAGGTCGGCGTATGCATCGCCACTAGCGGACCGGGCGCGACCAATCTGGTGACGGGACTGGCCACAGCGATGATGGATTCGTCGGCCGTGGTCGCGATTACGGGCCAGGTGCCCATCCCGGCGATTGGCTCGGACGCCTTCCAGGAGACCGATGTCACCGGCGTTACGCTGCCCATCACGAAACACAACTACTTGGTGACCGATGTGCGCGACCTGGCTTATACGATTAAGGAAGCTTTTCATATCGCGCGCAGCGGCCGCCCGGGTCCGGTACTGGTGGATGTGCCCAAAGACGTGCAGATCGCCGAAACGGAATTCATCTATCCCGAAGGCGACATCGTATTGCCTGGATACGATCCGCCCTCGTCGGCGCAAGATGCGGAGATTGACGCCGCGCTGCGCTTGATTCAAGAGGCGGAGCGGCCCATCATCCTGGCGGGCCACGGCATCATGATGTCCGGCGCCATGCACGAGTTGCGGGAGCTTTCCGAACGGGCGCAGATTCCAGTCTCGCTGACGCTGCTGGGCAAGGGCGCCATGCCCGAGGATCATCCCTTGGTCATCGGTATGATGGGCATGCATGGAGAAGCTTGTTCAAATCTGGCGATCCAGGAGGCTGACTTGCTCTTGGCGCTGGGCATGCGCTTCGATGACCGCGTCACGGGCAATCTGAAGACCTACGCCCTGAACGCGCGCAAGATTCATATCGATATCGACCGCTCGGAAATTAACAAGAATGTGAAAGCTGATGTGGGCATCGCCGGCGACTTGCGTACGGTCTTGACACAGCTGCTGCCGAAGCTAAAGCGCAAGTCTCATCCGGATTGGATCGGTCGGATTCGTGATTGGCAGGAAGACTCCAGCGAGCGCGATATCTTGAATTATGAGACGCCCGGCATCCTGCTGACCGCCCAGGTCATCAATGACATTTGGAAGCTGACCGGCGGCGACGCCATTACGGTGACGGATGTCGGGCAGCACCAGATGCTGGAAGCGCAGTACTATCCGCATCAGCGCCCGTCGACGCTGCTGACGAGCGGTGGTTTGGGCACCATGGGCTTCGGCTTCCCGGCAGCCATCGGCGCCAAGTTTGGCAAGCCCGACGAAGAAGTCTGGGCGGTTGTTGGCGACGGCGGCTTCCAGATGACGCTCTGCGAAATGGCGACGGCTGTGCAAGAAAATACCAACGTCAATATCGCGATCATCAATAACAATTTCCTGGGTATGGTGCGCCAATGGCAAGAGCTTTTCTTCGAGAAGCGCTATCAGGCGACACCGATGGTCAATCCGGATTTCTGCAAGTTGGCGGATGCCTATGGTATCCCCAATCGCTGCGTGACGCGGCGCGACGAGGTGGAAGAGGCGGTGCAGTTCGCGCGCGGCATCGACGGTCCGACACTGATTGAATTTGTCGTTGAGAAAGAAGAGATGGTCTACCCGATGGTGCCGGCCGGCGCCGACCTGCACGATATGAAACGCAGACCAAAGCCGGGAGAAGCATGATGGCTGAAGCAAAGATCGACTCCAAGGTCACCGTTGTGGCGCTGGTCGAGAATGAGCCGGGCGTGCTCAATCGCATCGCCAGCCTCTTCCGGCGGCGCGCCTTCAATATCGACAGCCTGACCGTCGGCCGGACGCACCGACCCCACATTTCGCGCATGACGATTCGCGTGGACGCGGGACCCGAATACGCGCGCAAAATCGCGACCAACCTGCAGAAGCTCATCAACGTGATCGATGTGCGGATCATCGACAATGAACCGCATGTGGAGCGCGATCTGGCGCTGATCAAAGTGCGCAACGATGATGCCGACTCGCGCAACACGATCACGGAAATCTGCGATCGCTATCCGGCGCGCATTGTCGATGTCGGTCCCAAGGTGGCGATCATCGAGATGGTCGGCACGGAAGACATCATCGAGGAGTTCATCGAACAGGTGCGGCCGATCGGGATCGTCGAGATGATCCGTACGGGCGTCGTCTCAATGGGAAGAGGCACGCGCATTCACGATACAAATTTCATCAATCGACGGGCTTTAATCGAGGCGGCCGCGAAAGCGCGCAGCGGCAACGGGCGCGTCGTTTGATTCATCGGCTGGTAATGGCTGTCCCAGGCAGCCGCGTTTGACATTACCCAATTGCAGCGCAGGAGAGAATTCATAAATGGCGACACTCTATTACGACAATGACGCGGACTTGTCCCAATTGGATGGCAAGACCATCGCGGTGATCGGCTACGGCAGCCAGGGGCACGCTCATGCCTTGAACGCCCGCGACAACGGACAGCGGGTCATCATCGGCTTGCACGAGGGCAGCCGCAGCATCGCCAAGGCGGAAGCGGACGGGCTCCAGGTCTTCACCGTCGCCGAAGCCGCCAAACGCGCCGATATCGTCATGGTGCTGATTCCCGATACGCTTCAAGGAAGCGTCTATGAAGAGCATATCGCGCCCAACTTGAAAGACGGCGCTATGCTGATGTTCGCCCACGGCTTCAACATCCACTTCAACGAGATCGTGCCGCCGGCTTCAGTCGATGTGGCGATGGTGGCGCCCAAAGCGCCCGGGCATCGCGTGCGCGAAGTCTTCACCGATGGCGGCGGCACACCGGGTCTCATTGCTATTGAGCAGGACGCCAGCGGCAATGCCAAAGCCATCGGCCTGGCTTATGCCAAAGCGATTGGCTGCACGCGCGCCGGCGTCATCGAGACGACCTTCAAAGAAGAGACCGAGACCGATCTCTTCGGCGAGCAGGTCGTGCTCTGCGGCGGCGTCACCGCGTTGATCCGCGCCAGCTTCGAGACGCTGGTGAAGGCCGGTTATCAGCCGGAAGTCGCTTATTTCGAATGCCTGCACGAACTGAAGCTGATCGTCGATCTGCTTTATGAAGGCGGCTTGAGCTATATGTGGTACAGCGTCAGCAATACGGCTGAACACGGCGGCTATGTAATCGGCGATCAGTTTGAAGAGTCGATCAAAGAAGAGATGGCCGGCGTCTTGCAGAATGTGCAGAATGGCGAATTCGCCCGCAAATGGATAGAAGAAAACAAGCAGGGTCGACCCAATTTCAACGCGCGCCGGCAGCGCGAACACGACTTGCTCATCGAAAAAGTGGGCGCGGACCTGCGCCAGATGATGCCTTTCCTGGATGCCAAGAACATCAAACAACAGGACTGACCCAGATGAATGGCACCGCCCGCGCGGACACATCAGTTTTGAAAGGAGGCGCCTAAATGTCGGAAGATGGTCTTGCTGGCCTTAGTCAGCCAACGCGTGTTCATGACCGGTTTCGCTTCAAGAAAGGAAGTCCTCCAAATGACAAAGCGAATCTACGACGAAAATACAGTCATCATATTTGACACCACGCTACGCGACGGCGAGCAGAGCCCGGGCGCGACTCTATCCAGCGCGGAGAAGCTGGAGATCGCGCGGCAGCTCTCGCGGCTCGGCGTTGATGTGATCGAAGCGGGCTTTCCGGCGGCCTCGCCCGATGATTTGAAAGCCGTCCAGCGCATCGCCCGCGAAGTGGGAACGAAAGATGGGCCTGCGATTGCGGGCTTGTCGCGCGCGCTCGAAGGTGATATCCGCACCGCCTGGGAAGGCGTCAAGGAGGCCGCCAAGCCGCGCATCCACACCTTTCTCGGCACTTCGCCCAGCCACCTGGCTATGCTGCGCATTGACGAAGAAGAGGGGCTGGAGCGGATTCGCAGCGCCGTCACCTTGGCGCGCAGCCTCTGCGATGATGTCGAATTCAGCCCGATGGACGCGGGAAGGACCGATACGGAATACCTGATCAAGGCTTGCGCGGCCGCCGTCGAATGCGGCGCGACTACGCTGAATATTCCCGACACGGTCGGCTACGTGATGCCGGCCGAATG
This sequence comes from Chloroflexota bacterium, assembly GCA_026706455.1. GTDB lineage: Bacteria > Chloroflexota > Anaerolineae > Aggregatilineales > Phototrophicaceae > UBA6055. Next base: position 7,575 of record JAPOYS010000183.1, on the reverse strand, counting down.
GGCGGATACGCTGGAGATGCTCATCAACGAGACGCCCGGCGCCGGACCCGGCAGCGGCGTGATCTGGTCGGTGCATTGCCATAACGATCTGGGCTTGGCTACTGCAAACACCCTGGCTGGTTTAACTCGAGGCGTGCGCCAGGTCGAGGTGACGATCAACGGGATCGGCGAGCGCGCCGGCAACACGAGCTTGGAAGAAGTCGTCATGGCGATCCACACGCGCAAGAGCTTTTACAACTTGCGCACGAATATCGATACGACGCAGATTATGAAGACCAGCCGCATGGTGCGCAACTACATGGGCATGCCGGTGCAACCCAATAAAGCCATCGTCGGCGCCAACGCCTTCGCCCATGAGTCCGGCATTCATCAAGATGGCGTTCTGAAAAACGCCAAGACCTTCGAGATCATGATGCCGGAAGATGTCGGCTTGACGCAGAGCAAGCTGGTGCTGGGCAAGCTGAGCGGCCGCCACGCCTTGCGCGTTCGTCTGCGCGAGCTGGGCTACGAAGTCGCCGGCGACGAACTGATGGACGTCTTCCGGCGCTTCAAAGAGCTGGCGGACAGGAAGAAGACGGTGACGGACGCCGATCTGGAAGCGCTGGTCGCCGATGAAGCGGCGCAGAAGCCAGAGGATCATTTCCGGCTGGTGGACATCCAGGTGGTTTGCGGCACGATGGGCATGCCGACAGCGACGGTAAAAATGCTGAATCAGGACGGCGAGGAGATGGTCGTATCGGCGGTTGGCACGGGACCGGTCGACGCGTCCTACCGCGCCATTGACGCAATCGTCCAGGCGCCGAACGAATTGCTCGAATTCAATATGCACGCTGTCACCGAGGGCATTGACGCGCTGGGCGAAGTTACGGTGCGCATTTCACCTGCGAATGGCAGCCGCACCTTCGGCGGTTATGGCGCGGATAGCGATATTGTCGTCTCCAGCGTGAAAGCCTATGTCGCCGCCTTGAACCGCATGATATCCAGCACGGGCTTGGTAGATGCCAGGTCCAATCGTGATGTGGCGACGGTGGGGCTCGCTTCGTCCTAAACTGCCCAGGCTTTTGCAAATAGCATGATGTAAGGAAGGTCCAATGACAAGCAATGGGAAAGCGCGCACGCTTTTCGAGAAAGTATGGAACGCGCATACGGTGCGCGAACAATCGGCTGATACGCCGGCTGTGCTGTATATCGACTTGCATCTGGTGCACGAGGTGACATCGCCGCAGGCATTCTCCATGCTGCGCGAGCGCGGGCTGGCGGTGCGGCGCCCGCAGCAGACGATCGGCACGATGGACCATAGCACGCCGACAACACCGCGCAACGCGCTAGGCGTCATTCCGGTGGCTGACGCGCTGGCGGCCAAGCAGCTTGCTGTCTTCAGCGAAAACTGCGATGACTTTGGGATTCCAATGTACGCGCTGGGCGACGAGCACCAGGGCATCGTGCACGTAATCGGACCGGAAAAAGGCCTGACGCAGCCGGGCATGACCATCGTTTGCGGCGACAGCCACACGAGCACGCATGGCGCTTTTGGCGCGTTGGCTTTTGGCATCGGCACGAGCGAGGTCGGCCATGTGCTGGCGACGCAGACGCTGCTGCAGAACAAACCGAAGACGATGGCGGTGAACGTCGAGGGGAGCCTTGGCGCCGGCGTGACAGCCAAAGACATCATACTCGCGATCATCGCCCGGATTGGCATCGGCGGCGGCACTGGCTTCGTCTTCGAGTATCGCGGCGAGGCGATCCGGCGTTTGAGCATGGAAGGGCGGATGACCGTTTGCAATATGTCGATTGAAGGCGGCGCGCGCGCTGGCATGATCGCGCCCGACGACACGACCTTCGAGTACATTAGCGGCCGCGAACATGCGCCGAGCGGGGCGGATTGGGATGCCGCAGTGGATGCTTGGCGCCTGCTGCCAAGCGATGACGGGGCTGACTTCGACCAGGAAATTACGATTCGCGCCGACGAGCTGAGCCCCATGATCACCTATGGCACCAACCCCGGCATGGGCATGCCGATCACGGCGTCGGTGCCGGCGCCGGCCGATGAAGCCGACTACAACAAGAAGATCGCCCTGGAAAAGGCGCTGGCGTATATGGACCTGGCGCCGAGGCAGAAGCTGCTGGGAAAGGCGATTGATGTCGTATTCATCGGCAGCTGCACGAATTCGCGGATAACGGACCTGCGGCAGGCGGCCGAATTCGTCAAGGGGCGCAAGGTCGCCGACAACGTGCGCATGCTGGTGGTGCCCGGCTCGCAGCAAGTCAAGCGGCAAGCCGAAAGCGAGGGCCTGCACGAGGTCTTCAAAGCGGCTGGCGCGGAATGGCGCGAAGCCGGCTGTTCCATGTGCATCGCCATGAATGGCGATCAGCTGCAGCCGGGCCAGTACGCCGTCTCGACCAGCAATCGCAATTTCGAGGGGCGCCAGGGCAAGGGCGGTCGCTCCTTTTTGGCCAGCCCACTGACGGCGGCCGCATCGGCGATCGCCGGCGTCGTTGCCGATCCGCGCGCAATGACCGCCTCTTCGCTGTAGGGGCGCCTGGTTGTAGGGGCTGGTTGTAGGCGCGACTCGGTGAGTCGCCCGCCCGCCCGCTGCCCGTCATTCAGCGCGTGAATAACTAGGTTCTACTGCGTGAGGAGACCAAGATGGAAAAACTGAGCCAAATCCAAGGGAGCATCGTCTCCATCCCGATGAACGACATCGACACGGATCAGATCATCCCGGCGCGCTTCTTGAAAGTGACCGACAAAGAAGGCCTGGGCAAAGCCGCCTTTTGCGACTGGCGCTATTTGGAAGATGGCGAGACGCCCAATCCGGAATTTATTCTCAACAAGCCCGCCTATGCCGGGGCGACGGTGTTGGTCGCCGGCGACAACTTCGGCTGCGGCAGCTCGCGCGAGCACGCGCCCTGGGCGCTGATGGGCGCCGGCTTCAAAGCGGTGATCAGCACCGACTTCGCTGATATATTCCGCAACAACGCGCTCAAAAATGGCTTGCTGCCCGTGATCGTGGATCGCGATACGCAGCAGCAGCTTTTCAGCTTGGCCGATGAAGATCCCAATACGACCGTCAGCGTCGATGTAGAAGCGCAGACGCTGACCCTGCCGGACGGGCGCGAAGTCGGCTTTCCGCTCGATGGCTTTTCGAAATACTGCCTCTTGAACGGCGTCGATCAGTTGGGCTATCTGCTCGCCTTGGACGCCGAAGTGACGAGATTCGAAGCGAACAATCGGCAGCGGGTTGTCACGACCGCCTGACGCGGAGCCTAGCACGCAAGTCAGCAGGAGGTTCGAGTTGAAGCAGAAGGTCGCAATCTACGACACCACTTTGCGGGACGGCAGTCAGCGAGAAGGGATATCCTTTTCGGTTGCGGATAAGATTCGAATTACCAAGCTGCTGGACGAATTGGGCGTGGATTATATTGAGGGCGGCTGGCCCGGCTCCAATCCCAAGGACGCCGCCTATTTCGACCAGATTCGCGAAATTGATCTGCAACATTCCAAGATTGCCGCTTTTGGCTCCACACGCCGCAAAGGCATCGCTCCGGCTGCGGACGCCAATATCCGCGCGCTGATCGACGCGGACACGCCGGTCGTGACAATCGTGGGCAAGACCTCCATGCTGCACGTCACCGATGTGCTGCAGACGACAGCCGACGAAAACCTGCGCATGATTGAAGACAGCCTCGCCTATCTCAAAGCGCAGGGCAAGGAAGTCATTTACGATGCCGAGCATTTCTTTGACGGCGCCAAGCTGGACATGGAATACGGATTTGACACGCTGGCGGCCGCTGCTGCTGGCGGCGCCGATGTCATCGCGCTCTGCGATACAAACGGCGGCTCAATGCCCTGGGAGGTCGCCGAGTTCGTGCATAAGGCGCGCGAGTTGTTCCCGGAGACTGAATTCGGCATTCACACGCATAACGACAGCGAGGTGGCTGTCGCCAATTCGCTGGCGGCTGTGCAAGCCGGCGCCGTTCATGTTCAGGGCACGATCAATGGTTATGGCGAGCGCTGCGGCAACGCCAATCTTTGCAGCATCATCCCCGATCTCATACTCAAGATGGGCTTGCCTTGCCTGGCGCAAGACGGCAATCTTGGCGCGCTGACGCCCTTGTCGCGCGCCGTCGCCGAGATCGCCAATCTGGCGGCCGACAGCCATTTGCCCTATGTCGGCAAGAGCGCCTTCGCGCACAAGGGCGGCATCCATGTCGCCGCAATTCGCCGTAATGTGGATAGCTATCAGCATATTGAGCCGCGCCAAGTGGGCAATGAGACGCGCGTTCTGGTGTCGGATTTATCCGGCCGCGGCAATCTGCTCAGCAAGGCGGAGGAATTGGGCCTCGATGTCTCTAAGGACGAGGCTGTTCAAGTGCTGAACGATGTAAAGGAATTGGAGAACGCCGGCTTCTCGTTTGAAGGGGCGGAAGCGTCGGTCGCCGTGCGCCTACGCCGGGCGGCGCCGGATTACAAGCCGCTCTTCGAATTGCTTGATTTCACGGTCATTGTGGAGGATAGGCGCGGCCGCGGGCAACTGGCCGAAGCGATGGTCAAGCTTGATGTGGACGGCGATGTTGTGCATACAGCCGCCGAAGGCAACGGTCCCGTGAACGCGCTGGATCTAGCGCTGCGCAAGGCCTTACTGCCCAAATACCCGGCGCTGCGCGATATTCAACTGGTGGATTACAAGGTGCGCATTCTTGACAGCGAAAACGCTACCGGCGCCGTGACGCGCGTTCTGATAGATTCCTACAACGGCGGCGAGCGCTGGTCGACGGTCGGCGCCGGCACGGACATCATCTGCGCGAGCTGGCTGGCGCTGGTTGACAGCATCGAGTACGGCTTGTCGGTCGCGGAAGCGCAGGGCGCGGGAATAGCAGTCGGCAAGTAGACCTGGCGCAACATTTCCAGTTCAAGGCATGCCGCGGGCATGCTTTTCTATTAGAGACGGAGTGATCACAACATGAAGGCTACGATTGCGGTATTGCCGGGCGACGGCATCGGACCGGAAGTGGTTGGACAGGCGAAAGACTTGCTCGCTCTGATTGCGGCGAAGTTCGGGCATGAATTCACTTTTGTTGAAGGCATGATCGGCGGCATCGCGATTGACGAGACCGGCGAACCGCTGCCGGCCGAGACGGTCGCGATCTGCGAGGCGGCGGACGCGATTCTGCTGGGCGCGGTCGGCGGTCCCAAATGGTCCGATCCAACCGCGACTGTGCAGCCGGAGCGCGGGCTGCTCGAGCTGCGGCAGCGCTTTGGGCTGTTCGCCAATCTGCGCCCGGTCAAGACCTATCCCGCTTTAGTCGATCATGCGCCGCTGCGCGCCGAATTGCTGCGCGATGTCGATATTCTCTTTGTGCGCGAGCTGGTGAGCGGCATCTACTTCGGCGATCGACAGGAACAGGGCGCTGGCGACGTATCGTATGACACGATGCGCTACAGCCGCGAGGAAGTGGAACAGGTGGCCAATGTCGCCTTCCGCGCGGCGCAGGGACGACGCAAGAAGCTCTGCTCGGTGGATAAAGCCAACGTGCTGGCGTCGATGCGGCTGTGGCGGCGCGTGGTTGTGGCGGTCCACGAAGAATACGAAGAAGTCGAGCTCGAACATCTGCTGGTGGATGCGGCGACGATGCATCTATTGACGCGGCCAGCCAGCTTTGACGTGATTGTCGCGGGCAATATGTTCGGCGATATTTTGAGCGATGAAGCGTCCGTGCTGGCGGGCAGTTTGGGCATGCTGCCGTCAGCGTCGCTGCGCTCGGACAGCTTTGGCTTGTACGAGCCAGTGCATGGCTCGGCGCCCGATATCGCCGGGCAGGGAATAGCGAATCCCATTGGCATGTTCTTGAGCGCGGCTATGCTGCTGCGTTACAGCTTGCAATTGGAAGACGAGGCGCGCGCGATAGAATCCGCCGTTGATGCCGCTCTGGATGCTGGCTTGCGCACCGCGGACATCGCCGGAGAGGGCGAGGCTTCGGTCTCGACTGGCGAATTCGCAGCTGCTGTCAAGAACAGATTGTAGATTCCGTTACGAAGCGCCCGGTAGCGCCTGCGCCGCGCGCCATCTACAGCGCCGGCAGGGGACTCAATTCTGGCTGGATGCGCGTCACATCGGCGCCGAGCTGCGTGAGCTGTTCTTCAATGCGCTCATAGCCACGATCGATTTGATAAACATTCTCGATTACGCTCTCGCCTGCGGTTGCCAGGGAGGCCAGGAGCACGCCCGCGCCTGAACGAATATTTTCGGCAGCGATGCGCGCGGGACGCAATTCTTCCACGCCGTGAATGACGCAGACATTATTCTGGCTGATCAGGATATCGGCGCCCATTTGCAGCAGCGCGTTCACATAGTCATAGCGGTTTTCGAAAATACGCTCGCGAATGTAACTTGCGCCATTCGCCAAGGTTGAAAGCGCCGCCATGCAGGGCTGCAGATCTGTCGGAAAACCGGGGTAAGGATGAGTTTGGATGTTGATCGGGTTCAGCCGCCTATAGCGCGAGCGCCGAATGCGAATCGACTTGCCCTCAACCGTGATGCCGACGCCCATCTGCTCCAACTTGGCGATGACGATGCGCAAATGCGCTGGTTCCACCTCATGAATGCTGACGTCGCCGCCAGCGATAGCCGTCGCCATCATAATGGTGCCGGCCACAAGTCGATCCGGCATGGGCTTATACTCTATTGCCTGTAACGCGCGCGCGCCGTGGATGAACAAGGTGTGCGTGCCGAGGCCGCGGATGTCCGCGCCCATCGCATTGAGGAAGTTGCCAAAGTCCACTGCCTCTGGCTCCACCGAGGCGTTTTCGAGAATGGTGAGCCCCTCCGCCATGGTAGCGGCCAGCATCAAGTTTTCGGTGCCAGTATGGCTGGGATAATCCAAGTAGAGCAGGGCGCCTCGAAAGCGTCGACCTTCGAGGTCGATGATTGTGCGCCCATCGTCGAAATGTTGCACGCTGGCGCCGAGGCGCGCGAAACCTCGATGATGGAAGTCGATTTTGCGCGTGCCGATATCGCAGCCGCCGCTGCTTGGCAGTTCGACGTAGCCCAAACGGATTTGCAGCGGCGCCAAAAATAGGACCGAACCGCGAAACTGGGAGGTGATGTCTTCGGGCAGCAAGCCACTATTGACTGTTGAGGCGTCTATGCGGACGGATTTGCTCAGTCGATCGTAGCGAACGCGCGCCCCGACCGCGCGCAGCAACTCGAAGGCGCGTTCGACGTCCTCGATATCCGGCACGTCATGCAAGACTGTCTCGCCCTGGTCGACGACGATCGAGGCCGCGATCATCGCCAAAATGGAGTTCTTGGCGCGCTGTACGCGAAGCTCGCCGTACAGAGGCTTGCCGCCGATGATGCGCAGAGCAACTTCAACCATGATGCGGATGTCTTCCTGATCTAAGACCGACGTCTAAACATAGGATAGCATACAATGCGGGAGCGTCACCTCAAGCTCGGGGGGATTTGCTTTGCGCTTTCGTCTGTGCTAAGATATCCGTCAATTAACAACTGAAAAGCAAGTTTACGCTTATCCAGAGGTGGTGGAGAGACCGACTCGGTGAAGCCACAGCAA
>JAPOYS010000111.1:4729-29225 GCA_026706455.1 Chloroflexota bacterium | reverse complement strand
CCGCCGCCACGCTGACCACATGCGGCAGGAAGACGATGGCGCGCGCGATATTCCGTCCGCGCAGCTTCTGATTCACCAGCAACGCCAACAAAAAGCCCAGGACGATTAGCGGGATCGCCGCCAAGACGACAAAATAAAGCGTATTCTGCAGCGACTCGATGAAGAGTTCGCTGTTTATCAGCTTGGTGTAATTCTTCAGCCCGACCCACTTGGGCTGGCCAATGATGCCCCATTTGGTGAAACCAGCGTAGACGCCGACGAAGGCCGGCAGCAGCAAGAAGACAATGAAGAGGGCCAAATACGGCGCCATGAACGCGTAAGCGATCAAGTCATCCTTGATGCTGCTCCAGCGGGATGCGGCGCGTTTTTCTTTTTGCGTCGTGGCGCTGCTCATAACGCAAATTCCATTGTTTAGGGATTCTGTAGGGGCGACTTATCAAGTCGCCCGCGCATGCTTAAGCTAAGACTTTGGCGGGCGACCAGGTTGGTCGCCCCTACATTTTCCAATTGATGGCAGTTGGCGGGCGATCAGGTTGGTCGCCCCTACAGCCTTGCATGCAAAACCACCTTATTCGTCCAGCAGCAGCTCGTCGATGCCTGCTTTCATGTCAGCCAAGGCTTCTTCGACACTCTTGTCGCCAGCTTGAGCCGCCTCGAGATTGCGCAGCAGCGGCGACTGACCGCCGAAGGAGAAGACGGAGGTGTACTTCTCGATGGCCGGCTCCATCACGGCGATGGACAGCGAATCGACGAAGGGCGCGTAGTATTGCGCGTAGTCATGATCGGTCCAGAAGGGGTCCGCCAGCGCCACCGGCAAAACCGGAATGATGCCGACCTTAATCCCCGGCTCGGCGTAGTTCTCCAGGAACCATTTGATAACCTTCATGCCATTGAGGTAATTCTCGTCGCTGTCTTGCACCGTCAGCGCCAGGCAGTGGGTATTGGTCCAGGTGGCCGGCGCATCGCCGAATGTTGGCATAACAGCGGTGCCGATGTTCATGCCGAGCCTGATGTAGTGATTGACCGTCCAGGGTCCAACCATAATCATGCCCGCGCGCCCGGCATCGAAAGCGCTGATATCGCCGAAGCCGGTGCCGATGCTCGAAACGCCGCTATTCTGCAAATCCACCAGGTACTGCAGCGCTTTGTGGGCGGCTTCGCTATCGACCGCCGCGAGGCCGTCTTCACCCAGCCAGCTGCCGCCGTATTGATAGAGCAAGGTGTGGAAGAACCAGCGGCCGAGGGCGCCGCCCAAGGGCTGGTCGACGCCGTACTGCGTCACCATGCCGTCGTCATCAGTGATCGTCATCGCCTCCGCCCAAGCCATGAATTCCTCGCCGGTGGTGGGCGGGTTATCCGGATCCAAGCCGGCGGCTTCGACCAGGTCGACGTTGTAATAGAGATTCATCGGATGCAAGTCGCCGGGCAGGCAGTAGAATTCTCCATCGATCTTGCTCAGTTCGATGATATTCTGGGGTACGCCGGTCAGGTCGACATCGGCGGCCGCCATCAGATCATCAACCGGCAGCAAGACGCCTTTTCTGACATACTCGGTGACTTCCGTATTATGGAACATCACCACATCGGGCGGGTTGCCAGCGGCGGCGGAGAGCGTAAGCTGGGTGAACAGGTCATCCCATTGCAGGGCGGTCGGTTCGATGATCAAGCCATCTTCGTTTTCCATATTGAAGCGGTCGAAGACGGTATTGAGCATCTCGGTATTGTCGGCGCCGGTCCAGCCGTGCATGAGCGTGACCGGGGTCTGCGCCAGCGCCGCGCCCGGCAGCGCGAGCAGCGCCGCCAGCGCGACAAACAATATAGTAATGTGCGAACGTTTAGTCATTTCTCTCTCCTTCGTAATCGAGTCTAGTCTGACAAGTTCTATACCTCTTCAATAGTACCCCCTCTCGTTTCAAATGCCCACTTTTGCGCCAGCCCGCGGCGCCGACTTAGCGGATTTCAACGAGCTTTCCAATTGAGTATGACGGCGTGATCGTCTCCACAGGCACGCGCGAAATCAGTCGTTGCCTGGCGACAAATCCAGACTCCAATTGAACAGCCCTATTCATTTGCCCAAAGCCTAACACGCTGTCGAGTGCGTTCACAATAGAATATGAAGTCGGATAATGGACTATATTCTCATTTCCTGTCATATTTGCGGTATAATGTTCTGACTTCCTGGACTTGGCGGAGGCGACCAATGCAGTCTATTCGCTTGAAAGACGGTTTCCCGGGCGAGATCATGTATGTAGTCCCGCGCCCAATCCTGCAAGCGGCGCGCTCGCACCCGTTGATCAGCCCGCTAACGCCAACCGACATCGGCTGGTTTCCCCTAGCGCGCTATCACTATCGTGAACGGCCAGCGGGCGCCCCAGAACATATTCTGATTTTCTGCGCCGATGGCAAGGGCTGGCTAGAGGCGGATGGCGCCAAATTAGCCGTCCGCGCCAACGAAGCGGTCATCATTCCGCAAGGGCAGCCACATATCTACGGCGCCGCAAATGAGGACCCCTGGTCAATTCACTGGGTCCATTTCCTGGGCGCCACTGGCGATTATTACGTCAGCCAGTTGAAAAAAGGAGAATACATGCTGTCGATTGACCCCGGCATCGCTGCAGCCCTGCAGTCGCTATTTCAAACCTGCCGCGATTCATTCGTCGCGAATTTCTTATTGCATCGCATGATCTACGCGTCGCAGGCTCTGCACCATTTGCTAGGGCAACTGTTTTTCAACAACCGCGCCTTCTCTCCCCTGCTGAGGAGCAGCCACTTTCGCCGGATCGATCATACGCTTATTTACTTGCACAACAATGTGGGCGGGCAGCTATCTTTGGACGACATGGTCGAACATTCCGGCTTGTCGAAATCGCATTTTATGAGGGTCTTCAAGGAACAGACTGGTCATTCGCCAATGGACTATTTTATCCAACTCAAGATGCAGCATGCCTGCAAGCTGCTTGCCTTTCGCCAGGACAGCATCGGTCAAATCGGCCTGGAGCTGGGTTACGAGGATCCATATTATTTTTCGCGGGCTTTCCGAAAAACGATCGGCATGTCCCCCACCAAGTACCGGCGCTCCAACTACAACTGAGCGCCAAGCCTGTAAAACTGCCGGCTCAGCTAGTCGCCTTCCAAACTCCGCCGCTGCCATATCACAATTGACAATTGCCGCCGGGCATCGCGGCAGATTTCTTCGGGACCACAGCCGTCAAGCGCTGTGCCGTAGGCGAACCATACGCCAGACGTCGACGACGCGTCAGACATGACGGCGTCTCGTCAAATAAGATTGTTTTGCAACTCCTTAGCGTCAACAGTATCCATTCCGAAAGGAGGACAATATGATTCGCAACTTATGCGTTGATCTGCGCGTCGGGGTCTGGGCTGTGACTCTTGCCCTGCTGCTGGCCGGCGGCTTGACGGAGAGCCAGCGCTTGCCAGCGGCTGAGGCCTCCGTTCCAGTAAGCGAAATGACTGACCCGCTGCACGATGTCATCCTGCCGCGGCTTTACGCCATCATCGGCGCGGATGTCTCGCCGACCCTCGGCGACGCCACCCTGATCAACCGCTTTCGCTTCATCGTTTCGCTGGCGATGGTGGACGCGGCCGCGCCCTATCATCCGACGGCGGTCGGCATGTATACCCGCGCGCCCCGCCGGCCCGAAAGGGAATGGACGAACGCCAATATCAACACGGCGATGTTTCACGCCGCCTATAACGCTCTGATGGGTTTGCTGCCGGAGCGCGTCCCCGTCTGGCGCGAAATGATGCGCGACGTTGGCCTCGATCCCTTGGACAGGTCTACCGACCTCAGCACCGCAGTCGGCATCGGCAATGCGGCCGGCGCGGGCGCGCAGCGAGCCCGGCTCTACGATGGCGTCAACCAGACGGGCGATTATCAAGATACGACCGGTTACGCGCCCGTCAACAGCGCGTTCGAGCTGCGCGATCCGTCGCGCTGGCAGCCGGGCTTGCGGCGGCATGGCATCGGCGTTTATGCCGTGCAGCAATTTGTAACGCCCCAACTCGCCAATACGGAGCCAATCGCCCCCTTCGACCCGCGCGAGCTGCGCGTCGATCCGCCAAGCGCAAGCGATCCAGCCAATTGGGACGCCTACAAGGCGCAGGTGGATGTCGTGCTCGACATCTCAGCCAATCTCAGCGATGAGATGAAACTGAAAGCCGAGCTCTTCGATAACAAAATCGCGTCGCTGGGCTTGTCATACGTCAAGATTGCCAAAGACCTCAATCTGTCGCCGGCTGATATCGCGCGCGGTTATTTTGTCAAGGTAGCCGCCTGGATGGACGCCTCTATCGCGACCTGGCAGGAGAAGCGTCGTTACGACGCCGTCCGTCCCTTCAGCGCGATCGCCTACGTCTACGGCAATGAGCCGGTGACAACCTGGGGCGGTCCCGGCCAAGGGCGTCAAGATGTGCCAGCCGATCAATGGCAAGCCTATCTGCCCGAAGCCGATCACCCGGAATACCCATCCGGCTCGACCTGCGGCTGCTACGCCCATGCGCAAGCGCTGCGCCGCTTCACCGGCACGGACCGCCTGGACTGGAGCGTCAGCTACCCGGCCGGCACTTCGCGTATCGAACCAGGCCTGACGCCGGCGCGAGACACGACCTTGACCTTCGAGACCTGGACGGATTTCGCCAGCGACTGCGGGCAGTCCCGGCTTTGGGGCGGCGTCCACTTCGCAAAGGCGGTGGAAGCGAGCGCGGCCTATTGCAGCGTCTTTGGCGATATGGCTTACGATTATTACCTGACGCTGATGGACGGCAGCGCGCCCCTGCGCGAGTCAGCGGAGACGCTGTCGCCAGATCCCTGGCTGGAAAACGCGTCAAAGCCAGCGGCGCCGGTCCCGGTCGTGCCTGAGAATACCTACCCCACCCCGCTAGCCTGCGAGAACGCATCCGAGTCGATCGTCGTAACCGCGATGAACAACGGCGTAATCTGCGAGGGTGTGGATACGACCGGGTTGTCGCAGCTGGCCGGCTTCCTTGACGCGGTCGTGGTCTACGGCGAATTGAACCTGGGCGCGCAGGTCTGTTTTGAGCAAGAAGGCGCGATGGCGCTGTTCAAACGCGCCGGCGCCGCCTCGCTGATGGAGGAGCTGGCGGCCTATTCAGTTAACAATTTGACTTGCGCCTGGGTTGATCAGCCGGGCATGGTCATGCTGATCGCGACATCGCCTGCGCTTCAATCCGACGGCGCTACGGCGAGAGACTTGAGCGACTGCGTCGTTACGCTGACGGCGCCGCTCAACTTCCGCGCGTCGCCCGGCGGCGGCGTGATTGGCTTGATTCCAGACAACGCGCGCCTGAACGCGAGCGAGCGCTCGGATGACTGGCTCAAGGTGCGCTATAGTGATGAAGAGGGCTGGATCAGCGCCGATTTCGTAACCACAGAAGGCGCCTGCCAGTAGAGGCCAAGCAGCAAGGGGCGCGGCAATCTAGTTCGCGCCCTTCGTTCTCATCCCCCCGCCACCAAGATCGGTCTCGCCCGCGCCCGCTGCTAGCGCGGCGGATTCATGGTATAGTCTGGCTCGGCACACGAGACGGAGGCGCGGCAGTTTGACGATTTCACTTGACGACATTCAGCGGGCGGCCGACGCGGCAAGCCACTTGACAATCCGCACGTCACAGCGCAAGGCGCCCAAGCTCAGCGCGCGGCTGCAGACAAATGTCGAGCTCAAGCTGGAGATGGCGCAGCACAGCGGCTCCTTCAAAACGCGCGGCGCCTTTCACCAGATGATGTCGCTGGGCGAGGCGGCGCTGGGCAAGGGCGTCGTCGCCGTAAGCGGCGGCAATTTCGCGCGCGCGGTCGGCTATTGCAGCGGCGCTCTCGGCGTGGACGCCATCGTCTGCATGCCGGAGAACGCGCCCCCGGGATCGATTGAGGCCACGCGCGAATACGGCGCCAGCGTTGAACTGCTGCCGGACGCGGTCGCCGCTTTCGCCCGGGCGGACGAATGGGTGGCGCGCGGGCGCGCAAACCTGCACCCCTTTGACAATCGGCAGCAGGTGGCCGGCAACGGCATCGTCGGGCTCGAGATCATGGAAGACTGCCCGCAGCTTACCGACATCATCGTCAGCATCGGCGGCGGCGGGCTCATCGCCGGAGTCATCTCGGCGATCAAAGCGACTAAGCCAGCGGTTCGCATTTGGGGCGTCGAGCCCGATACAGCGCCGACAATGCAGCGATCGCTGGCGGCCGGCGAGCTGGTGAATATCACCCCGGCGTCGCTCTCGAAAACCCTGGGCGCGCCTTTCGTCAGCCAGACGGCGCTCGAGCTCTGCAGCGCGCATTTGGAGAACCTCATCCTGGTCAGCGATATGGACATGATCGCCGCCCAGCAGTACTTCATCGAGCACGAAGAGCTCATGCCCGAATTGGCGGCCGCTAGTACGCTGGCGGCGGCTGACAAGATCAGCGACAGGCTGTCCCCAGACGACCGCCTCGTGCTGTTGATCTGCGGCTGCAATGACTCGCCGGCGGAGGTGGCCGGATTTGCCGAGTTCCTCCGCTCGCAGGACCCTCAAGCATAGAGACGCTGGTATAGGTCAATCTGTCGTTCGCGCGCCGCCTGCAATCGCTGGACGCGTTCAGGCTCAGGCTCGATCACGCGTTCGATGGCCGGCTGCTCGGCATCCAGCGCGACTCCATCCAGGCTGCGGCGCATCATCAGAGCGACGCCGCGCGCGGTGATCTCGGCATCGGCCAGCAGGTGGATCGGCGCATTGAAGGCGTCGGCCATCATGCGAGCCCAAGCGGCCGACGACTGCAGCGCGCCCCCGCCCGCCATCACATCGGCGGCCTCCGCTGCCAGCGAATCAAAGATCATGGACAGGCGCAGCGCGACCGCCTCCAAATGCGCCTGCAAGATATCGAGCCGGCTGCTGTGGCGGCCGAGGCCATGGATTGTGCCGCGAGCCTCTGATCGCCAGCCCGGCGCCCGTTCGCCCGCCAGCAAGGGCAAGACGGTCAAACCATGCGCGTCCGGCTGGCGCGCGGCGAGCTGCGCTTCCAGTTGGACGCCCGCCAGCAGCAGGTCTTCCATCACCCACTGATAGACATTGCCGCCCTCGCTGGTGGCGCCGCCGACAAGCGGCATGTCCGCTGTGACGAGATAGCGCCACAAGCCCGCGGGCACGCGCTCAATATCTTTGACGACGCGCAGCGCCGAAGTCGTGCCGATGGTCAGGGCGATGCGGCTGTCATCGACTGCGCCCGAGCCGACATTGGCGGCCGCGCCGTCGCCCAGCGCCAGGAAGAAGGGGCAATCGCGCAATTGCGGCCAGCGGGCGGCGTAATCTTCTCGCAGTCCTGTTTGGGCCGCGTCGAAATCAGCCAGCGGCGGCAGCTTCTCAGCCAGGTTGTCGCCGAGCAAGAGCCGCGCATAGTCCCAATGCCAGTCACGGCGCGCGCTTGCCAGCAAGCCCGACCAACTGGCGACCGACAGGCTCATGGGGGCGGGGCCTGCAAACCAGACGCGGTACAAGTAACCGCCGACATCGGTGATGCGCCGGATCGAGCGCTCAGCCGCTGGATCCGCTCGCTGAAGAAATGCGTATTGCGCCGGCAGATAAGCCGGGTGCAGCAGGCAGCCGGTCGTCTGGTGATAGGCTTCGGCGTCGTCCGCAAGCGCCCCCAGCAAGGCTGGAATCTCCCCCCGCCCACGGGTATCCGCATAGGTGAACACGGGTGTGCAGGCGGCGCCGCTCGCATCCAAGCCCAGCCAATTGCCGACGAAGGCGGCCATGCCGACCGCTCGAATCGCGGCCGCCGCTGGCTGCGCCAATACCTCATCCAGGCAGGACTCCACCAGCGTTCGCAATTCATCGGCGTCGGTGGTCGCGCAACCTGTCCGGTCGGTGGCGAAATCGTAGCGCCGGCTGCGGATTGAGCCGACTATCAGACGCGCGTCATCATCGAAGAGCAGGGTGCGGACCGATGAGCTGCCAAGATCGATGACGAGCAGGGTCATTACGACAATCCCCACGAAAGCCGTTTGTAGAGGTCAGCCGGTGGCTGACCCGTTGACAGCGTACCAAGAAAGAGCAAACAGAGAGGTACGTTAATCCGCCTCCAGGATCGCTTCTATCCGCGCCAGTTCATCCGCGCTGAAATCGAGATTGTCGAGCGCGCCGAGCGCGTCTTCGATCTGCTCGGGCTTGCTGGCGCCGATCAGCGCTGAGCTCATCTCCGGGTGGCGCAGGTTCCAGGCGATCGCCATCTGCGCCATATTCTGGCCGCGGTCCCGCGCGATGACGTTAAGCTGGCGAACCCGGTTGAGCTTATCTTGCGCCAGGCGGTCGCCCCATTCATGTTTGGCCGCGCGCGAATCAGCCGGGACATCGCTGATGTACTTGTTCGTCAGGATGCCTTGGTCGAGCGGCGAAAAGCTGATGCAGCCGATCCCCTCATCAGCCAGCGCATCGAGCAAACCGCCTTCTTCAATCCGGCGATCAAACATGTTGTAGCGCGGCTGATGAATCAAGCAGGGCGTGCCCAGCGCCTTGAGGATGCGCGAGGCCTCGCGCGTTTGCTCCGCGCTATAGCTTGAGATGCCGATGTAGAGCGCGCGTCCGCTGCGCACGATGTGATCGAGGGCGCTCATGGTCTCTTCGAGCGGCGTATCAGGATCGGGCCGATGGCTGTAGAAGATGTCGAAATAATCCAGACCGCAGCGCTTCAAGCTTTGATCGCAACTGGCGATCAGATATTTGCGCGAGCCCCACTCGCCATAAGGACCGGGCCACATGCGATAGCCGGCTTTATTCGACACGACCAACTCATCGCGGTAGGGCGCCAGGTCCGTCTGGTATATCTGGGCGAAGGTCTCCTCGGCTGAGCCGGGCGGCGGACCATAATTGTTGGCGATGTCGATATGGGTGATGCCGAGGTCGAAGGCTTTGCGCAGCATGGCGCGGGCGTTCTCGCTCCTGTCGACGCCGCCGAAATTCCACCAGATGCCCAATGAGATGGCCGGCAGCAGCAATCCGCTGCGTCCCACGCGCCGATACTCCATCGCGTCGTAGCGAGTCTCGGCCGCCTGATACACCATATCTTGATCCTCCATGCCTAATTCGTCCAGCCAGCGGCAGTTACTATAGCGCAAAGCCAGTCGAAGACGCAGGGTAATTTTCAGCTCGTAGGGGCGAGGTCGCGTAGACACTGACCGACGGCGGTGACTCGCCCCGCATTTCGTAATGGCGCGCGGCCATGAACCCAGCACATGACAAGGCGCGGGGGCATGTTACAATAGACGGCAGCTTTAATCCCATGAGAGGAATCGTCATGACGCGGCCGCTGGCGCGCCTCATTCTTCTGTTCTTCATTTCGCTGTTGGCAGCTCAATGGTCCCCCATCGCGGCGCAAGGCGACTTCCGCGATGTCATTGAAATGTCGGTTGATGTCGGTTTCGATTCCTTCTTTCGCCCGGAGCAATGGACGCCAATTCGCATCGAGTTGAACAACAACGGCGAATCGGTGACGGGAAGATTGGTCCTGCGCCCGGAGACATCGGGCATCGTCGTGGGCAACGCCTTCAGCACGCCGATTGACCTGCCGACCGGCGCCGCCAAATCCGCATTGCTCAATATTCAGGCGCGAACATTCCCCGACCAGATACGCGTTGAGTTGATCGACGAGGACGGCATTGTGCGCGCCTCGCGCGATGTCGCGCTAGTTGACTTAAGCCCGCAAGACAAACTCTATGTCGTCGTAACCGGTCCGAGCGCGGCGCCGCCCAGCCTGGCCGGCTTGCATATTGGCGGCTTCCGAGCCGAGCAAGCGCTCTGGGGAACGCAGGATATCCCAGACAATGGCCTCTCGCTTGAATCGGTTGATATGATAATGCTGGTCAACATCGACAGTGAGAATCTATCCAGCAGCCAGCGGCGGGCGCTGCGTCACTGGGTTGAGGCTGGCGGACACTTGATCATCGGCGGCGGACCGGCGGCGCTCAATACGCTGGCGGCTCTGACTGATCTTGCGCCGCTGACTGCCGCTGGGGGGCAAGCAATCGACAACTTGGGCGCGCTCGCCCGCTTCACCGGCGACCGAGCACCCTTGGCCCAGCGAACCATCGTCACCGTCGGCGCGCCGCTTGACGAAGCCGAGACGCTGGTCGCGCAAGATGGCTGGCCGCTGCTGCTGCGCCGCGAGCTGGGCGCGGGCTTGGTCGATTATCTGGCGGCCGATCCGACGCTGGAACCGCTGGCGAGCTGGGAGCGGCTGGAGGATTTGTGGGTGAAGCTGCTGGCGACGCGCGCGCCGCATCCGACCTGGCGCGAAGGCTTCACACGGCCTGAATGGGGCGCGGACGCCATCGCCAATCTGCCGGGCGTCGATCTGCTGCCGCCGATGCAGACGCTCTGCCTCTTTCTGGCCGCTTACATCGCGCTTATCGGACCGCTGAATTATTTTGTGCTCTCGCGGCTGCGGCGGAACGGCTGGGGCTGGTTCACCATTCCGGTCTTCATCATCCTCTTCACCGGCATCGCTTGGACGGTCGGCTTCAGCTTGCGCGGCGCTGAGATCATCGTCAGCCGCACGACGATGGCGCAGTCTTTCACTGATCGCGACGAGGCCCAGGTACAGCAATTTATCGGGTTGCTTTCGCCGCGGCGCGCGACCTATTCGCTGGTCTTGCCGGAGGAGCGCTTCCTGGCGGTGGCCGGCGCCACCACCCCCAGCAGCATCTTCGCCAGCAATACGATTCAAACGGCGACCGAGATCTCGCAAGCGGCGTCCTTCGGCGCGCGCGACTTCACGATTGACGGCGGCATTTTCGCCAACTTCAGCGCGAGCGGGCGTATCGCGAAGCCGCCAATCAGCGGAGCCTTCGCACTCGGTTTTGACATTCTGGAGAGCGGCCGCATGATCGGCGTCTATCAAGGCGCAATCCAAAACGAAAGCGAGATTACCCTGCGCGATGCCGCCGTTCTGGGTCCGGGCTTTGCCTATCGGCTCGAAAGCGACTTCGCGCCTGGCGATGTTGTGGCGCTGGGCGGCGATCAACTGCGCAGCGAAATCGCGGATATGCCGCCGCAGCCCAACCCGCTGGAGTTTCAAGTGTCGGCGCGGACGATCTCGCAATCGCCATTCGCCGGCACGGGCCGCAATATAACGATCAAGCACGTGCAGGGCGAGCGCTACCTGCGGACGCGGGCCTTCTTCCGCGCCGAATCGGTGAGGGAAAGGCAGGCGGCGCGCGAACAGTCCTTCCTCGCCAGCTTCATGGTCGATCAGTTCAACTCCGATGCCCGCGGCACGAGCCTGTATCTAGCTGGCTGGAGCGACGATTGGGCGCGCGATCTGGATATCCGCGGCGCCGGCTGGAGCTCGATCGACACGACCCTCTACCTCATCGAATTGGATGTCGAAATCCAACTGCCGGCCGAGACCGCCACCTTGACATCGGAATACTTCACCTGGTTGACGCTCGATCGCCAAGGGATCACGGACAACGGCACGGACAATTTTAGCCTGTTTGAAGATCAGGGCGCCGAGTTTCTCTTTCATCCCTTGCCCGGCTTGGCGATGGATGAGGTTACGCGTCTGCGCGTCGAGGTGGATCGCGGCGGCGGCTACGCCCTGTCGCTGGGCGCTGAGCTCTACAACTGGAACAGCCAGGAGTACGAGACCTTTGATTTTCGCGATGGCGAGGAGCTGGAGTTCGCGAATCCGGACGCCTATCTGGGTCCGGGCAATGCCGTTCGACTGCGGCTGCATTTTGAAGGCGGCTTGGGCACGGCGCGCGTACGCAGGATTCGCGTTGAGCAGACCGGGCGCTACAACTAGGCGCGCGGCGCTACCAAGGAAGAGTTGATGGACTTGATCATCCAGACGGCGGACCTGCGCAAATCCTTCGGCGGCTTCGAGGCTTTGCGCGGCATCTCGCTGGAAGTGCCGGCCGGGTCGATTTATGGCTTCGTCGGTCCAAACGGCGCTGGCAAGACGACAACGATGCGCATCCTGACCACGTTGACGCGCCCGTCGCAGGGTCAGGCTTGGGTCGCGGGCCACTCGGTGCTTGAGGATCGACGGGCGGTGCGGCGCGCGATCGGCTACATGCCGGATGAGTTCGGCGTCTACGAGGATTTGCGCGTCTGGGAGTACCTCGATTTCTTCGCCGCCTGCTACGATATCCCGGAGAACCAACGCAAGCCATTGGTGGCCGATCTGCTCGAACTGGTGGACCTGCATCATCGACGCGAAGAGATGGTCGACAAGCTCAGCCGCGGCATGAAACAGCGCCTGTCTTTGGCGCGCACGCTGGCGCATGATCCGCAGGTGCTCATCCTCGACGAACCCGCATCCGGGCTAGACCCGCGCGCGCGCGTTGAAATCCGCGAATTGCTGGGCGAGTTGGCGAATATGGGCAAGACGATTTTCTTCTCCTCGCATATCCTGGCTGATGTCGAAGACGTCTGCTCGCATATTGGCATCATTGAAGCGGGCGAGATCATCATGCAGGGCAGCATCGATGAACTGAAACTGGAGTTGATGGCGCATCGCGAAATTATCGTCACGGTGATGGGACCGAAAGAAGCGGAGTCGGTGACAAGCTTGGCCAGCGGCCTCAGGACGGTCGTCGCCGCCGAGATCATCACGCCCAAGAACGGGCGCGCGCGCGTTCGGCTTGATTTCGCCGGCAATGACGAAGAACTCGGCGCCTTGAGCCGGCGGCTCTTCGAGGGCGACATTCTCTTGCTCGGCTTCAATGAAGAAGAAAAAGACCTTGAGCACATGTTCATGCGCGTCACACGCGGCCTAGTGACCTAAGCTGTAGGGGCGACTCGGTGAGTCGCCCGCGCAGTTTCACAAATAGGTGCGGGCGTTTCGGCGAAACGCCCCTACAGACTATCGCCGAGGAGACATAATGACGCTGTTCACCGCCGAGACCTTGCATATTCCATCCGCCGACGCGGGCCGGCAGGGCGCTTTCGCCGCTTTGGACGCCAAGCGGTCCGGCTGGGACGCCATGAACTTCGCCGCCTTGCGGTTGGGCCAAGGGCGCACCTTTGAAATTGCCATCGACGCCTTTGAATATGTTGCGGTGATCATGAGCGGCCGCTGCAATATCCGGACGAACCGCGGCGACTTTGAAGTGGTTGGAAGGCGGGACAACGTCTTCTGCGGCTTGCCCTACGCGCTCTATCTGCCGCCGCAGACCGAGTTCGAGATTGAAGCCATCACTGACGACTTTGAGTTCGCCTCTTGCTGGGCGCCGACCGAGAAGGAACATCCGCCCCGGCTGATCAAGCCCGGCGATGTTGAGCTGTTGTTGTTGGGCGGCGGCAACTGCTCGCGACAGATGAGCCGCGTGATCGGAAGCGGCTTTCCAGCTGACAAGCTGCTCGTTTATGAGCTATATACGCCGGGCGGAAACTGGTCCAGCTATCCGCCCCACAAGCACGACACCCACCGAACCGATGAGAAGGGAGTGGTGCTGGAGGCGCAGCTCAAGCGCTTCAGCTTCTTCAAATTCGACCGGCCCACCGGCTACGCCTACCAGCGGGTGTACAGCGCCGACAAAGGATCGGATGTGACCATGATGGCGCGGCAGCACGATATCATCCTCATGCCTGAAGGCTATTACTCGATGGTGAGCGCGCCGGGCACGGCCACCTATACGCTAAACTTCTTGGCCGGCTCGACGCGTGAATTCGCTCATAGCGACGATCCCGATTACGCCTGGGCGCCAGACACCTGGACGAGCCTGGACCCGCGCTTGCCCCTGGTCGACCCGGGCATGGAAGTCGGACATTAGGCGAGCCAAGCTTTCGTCAAAAACCGAAACCCAATTAGCGCCAGGCGGCGGCGATCGCTGAAATAATGCGCCGCCTGGCTTCAGCGTGTTTCGCCGTCCCATGCTAGACTGAAGCGGTGATTTGGAAATCCAATAGCGAATCCGTATAGGCAAGGAGCTAAGATGCGCCGTCTACTGCTAATTCTATTGACAGCAATCGCATTGCTTTCAGTTGGTTCCGTCGCCGTCATGGCACAGCAGATACACGTTGTGCAGCGGGGCGAAAACCTGTTTCAAATCGCGCGACGCTTTGACCGCAGTTTGGAAGAGATCGCGCAAGCGAACGGCCTCGCGCCGCCTTACATCATTCATGCGGGCAATCAATTAACGATACCGGCGTCTGGCGAGGCCCCGCAAGCCCCGGCCGCCGCGCCCGCCCCGCAGCCAGCTACCGCCAGTTATACTGTCCAGCGTGGCGACTCACTGTCGGTCATCGCCGCCCAGTTCAACACCACGTATATCGAATTGGCGCGCCTCAACGGCATCACCAATCCGGATGTCTTGCGCGTCGGTGAAGTGCTCATCGTGCCGGCTCCACCGCCGCCGCCCGAGCCAGCCCCCCCGCCCGAGCAACCGGCGCCTCAGCCGGTAGAGCTGCCGCCAACCCAGCCGCAGCAACCGGCAGCGGGCCCGCCTCCGCCCAGCACCGCCAATACGGGCGGCTTTGAATTGGGTGGTCAGGCTTTGAGCTTCTCGCATCCGGGCCACATGAAGAATGCCCGCATGGCCTGGGTCAAGCGGCAGGTGAAGTGGCACGGCGAACCGGTGAGCCAATTCCAGCATTTGATCGACAGCGCGCATGGCAATGGCTTCAAAGTGCTCTTGAGCGTCATCGGCGACAAGAATCAGATCGCCGCGAATCCCGGCGGTTTCTACCAGCAATTCGCCAACTTCGTGGCGGGTTTGGCGCGCGGCGGCGCTGACGCCATTGAAGTCTGGAACGAGATGAATATCGACCGCGAATGGCCCTCGGGGCAGATCAGCGGGCACAACTACACGCAAATGCTCGCGGCCGCCTACAATGCGATTAAGGCAACCAATCCAGGCACGATGGTCATCAGCGGCGCGCCGGCGCCGACCGGCTTCTTCCAGGGCTGCGGGCCCGGCGGCGGCGACGACGACTGTTACCTGCAGCAGATGGCGGCGGCGGGCGCGGCCAATTACATGGATTGCGTCGGCGTGCACTATAACGCCGGCATCGTTGCGCCCGATGTCACCAGCGGCGCGCCAGTCGGCAGCTCCGGGCATTACTCCTGGTATCTGCCGCGCATGATGCAGTTGTATCGCAACTTCTTCCCCACCAAGCCGCTCTGCTTCACCGAGCTCGGTTATCTGACCGGCGAGGGCTACGGCCCGCTGCCGGGCGGCTTTGCCTGGGCGTCGGATAATTCCTTGGCCGAGCAGGCGGCCTGGCTGGCGGGCGCTGTGCATCGGCTGCGCGCTTCCGGCTACGTACGCCTGTACATCGTCTGGAATGTCGATGCGACGCATTGGAGCGCCGATCCGCAAGCCGGCTATGCGATTGTGCGCCCCGGCGGCGGCTGCCCAGCCTGCGACTCGCTGCGCGCGGCGATGGGCGGCTAACGCGCATTCCCCGCCAATTTGTGTAGGGGCGACTTATCAAGTCGCCCGAACAGATTCATTTTGAAAGCGGGCGACTCACAGAGTCGCCCCTGCAATTTGGCGCTTCGATAGCGATGCAAGCGGGAAACCGGCTCGGCTAGCGGATGCGAACTACAGTTGATAATCGCCGGTGACGCGCACGATTTTGTGGCTGTAGTTCTCGACGTATTCCATCAGCTTGGCTTGCAGATCAGCCCAATCGGCACTGGTGATAATCTGGCGCATGGAGTCTTCATCTTCGGCGATGGCGCCCGCCATGATAGTCGGGATATCCGCGCGGGCGTAGACATTGTACCAGGCTTCGATTGGCGTGAGCCCCAGCTTGGTGGTATTGGGCACCCACTCGCGCATGACAAACTCGAAGTATTCCTGATCCAAACCCGGTTTGATATCCCAGTTCATGAGTATCTTGACGTTACCATTCGGCATGAGTCAGCGCCTGTCTAGTCGATCGCCCAAGCATCTTTACTATACCGCAAATATCTTGCAAATGGGCCTGAATCTCCTCAGCCCGGAGTGAAGTTGGCGCGCAGCTGTACGACCTGCGTCTGTTCTGACAGGTTCGCTGGCGTAATCCGCAGCGCATCCGAGACTTCCACGTCGCTGGCGCCCACGGCCTTGCGAAAGCTCTCGACCGCCGCCGCGAATTCGGCCTCGCTGAGCCCAAATGGCTGCATCGGCGCTACATAGTTCGGTTCAATCACGCTGATCAGATCCGGCAGCTTGTCGCCGGCTACGAGGGCGTCTTCGACTGGCAGCAGCAGCGCGTTCACCTGATCCAGCCCCTCGAAGATGGACTGATCCGGCACTTGATGCAAGACGCCCAAATGCAAGACATTCAAGCCGTTGGGATACTCAAAATGATAGGCGACATTCTTGCGCGCGTTGTCTGTCTCGGGCTCATGTTGGTGAAGCGCGATTCCGGTGACGAAGAGCTCGCCGACTTCATATTCGCCGGGCGCGGCGATCACATATTTTTGATCGCGGATAGCGGCAGCGTGACGCGCAGCCCCTTCGTGACTCACGGTAACGAGATCGCCTTTCAATCGCCAGTTTGCCAGCTCCCGCGCTGGCTGATACGGATCGGTCACCACAGAGGTGTGTCCGCGCTCGGTGATGCGAAAGCAACTATAACCGTGCCAGGTAATGTCCAAGTCGCCGCTCCTCTCTTGTCTACTTCAAACCGAATTCAGCTTCCAAGAATACGCATAGAATACACCGGCGGCGGCGCCTGCGCAGGCGCAAGGGAAGCGGTCTGGCGCTAGCTGACGAACTTGCCCCACTCTTCCAGCGCCGCTTCCAGTTCCGATTCCGCATTTGAGTAGGCCCGCCCCAACGCGCCCACAGCGCCGGCGTCGCCGGCTTGGCTGGCTTCATCCAATTGACGGCTTATCTCGCCAAGCGTCGCTTCCAGTTCTTCTATCCGATCTTCGAGCGCGGAGGTATGCTGCGCGACTTCAAAGGGATTTAAGCCCTGCACCTTTTCGCGGTAGGCGGCGCCTTGCTTGCGCGCGCGGAGGCCCGTCGTCATTTTGATCGCGCTTTGCCGCCGCGCTTCTCGCTTGCGCTGCCGCAGATACAGCTGATAGTCGCCGTCCGTCACCTTCAACTGGCCCGGCTTCAGTTCCCAGATCTGCGTCGCCAACGCGTCGATCAAGTAGCGATCATGGCTGACCAGGAGGATCGTCCCGTTGTAATCCGCCAGCACCGCCTGCAAAACCTCTTGGCTATCATTATCGAGGTGATTGGTCGGTTCGTCCAATAGGAGAAGACTAGCGCCCTGCAAAGCCAGCTTGGCCAGCGCCAGCCGTCCGCGTTCGCCGCCGGAGAGTGACGAGACGGGCCGAAAGACATCATCGCCGCTGAACAGGAAGCGGCCGAGCCAGTCGCGCGCTTGCGATATCGGCAGCGGCTTTACGGCGCGAATCTCGTCGATCAGCGCCAGCTCCGCGTTCAACCTCTCGTGGGCTTGCGCGAAGAAACCGATCTTCACTTTGGCGCCCAGCCGAATCTCGCCAGCCAGGGCGGGCAGATCGCCGCAGATTGTCTTGAGCAAGGTCGACTTGCCGACGCCGTTGACGCCGATGATGGCGACCGTCTCGCCGCGGGTGACCAACAGGTCAGGCGCGCTCAGCAGCGGCGCTTCGGCGTCATATCCGATTTGCAAGTTGCGCGTGCTGATAACTCGATCACCACTGCAAAGATGATCGCTCAATTCCAGGAACATCTTCTGGCGTCCCCGCGGAGCGCTCTCCAATATGGCGCCGCGCTTGGCCATCGTCGCCAGCTTTTTCTGCCGTCCCTTGGCTTGCGCCGTGCGCCGCCCAGCCATGTGCCGCCGGATGTACTCCTCTTCCTTCTGTAGAAAGCGCTGCTGCGCGTCATACTCGCGGCGCCTGGTCTCGCGCTGGGTCGCGCGCTGTTTGATGTAGTCGCTGTATTGGCCGCGGTAGGTTCGCAGCCGCCCGTATTCGATTTCCCAGACGGCAGTCGCGAATTTATCGATGAAGTAGCGGTCATGACTGACAGCCAGCACCGCGCCCGCGAACGACGCCAAGTATTCCTCCAGCCACTCTATCGCCTGGATATCCAGATGATTGGTTGGCTCGTCCAGGATCAGGAGATCCGGCGCCTCCAGCAACAGGCGGCCGAGAGCGGCGCGCGTTTTCTGGCCGCCGGATAGGGCCGGCAGCGGCAGTTCGTATTCGTCAGCTGAGAAACCCAGCCCGCTGAGCACAATCCGAATGCGCGACTCATACTCGTAGCCGCCCAGCCCTTCGAAGTCCGCCCGCAGCTGACCGTAGGCTTCCAGCGCGGCGTCGCCGGAGTCGGCTTCGGCGAGCCCCTGCTCCATCTCCGCCAGTCTCCGCTCCAGCGCCCGCAATTCCGCGAAGGCTCTTAACTGTTCTTGCCAGAGGCTGTGGTCACCCGTCAGTTCGGGACGCTGGGGCAAGAAGGACAGCCGCGTTCCGCCGGCGCGGCTCACCGACCCGCTGGTTGGCGAGTCAATGCCCGCGAGGATTTGAACCAGCGTGGTTTTCCCCGCCCCGTTTGGTCCAACGAGGGCGATGCGCGCGCCAGCGTTGATGACAAGGCTGAGTTCGCTGAACAGCTCATCAGCGCCGTAATACTTGCTCAAATTGCTTGCCGAAAGAATTGACATGGAAGGGGCGATTCAAGCGCTATCCCGCTGTCGGCCAAACGGCGACATTGTAACATGGACGGGCCGCCTGATTAACGCCGGCTTGCGAAATTGCCTGCGACTCGGTTATAAGTGGCGAGCGAGCGGCAAACCGGTTGCGAGAGATGATGCAGCGAAACGGAGCACGCAGCTTTCGGCGGAAAATTGGGCGAGCGCTGATAACAACGGTCGTCGGCTGCTTCCCGCTCATCTTGCTGGCCGCCCTCGCGCTGGAGGCGCTGTGGCGCCCGCCGCTGGAAGAGGGCGCGTCCCGGCGCGCTGAAACAAGAGAACAGCCGGCAGCGGAAGAAGCGCATTTCCAATTCGGCCGCGGCTTCATCGGCGCGGGCTGGCGCGTCTACTTCAACGAGCCGGATCCCGGCGCCGAACAGAAGAGTTACGCAGGCGGCATAGAAATGGCGCTGATCAACGACATCAAGGAGACGCGCAAGACGCTCGCTATTGCCGCCTTTGAGCTGAACAGCGAGCCGATGTACGAGGCGATTCTGGCGGCGCATCGGCGGGGCGTGGCGGTGCGCATCGTCACGGATGATGAACATGGCCTGCATGACGCGAAGAACGACGCGCTTCGCCGATTGCAACAGGCTGGCGTAGCCCTGCGCGATGATGGGCGCAGCGGACTGATGCACAACAAGTTCATGATCATGGACGGTCAGCGGGTTTGGACCGGCTCCTTGAATTACACTGTCAACGGCGTCTATCGCAACAACAACAATATCCTCGTCATGGAAAGCGCGGCGGCGGCGCGCGCTTATCAAGCCGAGTTTGACGAGATGTTTGATGGCGGCCAATTCGGACCCCGCTCGCCGGACGACGGAGCCTTCACATTCGCGCTTGGCGCCGGAGACGTCAACATCATGTTCGCGCCCGAAGCCGACGAGGTCAGTTTGTTGATCGCGGAGATTGAAGCGGCGGCGCGTTCGATTCACCTGCTGGCTTTCGTCTTTTCGCTGGAAGAATTGTCGGAAGCGATTCTAAAACGGGCGGATGACCAGCGCGCGGGGGATTTCATCGTCAAAGGTATCTTCGAGAAGCGCAACAGCACCGCCAGTTGGAGCCAGCTGCCGGCATTGCATTGCGCCGGCGCCGATATGCGGCAGGATGGCAGCCCCTTCGTTATGCACCACAAGGTCATCATCATTGACGAGCACACGGTGATCACAGGCTCGTTTAATTATTCCAAGAGCGCGGCTGAGCGGAATGACGAGAACATCGTGGTCATCCGCAACGAGACCATCGCTGCGCTCTATCTCGATGAATGGCGGCGAGTCTGGGATAGCGCGCTCCCGGTGGCGCGGGCCGAAGTCGACTGCGCTTAGGTGGAAT
Source organism: Chloroflexota bacterium (assembly GCA_026706455.1). Taxonomy (GTDB): domain Bacteria; phylum Chloroflexota; class Anaerolineae; order Aggregatilineales; family Phototrophicaceae; genus UBA6055. The sequence continues at coordinate 9,251 of JAPOYS010000111.1, read as the reverse complement.
CGACGCCGCGCTTTCGCAAATGCAGCGGCGATTTCTTGGGCTGGCGCTCGATCTCGCCGCGCGCTTCCAGGTCCAGCTGCACCGCTTTGCAATACCAGCGGACCGAGCCAGGCTTGGGGAATAGCGCCGCTGGCGTTCTCTTATCGTCCAGATAGGCGCGCACTTTTGCTTCGAGCTCGCTGAAGGGCATCCAGGAATCGTCTGGCAGCGACGCCAGCATGGCTTCGCGGATGATGCTGTACTTCTCCTCTTTGAGGTTTTCGCGATGATCGGGGTGATTGACATTGCGCGCTCGAATGGTGGACATGGGGAAAATCCTCGCTGATTGTCAACTGAACTGACCTTTGATGATCGCCGTCGATTACGAAACGGCAACCTCGTCGTAGAGTCGCCAAGCATCTTCTCCCCGGCAGAGCCGCGTTCCCGCGGTCATCACAGCGGCGCTGCCGGCCGCCACGCCTAGGCGGGCCGCATCAATGAGCGCGAACCCACGCGCCAAACCCAGGACGATGCCAGCGACCATGCTGTCGCCCGCGCCGACCTTGCTCGCAATCGGCACGATCGGCGCGCGCAGATGGAGGCATTCCGCGCTCGTGATGAGGAGGGCGCCGGCCGCTCCCATCGAGACCGCCATGACCTGAGCCAAGCCTTCGGCGATCAAGCGCTCGCCAGCGGCGCGAATCTGCGCTTCACCGGCTAAACTCTCGCCAGCGAAACGCTCCAACTCGCGCAAGTTGGGCTTCAGCAAATAGACGCCCTTGCCGATCGCGCGGTTGAGCGCGTCGCCGGTTGTATCCAATATCACGCGGATCCCCGACTCGCGGGCGTAACGCGTAATCTCGCCGTAGATCTCAACGGGCGCGCCTTGGGGCAAGCTGCCGCTGGCGACGATATAGGCGGGCTCCAAATCAAAGAGCGTTTCCAAACAGGCGATCCATTCGTCGGCTTCCAGCGCGGGACCAGGCATGGTGAAACGGTACTGCAAGCCCGTGCTCTCCTCATAGATCACCAGGCTTTCACGCGTGATGCCGGCGCTGGAGACCGGGTGATTGTCGATGCCCTCTTCGTCCAGCAGCCGCTTCAGCAGCGCGCCGATATGCCCTCCAGCCGCGTAGACCGCGCTGGACTGGCCGCCGAGGAAATGGATGGCGCGCGATACGTTGATGCCGCCGCCGCCAGGATGGAAGGCAGGCGCGGCGCAGCGCAGCTTGATCTCGGGCGCGACCGAGCCGATGCTTGTGGCGACATCCAGCGCCGGATTCAGTGTTAACGTTACGACTTTTTTCATGCGCGAAACTCGCTGCCCTTGCCGTAATTCGTCGCTAGTGTAACCGGGTGATGGCGCGCAGACCAGCGTTGCGACCGCGCCCAGGCCACAATCAACCAATCCGCTGCCAATCACCGGCTTACGTTTCGCGCGAATTGCCCTATAATCCCTAGCTAGCGAAATCATCTACTTGGGAGCTGGAATCGCGAATGCATTTATACCTCATTCGCCACGCTGAATCGGAAAACAATGCGCTGACGCCGGATGCGATCCACCGCCGCAAGGTCGATCCGGCGCTGACACCCTTGGGTTGCCAACAACGCGACCTGCTCGCCGAGCACCTGGCGACGGGCATGCAAATGGATGGGCAGCCCTACGCCATTTCGCGCCTTTATACCAGCGCCATGTATCGTTCGCTCTTGACCGCGGAGCCAGTCGCCGCCGCGCTGGGGTTGGCGCCGCGCGTCTGGCCTGACCTGCACGAAAAGTACGGCATGTACCTGCGGCGGAACGGACATGATATCGGGTTCAGCGGCCTGAAGCGCTCGGAAATCCAGGCGGCTTTCCCCGATTACGATCTGCCGGAAGCCGTCAGCGAACGCGGCTGGTATGATGCGGATTTGGGACGCGAGCCAGAGGCGCGCAGCTTCTACCGCGCCATCAAGGTGGCGCAACAGTTGCTGGAATGGCGCGAAAATGATGAGTCGGTCGCGCTGATCTCGCACGCCGGTTTTTTGGATATTTTGCTGAAGGCGATCTTCGCGCAACTGCCATCGCGACCCCACGATATGCGTTACTATCATAACAACACCGCGATCACGCGGATTGACTACGATGGCCGGCGGCCGATTCTGCATTATTTGAATCGCGTCGATCATCTGCCGGCGGCGCTGCGCTCATACTGAGCCGCGCGTCAATGCGCGACATAAGGGCGATTGAATGAGCGAATTGACAGGACATGTGGCGCTGGTGACGGGCGGCGGCGGCGGCATCGGCAGCGCGATCTGCCGGCGGCTGGCGGCTGTGGGCGCGCAGATCGTCATCACCTACAGCCGCGATCAAGGCAAGGCGCGGGCGGCGGCCAATTCACTGGCGGGCGGCAATCATCTGATTTTGCGCGCGCCCGTCGAAGACAGCGAGGCACAGGCAAAGCTGGCGGCCGCCATCGCCGAAAAGTACGGCCGGCTGGACATCCTGGTCAACAACGCCGGCATCACCCGAGCGGTGCCTCACGCCGATCTGGCGAGCCTGGATGACGAGACGATTGACCGAATCTTCCGCGTCAATTGGCGCGGCGCCTTCGCGTCCATCCGCGCGCTGCATTCGCTGCTGGCTGCGGGCGAGGGCGGCGTGGTCATCAATATCTCGTCGATCGCCGGGCGCACCGGCGTCGGCAGCAACGTCGCCTATTGCGCCAGCAAAGCCGCGCTGGACAGTATGACGCGCTCCTTGGCGCGGGCGCTGGCGCCGCAAGTTCGTGTGTTGTCGGTGTCGCCCGGCTGGGTGAATGGCGAATACGCGCAGCAGATGCCGCGGGCGCTGATCGCCGAGCAGGAGGGCAAGACGCCGCTGGGGCGCATCGGCGAAGCGGAAGATGTGGCCGCGGCTGTTTACGCCGCCATCACGCATCTGCGCTTCAGCACCGGCGATATCATAGCGGTCGATGGCGGGCGTCCGCTGGGTTAGCCGGCGATTGCGCGATCACGGCGTCGCCCCGAGCTGTATCTCCTCGACCAGCGCAAATTCCCTCCCGTCCGCCGTCAGCACGTTCCGGAAGCCCTCCGCTTCGATCGTATAGACCTGCGCGATGACCTGGTAATTTCCCGCTGCTAACCGGACGAGCGCTTGCATTTCCTGCGGCGAGTAGATTGGGTCGCCGACTTGCCAGCCGCTCGTCGGTCTTTGGTTGGCCTGCGGCTGACTGTCGTGCTGGGCGACCAGAACGCCATTCGCGTCGAGTAATTTCGCCGACAGCAGGTAGTCTCGACCCAGCGGACGCGCCGTTTCCCAAAGCGTATCGAGGCGCAGGTCCGCCTGATCAAGGCGAGCTGATCGCAGAATCATGCCATTGGCAAACTGCGCTGCTGGCGGGACCTCAGGGATCCGATCGTAACGGTAAACATGGATCAGAGATTCGCCGTTGGCGCCGCCGTCGTGCCGGTGCGCATAATGCGCCGACCGTTTGAAATCGAGTTCCGCCAGCCAATTGAAGGCGCTCCTATCGCTCGACCAATGAAGAAGCCAGACCGTCTGCTGCGCATCCAGGAGCCGGGGCAGCCAGGCTTCGTAGGTGGAGGCTTCGTAAGCGCGCTGAAGTTGCAGCGCTTCGTAGCGAACGCCGGAGTCAAGGGCGGGAGGCGCGCTGCTCTTACGGCGAAGATAGTAGGCGAGCGGATAATCGCCGCTGGCGATATCGGACAAGATCAAGTCGCCGGCGACGGCGTATCGCGTAGTCAAGCCGGCGATATGGCGCCAATCCGGCTGGGCGCGACCGAACTCAATCTGCGTGATGCCATAGATGACGATGACAGCAACCAGGAAGGCGCGGATTGGCTGGCGGATGTTGGCTAGCCCGCAGGCAATCAGTAGCGCGATGGCGGGCGTCCACTGGTTCAGGCGGTGCGGCTGCAGAAATGGCAGGAATTCGTTGACCAGAATCGTCAGGCAAAATGGCGCGATCAGCCAGAGCAGCAGCAGCGGCGTGAGCTGATCGAAACGCAGCGTAAGGCTCGCGTCGCGCCGGTAAACGAGGGTGGCGCTGCCGAGCGCCAGCAAGCCAATCATCAGCGCCCATTGCCCGCTGAAATAATTCACGGCGATCTCATGCAGCAGCGCGCCCGTGAGGTCGAAAGCCCAAGCCATGTGGGCGTCGCGATTCTCGACTTGGCGCCAGCCGATGACGATGAGCCAAGGCGCCAGCGCCATGAGGCTTAAGAACAAGGCGGCGCAGGCTCGCAGCCGCGTCTTGCCGCGCGTCCAAATCGTGATATAGAGGCATTGCGCCGCGAGCGCGAAAGCCGCGATGTAGTGCGTGTAGAGCATCAGTATGGAGGCGACTGCCCAGCCGACCAGAGACCGTCACCGCCGCCAGCGCAACCAACGCGCCAGGCTCAACATGCTGACGAGAACGAGCAGCGACAGCCAGGTATATTGCCGGGCTTCCTGCGCCATAAATGTCTCGACATCAGCCAGCGCCAGCAGCAACATCGCCAGCGGGGGGGGGGGGGGGACCCGATCCGCCCCATTTCGCCTTTC
>JAPOYS010000111.1:0-4719 GCA_026706455.1 Chloroflexota bacterium | reverse complement strand
GGGGCGGGGGCGGCGCGCGCTAGGATTGTGGGGGGGCTCCGCCCTATAAGTGTGTGGGACGCACCGCCGGCCCGCCGCCCCCGCCCCGGGGGGGGGGGGGGGGGGAGCCGATCCGCCCCATTTCGACTTTCGCCAGCGCCCTGCTTCGATTGCCATCTGGTAGACGAATGCCAAGCTGCACATCGACGGCAGCAGGGAAAACCAGCGCAGCGCCAGTTCGCTGTCCCCGGCAATTTCGCTCCAGAGACGCAAGCCCGCGAAATAAAGCGGCGGATGCACATCGCGCGCCAGCGTCGCCATCAGGTCGGGAGCCAAAGCAAAAAAGAAAGAGAAGCCTTCGTCGATCCAGAAGCTGCGCTCAGTCATATGCAGACCGCGGACGAGCGCGCCGAGCAGCAATATGCCAACAACAATGGACCAGCGCCTGCTTGACATGGCTTCCCGCATTCATCGTTTCGCCCTGGCCGCAACGGAAGACCGAGTTTCGTCAGGGCTTGCAAACTAGTATGATTCTAATCCAGCTTGGGCTAAAATTCTGTCAATGGCGACAACAAAAATGGCTTGGCGGGAGGGAAATCATGCGGCTCTGCCTGATACTTGTATTGGTTCTTGCGAGGGCTTCCGTCGCTTTGGCGCACGGCGATGAAGATCACAGCGATGACGCCGGGGCATCGGTCGCGGTCAGCAGCATCTCCCTACCCGAGCATGTCACTTATCATGAGCATGTACGCCCGATAATCGAAGCCAATTGCGTCGCCTGCCATTCGGAGGGGCGGATCGCCGCCTACGCCCCCTTCACCGCCGCGGAAGATGTCGTCTGGGCGGGGGACGATATCAAGTTCCATGTTATCAACGGCATCATGCCGCCTTGGCCGCCTTCGCGGGCAAATCTGCCGCTGAAGCAGGACCGCAGCCTGTCCGACGAGGAGATAGCTATCATCGCCGCCTGGGCTGACGCTGGCGCCGAGCTCGGCGATCCGGCTGAGTACGCGCCCGCGCCAAGTGACGGCTTCGAATTGGTCGAGGTTCGGGCAGACCTGATCTTGCAGCTTGAGGAGCCATACGCGCCAGACCCAGATGTGCTGGACGATTATCGCTGCTTTGCTTTGCCGCTGGAGATTGATTCGCCGCGGTACATCACCGGCTTTGAATTCATCCCCGATGTGGCGGAGATGGCGCACCACAATATCGTGTATCTCTTTGATGAAGAGGCTAAACGCGCAGTTCAAAGGCGCAACTATGCCGATGGACGCCCGGGCTGGCCCTGTTATGGGGGAACGGGCTTATCCATCGAGGGCGATGCGATTGGCGGCTGGGCGCCGGGCGCTTCGCCGGTCATCGCCCCTGAAGGCACTGGCTTTCTCATCCGACCGGGTCAGCAGATCGTCGTAGAAATGCACTACAATTTGTGGACCAGCCGTCAGCCGGATCAGAGCCAAGTCGTTCTGCAATTGGAAGCGGCTGAGCGTGAACTCGCCGAACTCATGATTGTCGCAATGGCGGCGCCGGTGGAGATTCCCTGCCCCGCCGGCGCTGAGGGAGCGCAATGCGAGCGGGAAGCGGCGATAGAGCGCGTCGCCAGACTTTATGGGGAAGACGCGCGCTATACACCCGATTATCTGTTGCGGGAGTGCGGTCAAAGCCGGGCGGACTATGCCACGAACACCGGCGATCGTGCAATCGGCTACTGTGATTATCCGATCAACGAGACGCTCACACTCTACGGTGTTTCGGGCCACATGCACGAATTGGGGCGCAGCTTCCGTCTGGAGCTGAACCCGGAGAGCGAGGCGCCCCTGCTGCTGCTGGACATCCCGCGTTGGGATTTTCACTGGCAAGGCGATTACTATTTTGTCGAGCCTCTGCAAGTTTCCTATGGCAATGTCCTGCGGATCAGCTGCATCTGGGATAACTCGCTCTCCGATGATCCGCGTTATGTGGTTTGGGGCGAGGGCACGAGCGACGAGATGTGCTTCGGCACGCTGACGGCGCGGAAGCCCTAACTTCTCGGTTACATTGCAATGGCCTCAAATCGACAAATGTAGGGGCGACTTATCAAGTCGCCCGCGCCCAACACCTTAGGCAATCAACGGGCGACCAGGTTGGTCGCCCCTACAAATCCATGTTTGCGCGGATGTCAATTTCCGAACAGATTCATCATATACTCGGTGGAGATGCCTTGCGCTTCCAGATGCGTCTTGAGCTTGCGGCGCGCGTCGTGGATGAGTTTGTAGAGCGCGTTGCGGTTTGTGCCCATGCGCTCGGCCAGCACATCCATCGGGATGCCCTTGAGGGCGACGGCGACCAGCGCTTGGTACTGCCGCTCGGTCAGCGCTTCTTTCAGCGCCGCTTCGATCTTGTCGCGGACGTCATCGCGCTCGGCCACTTTCTCCGGCGTGGGCGCCGCGGTCGACGACCAGCGCTCGGATATCGGCAGCAGGTCGCCGTCAGCCGTCAGTTCATCCAGGCTGAAGTCTTTGTAGCGCGAGCGCCGCAGATCGCTGATGGCCAGGCGAATCCCGATCTTGGTCGCCCAGGTGGTGAAGCGGCTCTCGCCGCGGAACTTATCCAGGTTGTCAATCACGCGCAGGGTGGCGTCCTGCGCCAGGTCATCGGCCAGATGCGCCAATTCATGCGCCGCCAAGCCGCGCAGATCGCTGCGGTCCTGGCTGAGGTAGAAATAGATGCTGCGCTTCAGGCGCGTCCGCAAGTCCTCGAGGGCGTCGCTTTGCGCCGCCTCGCCCTTGTGCCGCAGCGCGGCGATCCATTGCTCGTTCGTACGGTCGGTCATCTTGAGGGTCGTCATGCTACTCTCGTGATGAATCACGCGTCGCCTTCAATGATAATGGAATTGGGGCGAATAATCACCGGTGAAGGCTTCAGGTCTGTGATGAATTGCCTGGATATAAGCCGGGTTTCCTTTGTAGTGCAGGGGCGAAATATGATGTCGCCCGCCTTTCGTGCAGCGGCTTCAGCGGGCGACTCACAGAGTCGCCATTACAACCATTTGATGATTTGGCAAAGCCTATTTTGCAGCGGACGCACTCATTGCTCATTTTATGTCCGCTAGCAAATGGCGGCCCAATTTATCACCATTTGCGCCGCGGCTGGGTCTTTATCACTGAGGCGGAACGACATAACGCGCTATCCGCCCTATATTCAATGACGGAGATTCGTACATGAACAACCGCTCAGAGCCGCCCAAACACGTGACTGAGGGCGGGAAAGATAACAAGAAAAACAGCGATGGTTGGAAGTCGCCCTTCGGCCATCCCAATTCGCAGCGAATGTGGATCGTGCTGGGCGTCATCGTCCTGGCGATGTTTCTGCTGGTATTCAACGGTCGGGCATCCATGCAAGCGGGCGCGGGCTTGCCGATCAATGAATTGGCGGCCGACATCAGTCGCGGACGCGTGGACCGCGTAGAAGAACGCGGCGGCACCGAGCTCAAAGTCATTTACACTGATCAAACGACCAAGACGGCCTACAAGAGCCAATTTTCGGGCTTTTACGAGCTCATGGACGCGCTCGATGTCTCGCACGCGGCGCTGGCGAATGTGAACTTCGTGCCGCATCCGAGCGATGACACGCCGCATATCATCTTCCAGATTCTGCTGGGGGTCGTGCCGATCCTGATCATCGTCTGGTTCTTGTGGCGGATGATGCGGTCGATGCGCGCCGGGCAAGATCAGGCGATGAGCTTTGGCCGTAGCAAGCCGCGCGTCTCCCGCGATATGGAGCGGCCGCAGGTCACATTCAAAGATGTCGCTGGCGCTGAAGAAGCGAAAGAGGATCTCAAGGAGATCGTCGAATTCCTCAAAGAGCCGGAGAAATTCATTCGGCTGGGCGCGCGCGTGCCCAAAGGCGTATTGATGGTAGGTCCGCCGGGCACGGGCAAAACGCTGATGGCGCGGGCGGTGGCTGGAGAAGCCGGCGTGCCCTTCTTCAGCATCTCCGGCTCGGAGTTCGTCGAGATGTTCGTCGGCGTCGGCGCCAGCCGCGTCCGCGATCTCTTCGAGCGCGCCAAGGCGGAAGCGCCGGCCATCGTCTTCGTGGACGAGATCGACGCCGTGGGCCGTCATCGCGGCGCTGGCTTGGGCGGCGGCCATGACGAGCGTGAGCAGACCCTCAATCAGATTCTGGTCGAGATGGATGGCTTCGACAACGACACCAATATCATCATCGTCGCCGCCACCAACCGGCCTGATATCCTCGATCCGGCGCTGCTGCGTCCGGGGCGCTTTGATCGCAAAGTGGTGATGGACAACCCGGATGTCAAGGGACGGCAGGAAATCCTCAAGGTGCATTCGCGCGGCAAACCGCTGGCCGGCGATGTCGATGTCGAGGCGCTGGCGAAGATCACGGCCGGCTTCAGCGGCGCCGACCTGGAGAATCTGGTCAACGAGGCGGCCATATTGGCGGCGCGCCGCAACAAGAAATCCATCGGCATGAGCGAAATGCAAGAGTCGATGGAGCGCGTGGTGATGGGACCCGAACGCCGCAGCCGCGTCATCACGCCCGAAGAGAAAGAGAAAGTCGCCTACCACGAAGCGGGGCATGCCCTGCTCTTCCACCTGCTGGAAAATACCAGCCCGGTGCACAAGATCACAATCGTCTCGCGCGGGCGCGCCGGCGGCTACGTGATGCCGCTGCCGGATGGAGACGACATGCTGATCACGCGCGAGAAATTCGAAGACGACATCGTGGCGGCGATGGGCG
>JAPOYS010000028.1 GCA_026706455.1 Chloroflexota bacterium | reverse complement strand
TGTCGCCCCTACAAATCGTTGCTTTAGTGAAATTTGCATTACTTTATTGGTTCTACTGAGGTCATAGATTTAGGATCGTGTAGGGGCGTCTCGCTGAGAAGCCCGTCATTACAAGAATACTTTTGGGCGTTTCGACGAAACACCCCTACAGATTCTAATTGCGCGACAATTCCTGCGTCAGAACCGCGCCTTCCGCGGCAGCAGCAGGCTCAGCGCGCCGGCGACCGCGATCATGAGGGCGACGATCTGGAAGGTCAGCGCCAGGCCGATTTGATCCGAGATGAAGCCGATCGCCAGCGAGCCGATGGCGCCGGTGGCGAAGATGAAGCCGAGGATCGCGCCCGAGGCGAAACCCTTGCGCATGGGGATCAAGTCTTGCGCCATCACCACGATCAGGCTGTGCGCGCCACCGGACAGCCCGCCCGCCGCGATCGCCAGAAAGAATGCGAACGCGCCTTCGTATGCCGGCAACAGAAAGAAAGCCGGCGCCGAGAACAGCATGCTCAGCATCATCACCAGGCGGCGATCAAAGCGGTCGGCCAGCCGGCCGAATATCAAACCCGAAACCGCCGACGCGATCCAGTACGAGCTGGTGATCGTGCCGTAGGCGGCCGGGTCCCAGCCTTTCTGCTCGAAGAGCACGGGCACAAAAGCGACCGAGCCCTGCTGCCCCAAGCCGCGCAGCAGCACGATCAAACCCAGGACCAGAAAAGCGAATAGCGGCAGCTTCTGCCCCTCGCCATTTTCCCGCTCTGACTTTCGTTTGTTCTGTTCGGCATGATGTTCGTGGCGGCGCGGGATGCTGGTCGCCATCAAGAATACGCCGGGCAGCGCGATCACGCAGAGCAGGATGATTGGCGTGAGATTGTCCTGAATGCCAAAATGCGTGAAGCCAACCGCCCGCCCCAGCTGACCCAGAAGGTCCGGATTGGCCCATTCAAGCAGAATGCCAGCGATGGCCGGTCCCAGCGCCAAGCCCGTCTGCCCCATCAAAAAGAAGAGCGCCATATTAAAAGCCGAGCGCCGCGGCACGGCTTCAGCCGCATGCAGCGCGCCCACCGGGTGCAGGGCGCCGCTGCCGATTGGCGCCAGCACGATTGGGATGAACATCAGCCAGTACTGGCGGGTGGCGGCTGCCAGCATCACGCCCAACGTGAACATGGCGACGTGAAGCGCCAAGCCCAGAGAACCCAGCAGCCGCCCGCCGGTGCGATCGGCGCGGATGCCGAACCAGGGCTGGGTGATCGCGCCGAGCAACTGCGCCATGCTGACGGCCAAGCCGATTTGGATATTGCTCATGGGCAAGATGCCGGCGGCGAGGAAAGTCAGCAGCACCGGCGTCATGGATGCGAAAACATCGTTTGTCAGATGCCCGATGCAGACCGAAAGCAAAAGCCGAACATGACGCGGCATGGGGGACAACTCCCGAAATAATGGCGGCAATGATAAAGCTTGCGGCGGCGGTTGAGAATGTGGATTGTGGCGGATATGCCGCTGGTCGCCACGTTAATCGAGATTGCCGATTCTCCGCCAGAGCTCACTAGCGCTTACATCATCCTTGTCAGACTTGGTGTAGATGTGGATAAACAAGATGGATTCGCTTGATTGAAGATAATATATGACGCGAAAGCCACCCCGTTTGCCGCGGCCTGCCGACCGATTCGCCATACGTACCTTGTAAATCGGAAGGCCGAACCCCGGTATATGAACACCGCGTAGGTTCCGATGTTGCATGTCCGCCTCTAGCACCGCAAGGTCGTCTTCGATCCGCCGATAACGTTTCCGCAGGCGGGCAAAGTCTTTGGCGAAGTCTTCCAAATACCTGAATCGCACTGGCATCGGCGAATCGTTTATTTGCTTGTTACGCGAAGGTAATCACGGAACTGCTTCTCTGTAAGCACACGTCCCGCCAGGTATCCCTTCCAGCTTTGCTTGAGGCTCTCGAGGTTTTCCCGTTTGGTCGGCTCGCGATAGGGCTCGTCATCATCATCGGCGGCGAGCGGCGTCGGACTATAGTCGCCCGCCTCGAATTCCGCTTCCGCTTCCCGCAGAGCCGCGGCAATCTCCTCATCGCTCGGCTCGCCGAAGATCTCTTCGTAGAGTTCGCGCAACTCCCGCTCGGAAAGCGAATCCAGATCCACTTCCGCGATTCGCTCGCGGTCCGTCTTGCCGGATTTCTTGACGCTCGCTGCTTGCTTCATGGCTGCCTCCATCGCAGTAGCGACTGCGACATACTAGCGCAACTATATTGTATCGCAGTCTCCGCGCTTGTTCATGCGTTGTGATATACTGCCAGCCGGCGCGTCCAGGTTGAAGAGACAGACAGGGTAAAGGACTAGCGATGCCCATTGACTACAGCAAACTGCAAGCCATCCCGCGGCGCGACGAGCCCTACCATATCGTGGTCACCGCCGCCCACCACGACGACATCGAATTCGGCGTTGCCGGCAGCGTCGCGCGCTGGATTCGCGAAGAAGGCGCGACCGTAACCTACGTCATCATCACCGATGGCGGCGCCGGCAGCAACGACCCCGAGACAACCCGCGAGCAACTGGTGGCGCTGCGCCGCGCCGAGCAGCTGGAAGCGGCCGCGCGCGTCGGCGTTCAGGATCTGCGTTTCCTGGATTATCCCGATGGCTGCCTGCAAGCCACGCTGGAGCTGCGGCGCGACATCACCCGCGTCATCCGCGAGACCAAACCTTACCGCGTCGTCTGCCAGGACCCGACAGCGGTCTTCGTGCATCGCGCCTATGTCAATCATCCCGATCACCGGGCGGCGGGCGAAGCGTCGGTATACGCCGTCTTCCCCAGCGCCGAGACACGGCCGATCTTTCCCGAATTGCTGGCCGAAGGCTACGAGCCGCACAAGGTTGGCGAGCTATACCTGAACCTGACGCAAGAGCCGACGCATTACCACGACATCAGCGCTACGATCGACCTGAAGATGGCTTCCCTCAGCGCGCATGTCTCGCAGATTGGCGCCGGCGCCGACTTCGAGAATGGCGCCAAGAAGTGGCTGCTGCAGGCGAATCGCGATGGCGGCGAGATGGTCGGCGTCGCCTACGCCGAGCATTTCCGCGTGCTGAAGTTCGATGAAGAACGCGAGAGCTGGTACAAGGAAGAGATGGGACGTCGGGCGAGCGGCCGCCCGAATCCCGCGCAATGACGCCTGGGAATTTTTCAACACTGAGGACGCGGAAGTAACACCAAGAAAGTAATGCAAATTTCACTCAAGCAACGATTTGTAGGGGCGACATGGTATGTCGCCCAAAGCCACAAGTCGCAGCGGCAGCGGGCGACCAGATTGGTCGCCCCTACGAGGCTCGC